>JBGPJK010000490.1:0-3349 GCA_041485425.1 Terriglobia bacterium | reverse complement strand
GCTTCCATTCGAGGTGAAGGTCCCCAACGCGACGACTGTGAAGGCGATGCGCTCCGCCGACCGAGGCAAGGGAAAGCGCCTGAATTCCGCAGGCGCGCTGTTCAAGGATCTGGGAATCTGATGCCGTGCGAAACCCGGTAAGCGGGGCGCAGTTTCGGCGCGACGTGAAACTCGCACAGAAGCGCGGCAAGAACATGACGAAGTTGCGCGAGGTAAATCCTGCTGCTGATCGATGGGAATCCGTTGCCGCCGCGCTACAAGGACCACCCGCTCAGGGGCGACTGGAAGCACTACCGCGACTGCCACATCGAGCCGGATTGGCTGCTGATCTACAAGATCGATGGTGACGATCTGCACCTCGTCCGTGCGGGAACGCATTCGGATCTGTTCTGATTCCGCTGACGATGAAGCGCTGAGCCGTATTGGAAGCTCCCCGCGCCAGGCGACCTAACGGTCACGATTGCGCTTGGTGCTCCCACGCAGTCAGACTCTCGAGAAGCAGGCGGGCTTCCTTCACTGTCAGTACGCTGAAACCAGAAGGCCTTCCTTAAAACTTGATCTATTCCCCATTCAGTTTACAATACATCTATAATATTTAAAAGTGTAAACTGAAAGGGCCGCCATGATAGCCCATGATAGCTGATCGAATCAGACTCGCCAGGCGCAAGGCCGGTTTCTCCCTGCGCGGTCTGTCCTCTGCCATGGAGGGAAGAGTCACTGCACAGGCCATCGGAAAGTACGAGCGCGGCGAGGACACCCCCAGCTCCGGCGTTCTGATGGCGCTCGCCAAAGCATTAGGAGTCTCCCTCAACTACCTGATGGATATCCAGGGGATTGAACTTTCCGGAGTTGAATTTAGGACGAAAGCGAACACGACCGGACGCGACCGAGCCCAGGTTGAAACGGAGGTTCTGGAATGGATCGAGCGATATTTGCAGATTGAACTGATCCTGGACCTCGACAGCGCTACCTGGCAGTGCCCAGTCCCCAATCCCCGTCACCTGCGTGAAGTTAGTGATGCCGAAAAGCTCGCGAAAGAGGTGCGCGACGTATGGAAGCTCGGACTCGATCCCATTCCTAACATGACCGAGCTCCTGGAAGAGAAGGGCCTTAAAGTTCTGACCGTTCCGCTCCCTCAGCGGGTTTCCGGTTTTACCTGCATGGTAGGACGCGGTGACGGACAGCCGGACCTGCCGGTCATTGTGGTCAACAACCAATTCCCGCTTGAACGCCGACGCCTGACGCTCGCCCACGAGCTCGCGCATCGCCTTGTCGACACCGAGAGTCTTGTTGACAAGGACGAAGAAAGAGCCGCCAATCTCTTCGCGGGCGCTTTCCTTATACCGCGTGAACATCTGCTGACGGAGGTCGGCAAACATCGCAATGCGCTCGGCTATCGGGAGATCGTCGATCTCAAGCGCCTGTATCGGGTGAGCGGTGCTGCGCTGCTCATGCGTCTGCGTCAACTTGACGTCATAAGCCAGTCAACACTGATTTACGCCTTCCAGTCGATCGCGCGAGGGTGGCGTACTCAGGAACCAGAAGAGCTTGAACCGTCCTCTTCGCGCGGCCAGCGGGAGAAGGCTCGCCGCTTTGAACGACTATGCTACCGGGCTCTTGCTGAAGGATTGATTTCGCTAACAAAAGCCGCCGAACTTCTGCGGGTACCGGCCTCCGAAGTCGAGATGGGGCTGAAAGGGCCGCAGAACGCTGATGCGGATCGTCGTTAGTGACAGCAGTTGCCTCATCGATCTCCGAAAGGTATCGATGCTGGACTCTCTTCTCAGACTGCCATATGAGTTCCTGATCCCGAATACTCTTTTTGAAGAGGAGTTGCTGAAATTCACTGCGACGCAAAAGAAGGCTCTCATCCGCGGCGGCTTGAAAGTCGTGGACCTGCCCGGGGAAAGAGTCTTACGCGCTCAGGCAATAGTCCGCGAGTTCCCGCAGCTTTCAGTGCATGATGGCTTTGCGTTTGCGCTCGCCGAGAGCCATTCGGGCTGCATTCTGCTTTCCGGTGACGGCGCGCTACGAACACTTGCAGCCAAGCACTCAATAGAAGTCCACGGCGTGTTGTGGCTGCTCGACGAGATACACCTGCACCGGCTAGGATCAGCTTCTGCTATAGCTGCCGTATTGCGCGTCTTTCTTGAAGACGCCACCGTTCGATTGCCGCGACGGGAATTGACGGCATACCTTAAGAAATACGAGGGGCTGACCTAGCCCATCCGAGCCAGAGTTTGAATGAAACTAGATCCCAATCTTCCTTCGAACCTTCTGACAAGGGCCAAAGCAGGAATCGCACCGGCGTGCTTCCTCCTGCGGTTGCGGACCTTCGCGGACGAGCGCGACATAGTCTTCAAGAATGCGCTCGGCGCGCGAGACGTTGGCTTCTTCGCCCTGGATTTCGATGAAACTATCGAGCAGGTGGGTGCTGACGCGCAATCCGCTTTCCGATCAAACGGATATTTTCGTCGGAGTGCCAAAAAGGCTTTCAATGCCCTGATTGATTTGGACGCTTGCTTTCATCTAAGCGCTATGGGAAACCTCCATGAGAAGAACATTAGACTGCGCGGGTGAGCGACAAGGCTGTGGCCGTACGAGAGAGAAGCATCTGCCTGGATTAAAACACGCGCCGCCCAAGGCTCGGCTTCCGGACGAGGCGCGGAAATCGGCTTTGGTTTCGCAAAGTACGGCAAGTCATTGAATTTGCAGTCAATGCGTTTGGTGCGGGAACTGTGTCACGATTTTAGTGCACGGCCGAAACGCTTCCCGGGAGAAGGTGGCTGAGTGGCCCGCGCAGAGTTATCTCAGTTCAGGTCGCCATTGGCGGAGACGTGACTTTCGCGGACAAGAGCGACATAGTCTTCGAGAATGCGTTCGGCTCGCGAGACGTGGGCGCCGAAGTGCAGCCTTACTTTAGGTGAAAAATTCCTTGGGGCAATTGGGTGTATACTTGAGTTTATTGGGAGTCTCGAATAGTACTGTAAATCCCGGTACCTTATGTGGTTCTGACATAAAGGCCGGTCGGGGATTGAAAAGGTTCTGGGTGGTCGTCTGTGCATTTTCGGGCTTGATTGCGATACAGCCGTCCAGCGCGCTAGCCCAGTTCGGCCTCTCGCTTTCCGAGACAGAATTGACATTCCCGGTGTTCGCCGGTGGCGACGCTCCGGCGCCGCAATCGTTCAGCGCCTCTTCGACTGGCGATACGCCTCTGTCCTATTCCGTGCGCGTCGAGGGCGGGCCGTGGATCTCCGTGAGGCCGGCGAAGGGATCGACGCCCGCGCGAATCCAGGTATCGGCGGATCAGACCGGGCTCATGAGTGGCGCGTATTCGGCCAAGGTCGTG
>JBGPJK010000489.1:0-3354 GCA_041485425.1 Terriglobia bacterium | reverse complement strand
GCCCGCGCCGACGGCGGCGGTAGAGCACGACAACATTCGCGGTGCCGACTACTTCGATTCCCCGCCTGAGGGCGAGCCTCCGGCAAACAGGTAACGAAAAAAGGAGACTATTATGCTCAACCAACAAACGGTAGAGAAACTGTATACGATGCGCATGCGCGGCATGGCCGATGCATTCGTCCAACAACAGGAGGATCCGCAAACCAGCCAGCTCAGCTTTGAAGAGCGATTCGCGCTGCTGGTGGATCGACAGGGGAACTGGCGCCAGAACCGGGCGCTGGAGAGGCGGCTGAAGGAGGCTCGACTGCAAGGCAACGCCTGCGTGGAAGACATCGACTTCCGCGCGGCGAGGGGACTGGATAAGCCACTGGTTCGGTCGCTGATTCAAGACTCGGACTGGGTACGCCGCCACCAGCACATTTTTCTGATAGGCCCGACCGGGATTGGGAAAACGTATCTGGCGCGAGCCTTTGGGCAGAAGGCCTGTCGAGACGGGTTGACAGCCTACTTCGTCACCACGGCGCAGTTGTTCCGAGAACTGGAACTGGCGAAGGCCGACGGCAGCTACGGGAAGAGACTGCGGGAGATGGCGCACGTGGATGCGCTGATCGTCGACGACTGGGCCATGGCGCCGCTGGGAGACAACGAGCGCCGGAAAAACAGCTATTTGGGTGCTCACGATAATTCCTTAAGCCTTCAAAAAACGATAGTTGCTGGAGGGCTGATCTGGATCTCAAAGAACATGCGACTCTTGGGTGCTATTGCAGCGCCAAAGTGACTCCGGGTTGACTTAGGACAGTTCCGACACGCAGCACAATCGGCGTCTCATGCGCAGGAGTCGCATTTAGGGGAACTCTGCATCTTATCTGGAGAACGCCAGAAACTGAGCTTGGCGCCGGTCCGACGGACAAGATCTCGGCGTCACCGCCCCCTATCTGCACCGTAATTGGCAGAATGGGCTTGCTCAACGGATCCCCACCAAGCTGCCCATCGAGTCCAGGCGGGCTAATCTGCCCACCGCCCGTTGCGAAAAACATAACAGCCGAACCCAAAGTGGCAGGACTGGACGGCGAATTAACATTGAAATCTTCGTTGAGGATTGCTGCGGCCCCCACACCACTCGAGTCCTGCGTGAAAATCGCGGGCGCTGCAGGCGCAACGCGCGCCACGAGCTCCGCGATTACCAGTCCGCGCTTGGTGATCTGCAGTAGCGCGTCGGCCCTTCCGTAGACGCGGTACGGTATGACAGCCTTGATTTCGTTGAGATCAGCGTACAAGAGAGGAACGGGGACGCCATCAATCAACACACTCGTACCGCCCAAATCCGTGCTGCTCGGAGACGGATCGGGTAGTTGGGCGGTGGAGGGGCCAATACCAGAACCTATTAACGTTACGAATTCCCCCGGGGCTAGGGGTCCGGGGAGAAGGCTGCCCGCGTTCAGCACAGCCGTCGGCTGCAACCGCACGCTTTGATCAATCGTTCCTCGAATTGTGACCGCCCCATCCGTACCCGTGGCCTTCGCTTGTTGCCCGAACGGGTCGGTCGCGACGAAACCGGAGATCGCCAGCGGATAGACGCCGGTGGAGGCATTCGGGTCCAAGTTGACGAAGACCGTCATCAGGTTCCCCACGGAAATCAGATTCTGGTTCAGGCCAGCTATAAGAAACCGCCTCCTGTTCGGAGCCAGATCCGCAGAGTAGAGACTTTTTCCTGCGTTTCTCGCTGCATCGGCGACTACCGCGACCAAGCTCATCGCGGAGTTGTCATACTCCAGATCAAACTGTATGGCGCTGACGAAACTTGCCTGCGGATTAAATACGGCTGAAAGGACAAGGCCACTACCAGGAGCCGCAGATAGACTGGGCAGAGATATCTCGGAAGCAAACGCGTCAGGAAACCACCCGATTAGTGTGGCGATAACCAGAACCGCTGCTTTGGCGCACGAACCCACCGCCTCGAAGCCCGGGGACCTTTTCATTGATACTCTAGACACTGCCTACCCTACAAGGATATCACGGCGAATCTCGATCATTGGTACGGTAGCTTCCTAGTACCGTCCAGTCCGTAATCCGACCGCAAGGAGCCAGAGGATCCACTTTGCGCCGTAGTGAAATGCCCTCGGCGGGGAGCATCAATAGTCTTTTAAGAGTTTTAGTTTCTGAACGATCGAGAAATACGTTCACCGGTAATTCTGAATCAGACAAAACGTCGCCCTAACCCCGGGGAGATCCTTAGGTGCACCCTACCACTTTACGGAAGAACTAGGACTACTAGTATTTTCTGTTTGCTTCTAAGTGGGGTCCAATGGTACTAATTGATCTAGTACCATGAGACCTTTATATCCCTCGTCCTCATTTTTCACGTTTCTGAAAGCAGCCGGTTTAACGATCGCTTTACTGGCTTTCGCTTGCCCCGCAGTGGGCCAGCAGGTGACAATCTCGTTAAGCTCGGGTCTCGCTCCCCTTGGCGGGAACGCAAACTTGGATGTCTCATTGACGACTTCGGGTGGAGCTCAACCTGCCATTTTGCAGTGGACTATGACGTATCCTGCTGCCGACGTTTCCGGCGTGAGTGTCGCCGCGTCACCGAACACGACGGCAGCGGGCAAGACAGTATCATGCTCCAACAACATCGGTCAAACAGTATGCATTGTGTTTGGGAGTAACAATCTCATCAGCGCCGGTTCTATTGCCACCGCGACCTTCACCATGGCCTCAGCGGCTCCCGACACGATTGCCGCAGTCGAGGTTCCTGCGGTCGTAGCGGCGAACGCGCCCAGCAATTGGATTCCTGGATCCGGCGCCGGCGGGACGATCTCGATCATTCAGCCTATTGTGCCTACCCTCAGCAGTCTTTCTTGCACGCCGACCAGCGTTACGGCGCCTGGCACGGCAGCCTGCACCGTGGCTTTGAGCTCGGCGGCCGCCGCAAGCGGTTTCAGCGTGAGCCTCTCCAGCGCCAACTCCAGTGTGGCTGTGCCCGCGACTTTGGCAGTGGCCGCAGGAGCCCCCAGCGCCGGCTTCACGGCCACCATCGCCGCGGTTTCCGTCGCACAAACGGCAACGCTGACTGCCAGCGCGGCTGGCATCTCCCGGACATTCTCTCTGAACATAGTTGCGCCTCTTTGGAGTATCTCGGGAACCATCAGCCCGGCGGCGAGTGCGGCTGGAGCGACGGTTACCCTGAGCGGAGCGGGCAGCGCCACGACGACCGCGGACGCTTCCGGAAACTACACTTTTAGCGGTCTGGTCAATGGCGCCTACACGGTAACGCCCGGCAAGAGCGGCTACACATTCACGCCGGCCAGCGCAGCGGTGACCGTCAGCGGAGCGGCCCAGGCGGGGATCAACTTC
>JBGPJK010000488.1:0-3363 GCA_041485425.1 Terriglobia bacterium | reverse complement strand
GCGAAGCCCTGGATCACCCTCATGCCGGGCAGCCGGCTGAAAGAAGTGCGGATGAATTTGCCCGCGGTCTTGGACTCGGCCTGGTAGTTAGGTGCGGGGTACGCAGTCCTGCTCCCGGTCGCGCCTACACTTGATCGCAGCTTTCTCGAATCTCTAATTGGCAGCCGCCATCCCATCCGATTGGTCGCCGATGCCTTGCCTGCGCTGGCACACTCCCGCGCCGGCATCATTGCCAGCGGCACGGCCACGGTGGAGGCCACGATGATGGGCACGCCGTTCGTGATGGTATATCGCGTGTCCCCGCTGACCTATTTCCTAGGACGACCCCGGGTCAAGGTCCCACACTTTGCCATGGTGAATTTGATCGCTGGGAGAGAGGTTGTGCCCGAGTTGGTGCAGCATGACTTCACCGCCGGGAAAGTGGTCGTGCGGCTCAGCGAGATTCTTCCCGACGGTCAAGCTCGCGACCAGATGATTGCTGGCTTGGCGGCAGTCAAAACCTTGCTCCGCGGCCCGAACCCAGACCGGCTTCATCCGGCGGAACGCGCGGCGGATACAATCATTGCGCTACTGCAGCGATCGCCTGTAGAGACGTAGCTGGCTAGGTCTCAGGCGCCAACTCACTGCCCTAGACGTAGCCAGCTACGTCTCTACAGCGGAAAAAACACCTAACCCTTGTCCTAGCAGCATCTTTTGCGTAACAATCTTCATCAGACAGATTAGAGACCTGCGGGATTTCCCGGGAGACGTTCCTGAATGTTCTTTCAACCTCGGCGCCAGCGTCGGGCCCTTACAAACTTTCTTGCCTTATTGCTTCTGTTAGTTTCGCTACCCGCCTGGGCAGCCGAGAAGACGCGGCTGCGGGTGGACGACTATCAAATCGATGCCGAACTCACCCCGCACACCCATAAAATCTCCGCTCGCGCGAAGGTGAAGTTCACCGCCCTGGAAGACATCAACGCCGCCACGTTTGAGCTGCATAACGGCTTGCGGGTGAGCAAAGTGACCGATGACGCTGGCCAGACGCTATCCGCCGAGCGTGTCACGCAGGATTTCACGGTGCGGGTGCAGTTGTCGAAACCGCTCAGCAAAGATACTTCGACAACCTTGACATTTGAATACGATGGCACGCTCGACTCCGCCGACGACAGCCCCGTACAGGGGCTCAAGTTGGCCTCGATCAGCGACGAAACCAGTTACCTGCTCTACGCCGGGCGCTGGTTCCCGGTGAATGCGTACGGCATCAACCGCTTCACCGCCACCATGAACATCACCGTGCCGGCCCACATGGTGGTCATTGGCAGCGGGAAGGAGACGGTCGGCGATACTTCTCCCTCAAAGAAAGCGGGCGCAAGCGCGTTACCCACCAAGACCTTCACTTTCATCTGGGACAAACCGAGTTTCCCCGGGAGCATCGTTGCCGGAACATTTCAGGAGTTCAAGAGCGATGAAGCAGGTGTTGACCTGCACGTCTTTTTCAAACCGGTTCACCAGAATCTGGGCGCGATGTACGCGGAGACCGCGATCAAAGAGTTTACTTACTACGTGACCCTCTACGGTACCGCGCCTTCAACAACCCTGAGGGTCGTCGAGATTCCGGATGACACCGTGCCCGCCGCCTGGGCTCCGGAGATGGCAGCCATCGCGAGCCGCGCGGTGACCGATAAAGTGAATTATCGGTTGCTGGCAAACACCATCTCGCACCAGTGGTGGGGAGCTTCCGTGAGTCCCAACTCCATCGACGACTGGTGGCTGTGCGACGGCTTTGCCCGGTATTCTGAGGCTCGCTATGTGGAAAGTGCCGCCGGAACTGCCGGTCTCGAAGAAGCCATAAAAGACATGTCGGTCGGAGCGCTGGCTTACGACGCGGTGCCGCTTGCGACCATAGGCAAGCTGGATATGTTCTCTCCTGAGTTCCAATCACTGGCCACCGACAAGGGCGCGATGATTTTGCACATGCTGCGCTGGGTGGAAGGAGATCAGAAGTTTGACCAGACGATGCGCACCTTCGCCTCGAAATACGCAGGCAAGCCGGCCTCGCTGGACGATTTCACTGCCATCGCTGAGCAGGCCTACGGCGATAAACTCACCTGGTTTTTCACCCAGTGGCTCGATTCCACTGGCGCTCCCGAATTTAAGACCAAGTACACGGTTTACCGGCTGGGGAATAAATGCCCTCCCGCTGCTCGCTGCCCAGGGTTCCGCGTCGTGGGGCAGATCACGCAGGATCTCGACCTCTTCCGCATGCCGGTCGAGCTAAAAGTTGACACGGACGGCAAGACAGAAGAAAAGCGCATTGACGTGGTGGGAACGGAATCGGCGTTCACCTTGGAAACCTTCGGTAAGCCGCGGCGGATTTCGATCGATCCAGACAACCGTGTGTTGAAAAACTCGCCTGACGTAAAGCTGCGCGCGTCCATTCAGCGGGGACAGGCCTTGATTCAACAAGGCGATTTCGCCGGGGCGCTCTCGGAATTCAACAAGGCCCTCGAAGTCAACAAGAACAGTTCGCTCGCGCACTATCGCGTTGCGGAGGTGTTCTTCGTGCAAAAGAATTATCAGGCGTCCGCCAATGCTTACCGTGACTCGCTCAATGGCGACGGCGACCCGCGGTGGACCGAGGTTTGGAGTCACATCCAGTTAGGCAAAATCTTTGACGTCACCGGGCAGCGCGAACGCGCCACCAACGAGTATCGCCAGGCCCTGCAAACCAACGACAACACCCAAGGTGCGTTGGAGGAAGCCAGGAAGTATCTGCAAAAACCCTTCGAGCAGAAGAAGAGCAACGGGTAGCATGGTCAATCCACGGCCGCACTAATATGCCCAGCGCAGCAGCGTGGCTCCCACCGTGAATCCTGCGCCCACGGATGCCAGCAGCACCAAGTCACCCTTCTTGAGCTTGCCTTCCTGGCGCGCCGTCTCCATCGCCAGTGGAATCGTGGCTGCGGTGGTATTTCCGTAGCGGTCGATATTGATGATTACGTGTTCCGGCTTCATCGCCAGCCGCTCCGCCGTTGCCGTGATGATCCGTTGGTTGGCTTGGTGCGGAATGAATGCATCCACGTCGCTGCCCGTCAATCCATTTCGCTCTAAGATTCTCTCGCAGACTTCCGCCATCTTGCGCACGGCGTACTTGAACACCGCCTGTCCGTCCTGGTGGACGAAGTGCATCTTCTTCTCCACGGTCTCGTGCGAAGAAGGATGCAGGCTGCCGCCGCCGGGCATATAGAGCGAGCAGCCGCCCGAACCATCCACTTCGTGAAGGTAATCGATGATGCCCAGGCCGTCGCGGTCCGCGGGCTCGACCAGCACCGCGCCCGCACCGTCGCCGAAAATGACGCAGGTAGCACGATCGGTGTAGTC
>JBGPJK010000487.1:0-3366 GCA_041485425.1 Terriglobia bacterium | reverse complement strand
GGAAATGGTGGACATTGGTTCGGCTTTGGTCATGCCGATGGTTTATCTCAGCTATCCAGCGAATATTCCCGGCCTGCCCGGCCACAACTGGGCCAATGCGGTGGCCATGGCCACGCCGATTCGCGCACACAGGTTCCGTCGCCGGAGCCAAGGTGCAGGCCATGACGGCGCTCGACTTTCTGATCCAGCCGAAACTCGTCGAGGACGCCTGGAAGTACTTTCGCGAGGTCCAGACGAAAGACCAGAAGTACATCCCGCTGATCGATCCGTCGGACCAGCCGGCCACGTTCCTCAATAAGGAGAAGATGGAGCGCTTCCGGCCTGAGATGCGCAAGTATTACTACGACCCAAGCCGCTACAAGACGTACCTGAAGCAGCTTGGGATTCAGTACCACACCGTGCGCTGACGGCTGTGGAGGGTTATAGTTCGAATCCTACCTGGGAGCCAAATTCTAAATCGTTGATAATACTACGCTTTCTGAAGTTGATAATACTACGCCTCTGAAAAGGTTGAGCGCTCAAGTCCTTTCTTTTCAGGTTCGAGTCCTCGTTGGGGTACGTTGGAGAGCGTGCGGTTTGGCGGTCTGGAGTTTCCCTTAGGTGAGTGAATGAGAGCACGGCAGGCCAAGGCTGGGCGTGATAAAATTGGGCGTGGAGAAATCTAGCCCATCTGGCGTTTACGAGATCCGCGCGCAGTGGGACAGCGAGGCTGGTGTCTGGGTGGCCGAGAGCGAGGATGTCCCCGGCCTTGTTGCTGAAGCCGATTCACCTAATGTTCTGGTTCAGAAGCTGAGAACTCTTATCCCCGAGTTGTTAGAGTTGAACGGTGCTACCGGCGACCGGACCGCGAGTTTCCACGTGCTGTACCAACACGAAGAGAGTGGCATCCTGACCTTCTGATGGCCAGTTACACGCCGAGCGTGAAGGAGATTCTTCGCGCGCATGGATGTCACTTCGAGCGGCAAGGCAAAGGTGACCACGAAATCTGGTACAGTCCGATCACACAACGACGTTTCCCTGTGGACGGGCAAATCTTGTCCAGGCACACCGCCAACGCGGTGCTGAGACAAGCTGGTATCGCGAAGCAGTTTTGACTTGCCGTATCCGCAACTATCCTGTGGAGTCCATGCCGAAAACGCGATCCATCAAGTCTGGCAAGCTCGCGATGCATCCAAGCTGGGCCCCCAGTTTGGATGGAGCGGCGCATTCTGTCCATATCGTACTGAGGGTGAAGCGGTTGTGTTGGTTCGAGTGGACCTGATTTTAGGCCGCGAGAGTTCTAAATGCGTCCACGATGGGGAGCCAAATATCAGAACTCGAGTCGGGATTCGAACTCGATCCTACTCAGTCTGATCTTTCGGTTACTGGCAACCCCAACTCAACGCTCGCACTGGCTTTAGATCTTAATTTTGTGCCAACTTCCCCATCGCCGACCATCCATCCGGAATTCATTCAGCCCGGCCTCAACACACTCAGAGGCGCTACAATGGCCCACACTCATGACCCTCACAGACGGACGCCCTCCCGCACGCCCCAAAGGGCACCTGCTGCGAATTCTCGGCGTCGGCTTTGGGATTGCGGTCATCGTCGGAACAACCATTGGTACCGGCATCTGCGCACGCCGGGTTTGGTAGCAGCTCAATTGAGTACCCCCGGACTCATCATTTCCGTTTGGCTGGCCGGAGGGATTTATGCCTTCTGCTGCACCCTCACCGGCGTTGTGTGCCACCGCAGCAGGTTCGACATGCGCGCCGTTGGGGAAGGCAGCGCATTCCTCGCTGAAATCGTCCTAGGCGTAGCCGTTGCCCCGAGCCGCGGGCGATGATGACCTCGCCCGTTTTCAGAACCTGAAACAGCAGGTTGTCGGAGAGGTTCTAGTTTCGACATCGATGCGGACTGTTATGACGCTGAACTGAACCGCGCGCGTCAGCGAGCGGAGGGGATTGACTTTGCCACAGGCGCTAAGCTAGTACCGCACACCCTACAAGGAAGGGAAAACCTATGCTACTGCTGAATTGCAAGACAACTCTCGCCACAGTTCTCTGCGCCGCCGCAGCGTGCTCCCAACCCGGTCTGGCGCAAGTGGCGCCACCGACGATCCTGTACATCGATACGGAAAACGGCGTGACATACCATGAGGACATCTCCGATGTTTCGAAATTTGCAACGAATCCGGGCATCGTGAACCGCGATCCCGCGCCAAGAAACTTTGGAAAGGTGGTATTGATCTCGGACATCGTGGCCGTCAATGGCCAGCCTGTCCGGGGAACACTGGTGTTTAATTCGCGGAATGTGACCCTTAGTCCGACTCCCAATGCCGGGGAGGCAGTCGCCGATATCGTGCGGAATGGTGTTATAGAGCTGATAGCCGAAATCTTAAAGACCGATGGCACCCCAATCGGGACCATCATGGCTTTGGGACTAGCGATGGGCTCGCCTCCGCCCGGGTCGCCTTTGGCCCAAGTGCGAGCCAATAACGCCATTGTAGGCGGCACTGGAGCATTTCTTGGCGTGCGCGGCCAATTCGGCGCCGGCCAGACAGAGAAGCCCCTTCGAATGGCATCGATGGCTGAGGATCCGGCCAACCGGCGCAGAAATGGAGGAGGGACAGGTACTTACGTGCTGCACGTGATCCCGATGTCCCGGCCGGAGATTCTTATTACCCCAACTGGGCCAGCGGTTACACACTCGAGTGACTTCTCGCCAGTCACGGCCTCCAGGCCTGCCAAACCGGGGGAAATCTTGTCATTATTTGCTACCGGCCTTGGTCCGACGGTCCCCGGCGTCGATCCCGGCAAGCCGTTTCCAGCTAGCCCACTGGCTGCAGTCAATTCGCCCGTGGATGTGACGGTGAGTGGGAAGTCCGCCGAGGTGACAGCCGCTGTCGGCTATCCCGGCGCGGTGGACGGCTACCAAGTGAATTTTCGCGTCCCTGCGGATACAGCAAAAGGAGCGGCCACGGTTCAAGTGACGGCTGCCTGGATTGCAGGACCCTCGGTGAATATTCCAATCCAGTAAGGATTTCCGAATTAGATCCCGACCGCGTCACCGCGTTGACGACAGGCTGCCATCTCTACGACGTCGGGCCGGATTACCTGGTGATGGAGTACGTCGACGGCACGCCCTTGAAGGGTCCCGTGCCCGTGGCCGACGCGTTGCGGTTGGCGGCGCAGATCGCGGAAGCGTTGGCCGCAGCGCATCGCAAGGGCATCGTGCATCGCGATCTGAAGCCTGGCAACATTCTGGTGAACGAGCGCGGAGCGAAGCTGCTCGACTTCGGGCTGGCGACCTTCGGAGAACCCTTGGCCTCCGGCGACTTGACGAGCAGCGTGACGTTGAGCGAGCCCGGCGCCATCGTGGGCACCG
>JBGPJK010000486.1:0-3376 GCA_041485425.1 Terriglobia bacterium | reverse complement strand
GCACGATTTCTGCGCCGAACGCGGCGTGCAGTTGGTCGTGGATCAGGTCTATCACCCCATCTATCACGGCGCCGCCACGCGGTCCGCATCAAGGCTTCCGCACTCCACTGTACTGGGCGACTTCTCCAAGGCTCTATGTCTGAGCGGCTTGCGCATCGGGTGGATGATCGATCGTGACCCGGAACGCCGCCAACAGTATCTCAACGCCCGCAGCCACTTCACCGCGTCGAACTCAATCATATGCGAGCGCCTGGCCACGTTGGCCGTTCGGAATCATGAGACGATCTACGCTCGCGCCCGGAGTGTCGCCAGCGCAAATCTAGCCCTGCTGGACAAAGTATTCGCGGAGTATGGTGACGTAATCGGCTGGGTGCGTCCGCACGGTGGGATGACCGCGTTCCCGTGGCTCGCCGATGGCAGCGATGCTCGCGAGTTCTGCCGCAAGCTAATGAAGCGCGGCGTGCTCTTGGTTCCGGGCGACTGCTTCGAAATGCCCTCGCACTTCCGCCTGGGTTTCGCCGCCAGTGGCGACCGCTTCCCGGTGGGGTTAGAGCGCTTCACGGAATTCCTTGCGGACGAATGCCAAGCTCAAGCGACAACGGTATCTGGCAAAGCCTGAGGACTCACGGGCCATCAATCTCCTCGATCCAAGATCGCCAGCTCAGCAGGAGCAACCGAGTCGAGCGTTCGACAAAAAAGGCGTGCTTCCAGCGAATACGTTCGTATGCTTCCAGGCCTTCGACACATGTGACCTGCTGAGCTTGATGGCTTCATGATTACATGGCATCGCGCGTGGCGTTGGCCTTTTTTATCAGCCGAAAGAACGTCTCTTCTTCAAATAGTCTTTTCGGGTCAGGCAGGCCAGACGCTCCTAACTTTCCATCTGGGCGTAAGTATTGATGCACGCGCGCAACCTCATCATTATTGCGGTCACGATATGAGACTGTTTGACTGACCGTCCCCGACGGTTCCTTCGCAGCGATTTCTGGTTGGGGTTGTCCTTGGTCAATCACAACCGGAAACAGTTCACCCCTGAGCACTCGTTCCCAGTATTTTCCCCTATTGAAGCGCTCCCGCATCTCTGCTACTGTTATCCTGGTAGGAGGACGTTGGGCCATGGCTAAGGTATCTGCAATACACGAACAATTAGCAAAGCTGCTCGTTGGCCAATTGTCTCTGGATGATTTTGAAAACTGGTTCGTCCCCTATAGCTGGAACATCCATAAGCTAGGTGATCACGACGCTCAACAACTCGCGTATGCCGTCGAACATCAACTATCCGAGTTTGATGAAGACTGTGAAGCTCTTCGCTTGGGGCTAGAGGACGCTGTTCGCCCTTTTGGCCATGCCGAGAATCGTTATGGTGACCCAAGTCCTATACCAGTTCCGGAATTCAACGCCGCGTTAGAGATCAGGCAACACGTCTTAGCGTGAGCGGTGTTTGAGCTACCATTACACCGTCCACGAGAGCCTGAACGTAAAAGGTTCCTAGCGGTCCCAACGTTGTCAGGTTAAGACCAAATTCTGTAGTCAGCATAAATGCGCCAGGGGCGGAAGGATCAATCCTGTATGCGTATCCAAAATTCTGGTCCGGCGCGTCAGCCACGGAGACCCAAGTTTCGCCACGTAGGCCCAGCATTTGCACCTTTAGAGTATGCTGTACGCTATCAAATGAATGCGAATGCAAGTATGTCAAAACGAAAAAGCGAGCAGTGGTAGCAGCAGAGCCGACCCTAAGGATGTCCATGATGCGAATCGCGCTCACGGATCCTGTATGTTCGGTAAGGACGGACTCGCAGATAATCAAACTTGCTGACGTTGGACCGCTGTTTGGCATGAACCCTGTCCTCAATTACCCATATTGCGGGTTACGTTCGGAGTGGATAGGACCGTTTGAAGAACCTATCAATCCGTGGCCTCAACCCGGCTTTGAAACATGAGAGGCGCTCAGTTTCGCGCTGGGCGAATTTCGTCGATCAGTATACCCCATTGGCACTCGTTAAGCCGTCCCAAGCGTATGTCGGTCCGTCAGATTTCAGCGAAGAGCACCTTCTTGAGCCTCGCTTCTTAACATCTGGCTCGGGCTAGACGGCGACGGCATCCAGCGAAGCCTGAAACGCCCGCGGGCGAAATAGAAACTCCACGATATTCCCCTCATGCGGCTGCAGCCAATCGAGCTTGATCGTCGGGATGGCACCGATATTCAGCCGATCGATCTGCCGTGCGTCAATCAACTGACGTTGCCATTGGCGATCCTGCGTGATCGCGCTACACACCAACGTGGGTCCGATTTTTTCCAGCATCTGCTCCTGAGGGCACTGGACCACGCTCACGCAAGGGAACATGAACTCGGTGTTCGCCAGTTCGCGGCTCGGCGAATCGCAGTGCACCACCACAGGCCGCACATAGCCGCAGCGTTCCTTCTGCACCAGCCGCGCTCCGAATTTCGAGGTCATGTCCGTAACGCCCGGCTCCTGAAGCCGCGCCTCGATCATGTTCCAGATCGCCTTGGCAGCTCCGGGCACGGTAAACGCGGCGAGTTCGCACTGCGGATCCTCTGGCGGCTTAGGCGCCACTGGCCCGAGTCTTTCCGCTAACGCTGCGGCGATTTCCTTGGTATGCCGTGACGCCCAGATTCCGGAAGTATTGATGCAGCCACGCCCGCTATTGAGGAACACGCTGTCCACCATCACGTCCAGATATTTTTCCCAGTGATCCACTACGTCGTCGCCGAGCAGGATCTTGCTGAACCCCGGGCCGTGGACCTGCACGCGCGGGTCGCCTTTGTAGCGCTCGACGGTAGCCGCGCCGCCGAAAATCATACTGCGATTCGAGCGCCGGACAACCTCCGCACCGATATCCGCGCCTCCTGGATAAATCGAGATCGCCTCTTTCGGAATGCCCGCCTTGAAGAACGCAGAAGCCATTCGATACGGCGTCCAGGGCTCTTGCGGACCGGGCTTCAGCAGCAACCCCACTTGCATCGGGATCACCGGCAGCCACAGCGTGTGTACGCCGGGCGAGTTCGATGGGAGCACGAGCCCAAGGAACGGAGCCTGCGCCTGATAGCTGACCATCACGCCGCGCGACTCGGTGCCGAATCCGCGTGTCAAAGTGTCAGCGGGAAGCCCGCGCGTCAGCGATTCCAGGATCTTGTCCATGTTCGACAACACGAATTGGTTCTTCGCCATGTTGCCCTTGCACATGTGCTCCGGCAGTCCCGTGCTCGCCGATTGCTGCCGGGCGAAATCGTCCGGCGTCTGTTCGCCGTCACCCATCGGCAAAGCGTCGTTGAGATAGTAATCGGCCGCCTTCTTCATCATTCCAATCAGCTCGGGAATTGGTATTCCGGTAAGAACATCGCGCGCGCGCTGCG
>JBGPJK010000485.1:0-3380 GCA_041485425.1 Terriglobia bacterium | reverse complement strand
CTCGTTCTGCCCGCCCGTGAAGTCGGACTGTAGCCGAGTGTCGGCGCGGAGAGCAGATAGAACGACCAGGGAAAGATCCAGACCAAGTTCAGAACCCAGAACCAGAACCTGGGGACAGTGTTGTAGTCGCGCGGGTATCTCAAGTTCAGAAAACGCAGAAGGTGTTCGTTGAAGAAGTAGAACCAAAAGAATCCGCGATACTGGCCCGGCCCACTGTGCAGGGAAAACACAAAATAGGGCGGATTACGCAGAGTCGCCAGCACGGACCAGGGCACAGCGATGGCTAAGGCAATGGCAATCACGTGCCCGAGATGGAGTCGACGCCAGGCGGTCAAAGAGAACAGGCGGCGGGTAAGAGCCATGTAGGCAAGGGCCGCCATCACCGGGAAGACCACGGCGATCAGGCCCTTGAGCAGCAGGCCAACTCCTAAGCAAAAGCCCATCATGAAGGACCAGCGCAGCCGAGGCTCCGCGTCGGGTTCAAGCAGACGCAGCCACGCCCAGATGGCTCCAGTGATGGCCAAGGTCAGGGTGGCGTCGGGTATCAGGATCCGTGTGAAGAGGAAGAGGCCGACCGACGTGATGAGAGCGATCCCTGCGTAAAGCCCGGCGGTCTCATCAAAAGCCCAGCACGCGAAGCGGCAGGTAACCCAGCACAAGAGCACCACCGCGAGGGCAAGGGGAAGACGTGCGGCCCAGTCATGGACGCCGAAGATCCGGTACGCTGCGGCCATCATCCAGTAATTGAGCGGCGCCTTCTCGAGATAGACGACACCGTCGAGCCGGGCGGTCACCCAGTCTCCGGATGCCAGCATGTTGCGGGCGATCTGCGCTTGGACTGCGTCCACGTCGTCCATGAGACGAGGAGGGCTGGCGATACTTACGAGGAAGACGAAGCAAGCTGCTGCTACAACGATCCAACCTCGTCGAGCACCTCGGAGCGCGGGTTTGGCACCCTGATTTCCTCCTGCGCCGGCTCGATGTTCCATCGCTTCATCCAGATCAACAACGTCATCAAACCCCATAAGTGATACCCCAAGTTTGCTCTCCGCTCCAGGTGTTCGCGAAGCAGGTACTCCACAGCAGGCCAACGGAACAGCTTACTGGCCGACACGGCCTCCTGAGAGAGGGTGTCCAATAGGAAAGGCCGGAGGATTCCTCGGAACCACTCGTGGATAGGGATGTCGAAACCGATTTTGGGCCGCCGCAGTACCGCGGCCGGCAGTTTGTCCTTCATCAGCCGGCGCAACACGTACTTGGATTTCGACCCGCGCAGCTTGAAGTGCTCCGGCAGGCGGGCGGCGAAGTCGACGACCCGTGGATCGAGGAACGGAGGCCGGACCTCGAGCGAATGGGCCATGCTTATTCGATCCACCTTGTAGAGGATATCGTCGGGCAAGTAATAGCGCTGGTCGAAATCGAGATAGCGCTGCAAGCCAGAGCCGCCCGGCATTTCGGCGAGCACCGCAGCCAGTGGATTGGGATCCGCGAAGAGGAACAGCCGCCGCTTTTCGGCCTCGGAAAAGGTTCCATTCCAGAACACGTGTGCCAGTTCCGGCGAAAGCAAGGAGCCTTGCAGGAATCGCTTGAGCTTGTATTCAAAGCTGATTTTCTCGTCGGATACAGGCAGGCGCATGGCACATGCCAGTGCCGCTCTGCGCAAGAAGGCTGGAGTCTTGCGGATGGCTGAGTGGTAGCGATCAGCCTCGTATGTGAGATAGCCCGCGAACAGTTCGTCGGATCCCTCACCCGTCAGGACCACGGTAACGTCCTGGCTGGTCATCTGAGCAAGGAACCAGAGCGGCAAGGCACCTGCGTCGGCGCTGGGTTCGTCGGAGTAGTAGGCGATCTGTTCGATTGCATTTACCAGGTCGCCGTTCGGGTTCAGGTCGATCTCGGAGTGCTGGGTGCCGAAGTGGCTGCTGACCTGCTTGATATACGCGCTTTCATCGAAAGAGCGCCCTTGGAAAGTAATGGAGAAGGTTCGCAGCTGACTCAAATTTGAGTTCGCCGCGTAGTGCAAGATGGTGGAAGAGTCCAGCCCTCCACTGAGCCAGATACCCACGGGGACGTCGGCAACAAGCTGCTCCTTGACCGATTGCTCTAGCAGGCCATCCAGTTCGTGGCAGGCTTCGTCAATCGTGTTAGGAGCGGGCACGGTACGCGGGGCGGGTAGATAGGACCGCACACTGCAGCGGCCCTTCCGCCAATCCAGCAAGTGGCCCGGCGTGAGCTTCGTGATGCCCTCAACCAAGGTGAAAGGACCAGGAACGTAATTCAGGCTGAGAAAGCAATTCAGTCCGGAGAAGCAAACCCTGCGGCGCACTGCCGGATGCGCAAGGATGCACTTTACCTCGGAACCGAAATAGATCTCCCCATCCTGAAGACAGTAGTACAGGGGCTTGATGCCCATGCGGTCGCGCGCGAGTATAAGGCGGCCCTCGGACTGCACCCAGATGGCGATGGCAAACATCCCCCGCAACCGCGAAAAGCATGCGCTACCCCAGCGCAGGAAGGCTTGAAGAATTACCTCAGTGTCGCAGTTCGTCTGGAACCTGAATCCCTCGGCTTCGAGATGAATACGGATTTCGTGGTGATTGAAAATCTCGCCGTTGAATATGACCACAACGTCCCGGTCAGGACTGAACAGAGGCTGGTCCCCGCTTTTCAGATCGAGGATCCGCAGGCGGGTGGCACCCAGCGAGATCTGCTCGCATTCGAAACGCCCCTCATGATCAGGTCCTCGATGCGCAAGGGAACCCAGAGCCGAGGTGAGAATGCCGGGCGGCAGGTTTTTCGAAATATGTGAATACCCGAGGATGCCACACATCTACATCGCCCCATTTCAAAGCACGCCAAAATGCCGTTGCCTCAGATCGTATCCTCACCACAGCACAAGTTCAAAGAAATCTATCAGAGCCGGTGACTCGCGCTTTCAACAAGACGAGTCCGGGCCAATGACGGTTGGGGAATTTTTCGATGAGTCATGGACATTCCTAACGTCGAAGGACTTCCTCGTCCGTCTTGTGAGGACTGATATCGCGCTGGTGAAGTGCCCCTGCGGGTGCTTGAAGGACCTGCCAGGCTTCTCCGGTTGCCTCGGGAACGCTTCCCATGAATTGAAAACGACCGTCCCGCAAAAGATTGTATCGGCGCCCCCGCCAATCGATCGTGCTGCCGAAGAAACCTGAGACCCAAACCACCATGCTAATCAGGTCCTGAATCGGAATGAACCACCATCTCCGGCCGGTAAGCGGGTCGTGCAGAACCCACTTGGCCGTACTCCATGCGGCCAGCGCACGGAAGAGGGCAGTCACCGCTACTAAGGGCCATAGGCTTGGCGCCACCAGCCAAAGCAGCAGCGAGAGCGGAAGAGGATT
>JBGPJK010000484.1:0-3382 GCA_041485425.1 Terriglobia bacterium | reverse complement strand
GATCGTGGTGTCCAGCAGGACGCTACCAGTCCCGTTCATCAACTTGTTCGCAGCCTTTTTCTATGATGCGTGCTAGCTCGTCTCCCTCTTCTTTCGTCAATGAACCCGAGGTTCGATCAATGATGGCGGCTCTTTCCGCATGACCGATCGTCTTGAGTTTGTGGATGTAGGCGGCGGCGCTGTCCAACCGATCCGGCGGCAGTGTTTTGAGATCCTCGATGATCGCCTCTAGTTTGCTCACGGCTACCTTCCAACGTACCCCGTGAGGCGACGCGATGCAAGTCGGAATGCCTTCCCTTCTCCCAAGAACTGGGAAATCCGCACTTGTGCCGTCCGCAAGCTGGAGCACAAGAAATAGAAGAAACCAGCCGAGGCCAACGCGTAAGCGCGTCGGCGACCCCGGCTCTCTTCGAAAGTCGGGGTTGCCACTTGCCCACGGACGAATCGCAATCGCGTTCTATCTCACTCGACTCAAGATGGAGAACGAAGACGGAGTGCCGTTTTCTCTCCCGCCTACGAAAATATCGTTGTCACCGCGCTTCTCAATTCAAGGACTGTTTGAAAGCTGTCCCAAGCGTTGGCGTTCTTACCACATTGGCCATTGCACCCAACGTACTTGAAGTCGCCCTTCGCCTTTCCCGGCGTTTCCGCCATCTTAATTGCCAAGTAGTAATTGACCAATGCAATATTCGGAGCGAGCTTCGAGGCCTCGCGAAACTCATCTGCGGCCACAGAGAGATCGTTGTTCTCTAGGGCGACCAGACCAACACGGTAGTGCCTTTTGGCTTCGGCTTCATCGTTTTGAGCGGAGGCCACTATTGCAAGAGCGATTATAGTTTAAACAGGGCGCAGATCTCAGAGACATCATTCGACTTTCCCTCCCCAGAGGTTTAGTGCCCAGTACGGCTCGCCTCTCGAAAGACCATGTCCGTCAGTTCGAGCAACTGCTGTTTCTGCACTGACTGCCACTGATCACCGTAGCGAGAATATTGTCGCCGCATTGAGGTTAAAGCTTCCCTCTTGTCGTTGAGCGAACTCAGAAACCGGACTGGTCACGGATGATCTCTTGCGGGTCTCGTGTGATTGGCGTACGGGTCAGTACATCCATACCAATTGAAGCCACGAAGGCTACGGGCCCCAACAAAACAGCCGCTACCTTCTCGCCGAATATCCGTGGGGCGTATTTCTCGAACCCCTGTTTTACGATGTCCGACGATACTTTCCAAGCTGCTTCACCGATGGCTTGCTCACGCTGCTTGTCTGTCTCGGCATTGACGATGTTTCCAGTAGCGGCTGCATAGCCAGCATATTTCAGCATTTTGCCCATGCCGTTAACCACCGAACGAGTATCTTCGGCGGCTTCGAGGTACTTCATGTTGTTCCCTGCTTTGCGAGCGACCTCAATGTCCCTGTCCAACATGCTCAATGCTTTCTCGGTACCCTTGGCGGCGATTTCAGTTGTCTTTGCAAATACTTCATCAGCATGAAGGTCTTTCGTAATCGTAGTGCGTGAAGGGAAAGGGTCTCTCCACTCCGATGGGTTTGCTAAAGTAGCTGCGGGGGAACTGTATCGACTCTTCCCACTAAATGGATCCGCTTTGATCTCGGCCAGCGCTTCCTTTCCTAGTGGAGGTGGTGGAGGCGGTTCCGGAGGGACATCTCTATTTGGCTCCAACACAGTGGAGGCGCCGACGGCGGCCTTCGGCGGAACTGGAGGAGGCAGCAGTAACTGGGTGATATCAGTGCTCCGTTCGCGAGCTATGGCGGCCAATTCCTTGTCCCGTTCGGCCTGTATTTGTCGTCGAGCGGATTCATCTTTCGCAGTCTTCAGCCGCGCCTCTGCTTCCCGTTCCTTTTGCGCTTTTTCCTGTTTGCGTTTTTGTTCCCGCGCTTCCCACGCTGCCCGCTCGGCTGCTCGCTTAGCCCGCTCCGCTTCTTCCTGCTGCCGTTGCTTTTCGCGTTGCGCTGCCTGTTCGCGCTGTTGCTGCTCACGGACTCTTTCCTCGGCTTGACGAGCCATATATTGATTGACTTCCGCGAAGCAGGCCGAAACCTTTCGGCCACCGTCCGCAGCCCGCGGGCCGTAGACGAAATCGTGATAGTACTGACACGCGGACTGGGAACAGATTCGGTTGTTGGATTCCGGCACGGGCTTGGTGGTTTTATTGTGCCAAGCACTGCTCATGAGCGTTGCTCATCGCCGCCTGAAATTGACTCATCGCGGAGCAAAAGCGTTACACTCCTGGGCAGATTTCGGTGCAATGGGGGGATGATGGCTCATATTGGGCGCGCATGCCGACAGGACTGACGAGAGTGAGCAAGCTTGCAAGGACACTGAAAAGCCTAGAAAGCACGCGAGGGCAAGCAGATACAGGAGGCCTCATAAAACGTGTTTCTCCAGTGGATGTGCGCGGCTTGTGCGTAATTGCACATCCCAGTTGTCGGCAGTTATTATCTGTGATCACGTCGCCCACCTGCCAGGCTTTTACGGCTCTTTCCGAATCGCAGCCGCATTCCGGGCGGCGCCGACAACAAGCTTGGCCTCGACGTCGGCTATCTTGTATTCCGCTTTGACCTTGCGTCCCGTGTCCGGCGCGCTGGAGGCGATCCGGATCGGAAACGCCCCAGCCTTGGCCCCGCGTCCGGCTTCGCATCGCAACGTGAAGTCGCGCTGACCCGCGGGCACGACCACTCCCGGGCATTGAACCTGGTCGGGGAGGTCCTCGGCCGCAATCCGTATCTCTCCCCCCTCGAAGGTCAGCTCGCGATGAATTTTCCCGGCCACCTCCACCTTGCCTCCGGGCTCGATCTCCATCCTGGAACTGGAAAGCCGGAGGTCGTAACCCGGCACGACTTCGATCTCCACCGCCGGCGAGACCACCGTCACCGGCTTGCCGTCGATCTCCGACCGCCAGGTGGTAGCGATCCACTTCTCCCGGCTTCGAGATACGCCCGTTGACGATGGTGTCCTCGATCAATGGCGCGATCATCCCCGCGCTGACGCTTGGGGCTATCACCTCATGGTTATCGCTCACGGCGAACAGGAACGGCGCGCTCATCGAGCCCGGCACTTGGACGAAAACGAATCTGGATTTGGTATTGAGGTTGCCGTCTTCAATCTGACCGTCGACCGGAATGTTCAGCTCTATATTTTCTCAGCCGATTCTGGCCGAATACGAAGAAGTATTACGCCATTCCCGCCTCGATATCGATCATGGATTTGTGGCCCTTGAGGATCCTGGCTCGAATCGTGAGCATGGCGGCTCTTGAATCCTAACCCGAATTCGGATTCAAAGCGAAATGAAGTGACGAATGCCTACCACTCCAAGATCGTCAACCCTGAAACGAAGGAAAAATGCCGATCCCGCGTAGCCACCGGCAG
>JBGPJK010000483.1:0-3382 GCA_041485425.1 Terriglobia bacterium | reverse complement strand
GCCATGGGGACAATCGAGTCGATCGCGTCCGGATCGCCGCAGCGCACCAGGTAACCCAATTTCTGGTTGATGGTGTCGATGGCCTTGCCGTGGTTGTACTTGGGCGACAACTCCTTCAGTTTTTCGGAAACCAGGTCGCCAATGCCGCCCAGCTTCTTGTGGCCGTAAGCGTCGGTCGTCTCCTTCGCAAAAATCATCTCACCGCCCTCGAACATGGCCCCTTCCGAAATCAAAACCACGGAATAGTGGCTGGGATTATGACGCCGGTCCGCGACCAGGAGTTCGGTCAGCTGCTCGATGTTGAACTTGTGCTCCGGAATCACACAGCGGTTGGCGGCACCGGCCATGGTCGGCAGCATGGCGGTGAAACCCGCATAACGCCCAAAGACTTCCAGCACCAGAAAGCGTTCATGCGATCCCGCCGAGGTCCGGAGATCGTTGGTCATCTGAATCGTGCGCGTAACCGCCGTACTAAAGCCGATACAGTAATCGGTCCCCGGGACATCGTTGTCCATGGTCTTGGGAATGGCCACCAGCTTTACACCTTCCTGGTAGAGCCGCACCCCGTAGCTCAGGGTGTCGTCGCCGCCAATCGGAATCAGATAGTCGATCCCCAGCCATTCGAGGTTCTTCAGCACTTCGGGCGTGAGATCGTTCCGGTCGGCGGTGTAGGTCTGTTGGAGATGAGCTGGAATATCCGCCTTCTTCACCTTACCGGGATTGGTCCGTGAACTGTGAAGGAAGGTGCCTCCGGTGCGGCCGGCGCGGTTGACGATCTCCTCGGTCAGGATCTGGAAGTTGTCGCCGTTGTCGTATTCCTTCTCGCGCACAATGTCGACCAGCCCGCCCCAGCCCCGCCGCAGGCCCACCACTCCATAGCCTTCGCGCAGCGCGCGGATGGTCACAGCGCGGATGGCAGGGTTCAAACCGGGCACGTCACCGCCGCCGGTCAGGATTCCGATCATCCCTTTCTTGCTTGCGAGATTCGACATGGTCCTTCCTTACCTCACTGTGATCCCTTTGCAGCGAGTGACACTCCGCCGCACTATTGTAAGAGCCAGTGAATTCATTCTATCGGATGGCGGGCGTGGCCGAGAAAGACCATCGCCTGTCGGTTCAAATCTATTGCTGGCCGGGATGGCTGGCTGTGATGGAGATCACCGGACCAGCGCGAAGGCGATGATGGTCTCGCCACGAAGGCCGGACGACTTCTCCAGTTCCTGCAGCAAGGCTGCTTCAAGGTTGTCCGGATCGGGCTTCATTTCGCAGGCCATAACTTCGGCTTCGGTGGCGCCGTCAAAGCAGAGCTCGCACACGCCCACATCGCCTTCTGACATAAGCGGTGGCCCGAAAGTCCGACAGGTCACGGGACGAAATTCATAGAGCTCACAAGTCCCGGTCGCCGGGTCGAGCACGGGGCAAGGCTCGTGGTTGGCAAAATCATCCCACCGTCGGGAAGCCTCTTCTCCATCCGATTCATCGAGCACGCCGGTGGCGGGATCGCCGGGGAAGTCAGGGGAGAGCCGCGCGACAGCCTCCAGAGCGCGTTCCCGGATGCGCGCTGCGCGCGGAGGATCCTTCCGTTCCACTTCTGCCAGCCCGCTGCGCAGCCGGATCGCGTCCAGCCGATTGATGGCAAACACTCCATGGCAACACTGCGAGCAGCCTGGACGGCAGGCCAGCCACTTCCCGCTTCGGCGCGCAGAATCGGCCAAGGCGAAATCCACGATCTGGATCAGTTTTTGGTCTCTGGCGGGGGGACAGGGCATAGGTGTAAGAATAGCTGACAATCGGGTGTTGTCCCAACTCGGCGGCACGGTAACCTGGTGACTGGTTGTACGTTGGTAATTTGAGGCTGGGCTGCTAGAGCGGCTACCATCGTGTCCAGGTCACTCCTGGCAGTGCAGCGACAATGCGTCCCCCCGCCAATACCCGACGCTGGCAGCGGTATCCGGTCGATCTGCCTCTCGGCATTCTGGTGTGTAACGGACGCTCGGAGAAGATAGTACGTGGGCTGGCGACGGAGATCAGTCAGGGAGGTATGTCCCTGTACGCAACCGTTCCTTTGGAGCCAGGCGATCTAACGGAAGTCCAGTTCGAAAAGCCAAATAAAGTGCGCATCCCAGCCATAGTTCGGAACCGGACTGGTTATTTCTATGGGTTGGAGTTCGTCAACCAATTGCCGTCGTGAGTCTCCCACAAAAGTAATCTAGCTCGGCTTAGTGCTGGTGAGCGCGGCAGGATTCGAACTTGAGGCGTTTACGCGGCGTCTGAGCCGCGTGCCCAAATCCCGAGCATAGCGAGGGACCTCAGTGCTGGTGAGCGCGGCAGGATTCGAACCTGCGACCCATGCCTTAAAAGGGCATTGCTCTGCCAACTGAGCTACGCGCCCACACTATTGAAATTAACACAAAATAACGGCTACACGCTTCGCCCCACTTCAGCCTTCACACCCGTTTTCGGCAGCGCACGAAATCACCGGCCAGTCAATTACATCCCGGACTCGACTTGTAGTGCGTCCCCCGAACCCGTGCTAAGATTGCGGGCCGAAACCGCAGGAGGCTTCCATGACACACCACACCAGTAAGGTCTCTGTTCTGGCTTGCGCTTCCCTGGCACTAACTCTGCTCTTCAGCGCCGGGGTGCTGCAGGCGCAATCCTTCAAGACGATTGATGTGCCTGGCGCAAGCGCTACCTTGCCCCGCGCCATCAACAAGGCCAAGATCGTTGCTGGATACTATCAGGACTCTGCTGGCGCTAACCATGGTTTCGCCCTGGTCAAGGGCCAGTTCAAGTTATTCGACGTGCCGAACTCGTCGGGGACAATCCTTTACGGTATCAACGACAAGAACCAAGCGGTGGGCGAGTACGTGGACAATCTCGCCGTTGGCCATGGGTTTATCTACCGCGGCGGGTCAATCACCACGATTGACTACCCCAACGCCGTGCTGACCATCGCGAGTGGCATCAACAATGCCAGCCAGATCGTGGGAGAATACACGGACACAAATGGTCTGTATCACGGCTTTCTGCTCAAAAGCGGCCAATACACTACCTACGATGTTCCCAACTCAGTGCTGACCTATATCGGGGGCATCAATAGCAAAGGAGACATTGTTGGAACTTTTGGTGACGCTAGCGGCGGTTACCGCGGGTACTCGCTCATCGGCAATGTCTTCACCCAGATCGATTTTCCAGGCAGCGATGTGGTGCAGACCGTCGCTCGCCAGATTAATGACAGCGGGGACATTATCGGGTGGGCCTTGCTCTCCAGCGGGGAGTACCGCGGATACCTCCTGAAGAACAACGTGTTTCACGACATTGCGATCCCGAACGCGACAGGAACAGTTTCTAACGGTCTCAACAACGCCGATCTAATCAT
>JBGPJK010000482.1:0-3402 GCA_041485425.1 Terriglobia bacterium | reverse complement strand
TGCATGGAATCAAAATCTGTACGGCTCTATCGATGGCGGGCACACATGGGTTTCAATCAACTGCAATTGCTCGATCGGAGCGCAGGCCATCGCCTTCAGCAATGTGACTCCACACCGGTTGTACCTCGGGGATGACGGAAGTGGATCGATTCTTTACTTCAGGGCCGACGGAAATCGGAACCCGCAGATTTCCAGGGGCGCCTTCGGCACGGTTGATGTGAGATACATCGTGCCGGTGGCGGGGACGAAGGGGGATGACGCCTGCTATGTGCTGGAGGACCAGGGACTGTCGTTCACTCCGACGTGCAGTTCGGGAAGCATTTCCCCTCTGAGCGTACAGGTGAACAATACCTTGGTTTACGATGTGGCCGTATCGCCCGACGGTATGAAGGTCGAGGCGCCGCTGCAAGACAATAGCTCGACTTCCACTCAGAACGGGGGGAAGTCGTGGCCAGTGAGCGGTCCCGCCGGCGAAGGAGGAGAAGCGAGGTATCATCCGGACAATTCAGGGTTCTGCTACATCGCTCATCCCGACGAGGGGCTGTTTGTGTCCAGGGATGGCTGTGCCACCTTCCCCCAGTACTCAGGTATCCTGCCCGAATCGCTTACGTTTGATCCTTCCGATCCCAATACTCTGTATGTCGTGACCGGAGAGGACAACGGGGCGGCACAAGTCTCGAAGAGCATCGACAAGGGCCTTACTTGGGCAGCAACCGGATGGAATTTTACTAACCCGTATCAGGTAACCGTAGCGCCCAGCGACGCGAAGAGCATCGTGGTCGCGACCGGTACCGCGACTTCGCCACCAAAGCTGTTCTACAGCCACGATGGTGGCGCCACCTGGAAGCAATCCAAGCCGTCCAGAACGCAAGAAGTGTTGCCCCAGGAAATCTGGTTCCCCACTCACCGCCTATACGCCGCCTTCGATCCCAAGGATGCGCAGACGGTATTGCTGGCTGATCACGATCCGAAGACCGACAACGTGCTGATGTTCCGGAGTACGGATGGCGCGCAGACATTCAAATTGGTTCACACCTTTGTGCAGCCGAAGCCTCAAAGGTATTGGCCAATGCTGCTGCTCCCGCGGGAGGAGAGGCGCCCGAGCAAGGATTCGTTCTACTACGCCACGCGGTTTTACGGGAATCGTGTAGTGTTCAATCCCGCGGCCAAGAGCGGTGATCCGGCGGTAGTTGTGACTACGCGCTTCGGGGCTTTTGTATCGCTGGATTTGGGGACCACGTGGACGAGGATTGACAAGACGGCAATATCCCATCACTTCAGCGGTGCAACCTGGGCCCGGGGCTACGTGTTCCTCGCCACGTTTGGCCAGGGGATCATCCGCAGCAATAAGGCAATTCAGCCGTAAGTTCGTCGATGGTGCCCTCCCCAGGGCACCGTCTTCGTCTCCAGTTTATCGTAACTGGCGCCCCAGGAACCTGAGCATGGCGGAGTGAGACTAGGGGACGAAGCGCAACTGGGCTACCGGGCCGGTGCAGTGTATTTTCAGCGGGGCTGGAGTCTGGTGCCGGGAGGGGGAGTTGAACCCCCAAGACCCGAAGGTCGGCGGATTTTGAGTCCGCTGCGTCTGCCAGTTCCGCCATCCCGGCTGAAAGAAATGGCACTCACAGGTTAGCACAGTACGCTACCCCACTTTTGCGCAAAGGACGCGCAAAAATAGGCCACCCGAGCACCGGAAAACTACGCCACCACCGGCTTCTCAACCTCCACCGGCAGTTTCGCCTGCTGCCAGGCATCAAATCCGCCCACGACATTGGTCACGTTGCGAAACCCGGCGCGCTGCAGCAGGCTGCAGGCAATCATGCTGCGGTAGCCGCTCTTGCAATGCACCGCGATGGGCGCATCGCGGTCGATCTCCGGGGGCGACACCTTGAAATTGTCCAGCGGCCACCAGGCAGCGTCTTCAATATGTCCCGCCTGCCATTCCGGCTCACGGCGTACGTCGAGCACCTGAGACTGGCGAGTCCGTAATTTTTCGTCCAAGTCTTGCACCGTCATCTGCGGCGTTTCCGCCAGCGCAAAACCTGCCTGCTTCCATCCCTCAACCCCGCCTTGCAGGAAACCGCGCGCGTCTTCGATCCCCACGCGGGCCAGCCGCAATCGGGTTTCAGACAACTGCTCCGGCGATTCCGCGATCAGCACCGGGCGGGCGGACAGCCCCAGCACCGTCCCTGCCCAGGAAGCGAACTGTCCCGATAGCGCGATGTTGATCGCGCCCGGTACGTGGGCAGCGGCGAACTGCTCGCAGGGCCGGACATCCAGCGCAATGACACCTTCATCCAGCAGTGACTTGAGCTCACGGGCCGAGATGGGCGGCAACTCCGGAAGTTCCGACAACGGTGCGGCGCCGCCGCGGTTGATCTCTGCATCCTTCATGAAGTACTCAGGGCGCGCCGGCAGGTTGGAGGTCAACTGCCGGACGAACTCTTCCCTGCTCTTGATCTGCAGCGCGTAGTTGGTAAGCCGTTCAGTACCGATCGTGGAGGAGCGCTCGGCACGCATGTTGCGTCCGCAGAGCGAGCCTGCTCCGTGAGCCGGGTAGACCAAAACGTCATCCGCGAGCTTGAGCAGTTTGTTGTGCAAGCTGTCGTACAACAGGCCCGCCAGCTGTGTAGAAGAGTGCGTCTTTGACAGGTCAGGCCGACCGACGTCACCGAGAAACAACGTATCACCCGTAAGGACTGCCCACGGCTTGGGGGATTTTTCTTCATCCGTGATCACCAGGCAGATGCTTTCCGGGGTGTGGCCGGGAGTCTCCAACACCTTGATGGCGGCTCGTCCAACCCGTAGCTCAAAACCATCACTCACGGCCAGGTGGGGAAGGTGGCTCCCGCTTGCTTGCCTATATAGATTTTCGCTCCGGCGAGGGAGGCCAGCTCCAGATGGCCGGAGACGAAGTCGGCGTGCAAGTGGGTTTCAAAGATGTGACGAATCTTGACCCCGTGGTCGGCTGCCGCTTTCATATAAATGTCCACGTCGCGCTGGGGATCGACGACAACGGCCTCGCCCTCCGACGCCAGCATGTAAGAAGCGTGCGCGAGACAACCCAGGTAAAACTGCTCGAAATACATAGCCATCCTCCCCGTTACCCCAAAGGGATTCTAGAACAACTCGCCGGAAATCATGAATGTAATTGCGCCAGACTGCTGCTGGTGGTAAGGTTCAGCCGATGGATCAGCCTCCGCGCTCTCCAAATCCAGCGGATCCCGGCGGGCCTGCCAACGTTACTGCTACTCCGTTGGTTGCACACCCTTCGCGCTTCTGTCCCAACTGCTCGGCACAGCTCAAGGAATCTCGCTGCAAGCTGAGTTGCCCACGCTGCGGATTCTATCTGAGCTGCTCCGATTTTTACTAAACGAGCCTTTAGCACTTAGCAATTGGCAC
>JBGPJK010000481.1:0-3403 GCA_041485425.1 Terriglobia bacterium | reverse complement strand
CGGTAAGCAAGGAGATGTTCTCCGGCAAGGGCGGGCGCGAGATGGTCCAGCAGTCGCTGGCGGAAATCGAGTCCGCCAAGAACATGCCGGACGCGGACAAGAAGGTCATGCGCGACCTGCTGGGCAGCGTCCAAGCTTTGAACCAGCAGCAGGACCGCGCGCAAACGGCGGGACAATCCCAGCCCGCGACGGGCATGAGCATGCCCTACGAAACGCGCGCCGAAGCCATCACCTCCGGCTCCGGCATTCAGTACAACGGTTACGCACATTCGTTCGGTGGGATGGGAATTCAGTTCATTCTCTTCATGGGTCTCGACGTCGGCCTTCGCCTTTTGCTGCTGCGCAAGAGTGGACTCTGGCAGCGGCTGCGCGCGGCCCCACTATCGCGCAGTGTCCTGCTGGGCAGCCGGGCGATCAGTGCGGCCATCATTGCGGCATTCATCATGCTCTTCCTCTTCGCCTTCGCGCGCCTGGTGTTTGGCGTTCGCATTCAAGGCAGTCTGCTTGGATTCTTCGGAATCTGCGCGGCCTTCTCGCTGATGACTGCCGCCTTCGGGCTGATGGTGGCGGCGCTCGGCAAAACGATCGAAGCCACGCGTGGTATCTCCATCATGGCGACGCTGATCATGGTCATGCTGGGTGGCGCGTGGGTCCCGGCGTTCATTTTTCCGCGATGGTTGCAGAAGGCCACCCTGGTTGTGCCGACGCGCTGGGCCATGGACGGCCTCGACGCCATGACCTGGCGTGGCCTGGATCTTTCTGCCGCCCTGCCGCCCATCGCCGTGCTGCTTTTGTTTACGGCGGCATTCGGGACCGTCGCCGTGACGCGCTTCCGCTGGGAGGCGGAAGGCTAGGCGCGCTTGGGTTGGCGGGACACGCGGGAGCCGCGTGTCGCCATTTAACTCCGAAATGTCCCAAAATTATTCCTGCCAAGGACGCCTGGCCAGGCCCAGCAAGGGGTGGGAATTCCGGCATTGTCACGCTACAATGCCGCTGCCATCAATTCCTCTTTTTCTTCTTTTATTAACGGCAGGATGCGCCTGGTCCACAGGGCACATTCCCGCGGAGTCATGTCATGCATACAAGAACTGTTCGGTCCCGCATATTCACGGCAGCGATTGCCGTCCTCGCCTGCACCGTGCCCGCGCTCGGCCAGGCGCGTCCGGAGCTCGCCGCGCAGCAGCTTCCGCAGGATAGTCCGTTTGCCCAGCCAAGCACGCTGCCGTACCACGTACCACCGTTCGACCGCATCAAGGATGCAGACTTTCGGCCCGCCTTCGACGCGGGCATGGCCGAGGAACGCAAAGAAATCGAGGCGATCGACCGCAACCCGGCCCCGCCGAGCTTCGAAAACACCGTCGTCACGTTGGAAAAATCGGGTCAGCTGCTGGATCGGGTGGGGTCGGTCTTCTTCAATCTGAACGGGTCCAACACCAATCCCGAGATCTTGAAAATTGCCTCGGAGATGGCTCCGAAACGCTCCGCGCACCGGGACGCCATCCTGCTCGACGCAGTGTTGTTCGCGCGTATCGACGCGCTTTACCAGAAGCGCGCCGCTCTCAAACTCGACCCCGAGTCGCTGCAATTGCTTAAGCGCACTTATACCGAGTTCGTGCGAGCCGGGGCGAAACTCTCGGATGCAGACAAGACCAGGCTCCGGCAGCTCAACGAGCAGATCGCGTCGCTGACCACCCGGTTCCAGCAGAACGTGCTCAAGGCCACCAAGGATTCCGCGGTCGTCGTCGACAACGTCAGCGACCTGGACGGGCTTTCACGCGAGCAGATCGGCGCCGCAGCGGAGGCAGCGAAGGCGCGCGGGCTCAACGGCAAGTGGGTGATCACACTGCAGAACACCACCATCCAGCCGGTGCTGGAGCAACTCCGGAATCGAGCGCTGCGGGAGAAAATCTACAAAGCCTCGATCGGCCGCGCCGACGGAGGGGCTTACGACAACACGGCGGTCGTCGCGCAAATAGTGAAGCTGCGCGCAGAAAAGGCCACCCTGCTGGGGTATCCCGATTATGCGGCTTATGGGCTGGCGGATGAGACGGCGGGCAGACCCGCGGCCGTCAACCAGATGCTCGCCCGGCTCGTGCCGCCCGCCCTTGCCAACGCCAAAAAGGAAGCGGCCGACAATCAGAAACTGATCGACGAACAGGCAAGCGCCGGCAACGGCCAGCCATTCACATTGCAGCCCTGGGACTGGGCCTTCTACGCCGAACAGGTCCGCAAAGCCCGCTTCGGCTTCGACCAGTCCGAGGTGAAGCCTTACTTCGAGTTAAACCGCGTGATGCAGGACGGGCTGTTCTATGCCGCCCACGAGCTCTACGGTCTCAGCTTCAAGGAGCGCCACGACCTCCCGGTGTACCAGCCGGACGTGCGAGTGTTCGAGGTTTTCAATGCCGATGGCTCTCCGGTGGGGCTCTTCCTGGCCGACTATTTCGCGCGCGACAACAAGCGCGGAGGCGCCTGGATGAGCAATTACGTGGGCCAGTCCATGCTGCTCGGTTCGAAGCCCGTCATCGTCAACAACCTCAACATTGCCAAGCCGCCGCAGGGCCAGGCCACGTTGCTGACCTTCGATGAGGTCAGCACCATGTTCCACGAGTTCGGGCACGCGCTGCATGGCCTGTTCTCGGACGTGAACTATCCCTCGCTCTCCGGCACCAGCGTGCCACGCGATTTTGTCGAGTTTCCGTCGCAGTACAACGAGATGTGGGCGCGCGAGCCGATTGTGTTCACCCACTATGCCAAGCACTACCAGACCGGCGCACCGATGCCCCAGGCACTGCTCGACAAGGTGCTCGCGGCTGAGAAATTCGGCCAGGGTTTCGCGACGACCGAATACATAGCGGCGGCGCTGCTCGATCAGACCTGGCACCAGATCACTGCGGCACAGGCGCCCTCGGCCGACAAGGTGATGGCGTTTGAGGCTGCCGCCTTGAAAAAGGACGGCGTGGAATACGCGCCGGTTCCGCCCCGCTACCACTCTCTCTATTTCTCGCATGCCTTCGCGGGCGGCTATGCGGCCGGCTATTACGCCTACATCTGGAGCGAGGTGCTGGCGCGGGATGTCGAACGGTGGTTCCACACCCACGGCGGTCTGCAGCGCGCCAACGGCGACTTTCTGCGGGCCAAGGTGCTCTCGCGCGGACGCACCGCGAATCCCGAGGTCCTGTTCGAGCAGTTTTTCGGCGGACCGCCCGACATCGGCCCCCTGCTGGAACATCGCGGGCTTAAGTAGCTGTGGTTTGCCTGCGCGCAGAGATCTGTGCGGGAGAAGAATTGGTCGGGACGGGCAGATTTGAACTGCCGACCCCTCGCACCCCAAGCGAGATTTGACAGGCAGATTACGCTGCTCGGGGAATCAACGGGTTATGCGGTTTCCACTCCGGGCCGGAAT
>JBGPJK010000480.1:0-3411 GCA_041485425.1 Terriglobia bacterium | reverse complement strand
TCCAGGCGTACGCCAGAGCGATCTGCAGCCATACCGACCAGTCAGTGTCGTGGGTGGCGGCGCTGATTGCGGTGCACGTCTGGGTAGCAGCCGCCTGGCCTCGGGGGAAGGCTGCGGGAGGAAAACTTTTCGACTCGGTGGCCATGATCGGAATCTACTAATGTAGGACCAACTACCGGGTTAGATGCGGGTTTCACTTCGGCGGACACAGTGAAAATGCTATAGGAGCAGAGGGATGAGCAAGGGCACTCCTCGTGTGGTCGTGGTGGGCGCAGGCTTTGGCGGGCTGCACGCGGCTCGTCTGCTGGCGCGCTATCCGGTTCGGGTCACCCTCATTGACCGAAAAAATCACCATACCTTTCAACCTTTGCTGTACCAAGTGGCGACGGCTGGGCTGTCGCCGGGGGAGATTGCCGCACCCATTCGCTGGATCGTTCGGGGGCGGCGCAATGTGGAAGTACTGCTGGGCGAGGTGCAGGACGTCGACCTCGAACGGCGGGTGGTAAAGCTTGCCGAGCGGGAGGTTGCTTACGACTATTTGATTGTGGCGGCAGGTGCGACCCATGCCTACTTTGGCCACGATGAGTGGGCGCCACTGGCGCCCGGACTGAAAACAATCGAGGACGCGCTGGAAATCCGGCGGCGAGTTCTGCTTGCCTTTGAGTTGGCGGAAAGGCAGGCGGCCAATGGCGAGGGACAGGTCCCACTGAACTTCGTGGTGGTGGGAGGGGGGCCGACGGGAGTAGAGCTCGCGGGCACGCTAGCGGAGATCGCGCGCCGTGTGCTGGCGGATGAATTCTTGTCGATCGATCCAAAGCGCACGCGGATCATTTTGCTGGAGGGCGGACCCAGGGTCCTGCCCAACTATCCGGAAGATCTTTCCCGCAGTGCTGAGGAGCAACTGCGCGGTCTGGGAGTGGAGGTGCACACTTCGGCGATGGTCACGAGCGTCGAACCTGCGGCGGTATGCATAGGGCAAACGCGTGTGCCGGCAGTGGTGACTCTGTGGGCGGCCGGCGTGGCCGCATCGCCTTTGGGAAAGAAACTGGGAGGACCGGTGGACCGCGCGGGGCGGGTGCTGGTCAATCCCGACTTGAGCATTCCCGGGCATCCCGAAGTGTTTGTGATCGGCGACCTTGCTTCCTTGAAGGACGAGAATGGCAAGATGCTGCCGGGCGTCGCGCCGGTCGCGATGCAGGAAGGGGCCTGGACCGCGCGCAATATCGACCGCGATCTGCGGGGCGAGCCGCGGCGGAAGTTTCATTATGTTGACAAGGGCAGTCTGGCGACCATCGGGCGGGCGGCCGGAGTTGCACAGTTCGGGAAGATCCATATCTCTGGCTTGGTTGCGTGGCTAGCGTGGCTGTTCATCCACATCTTTTTCCTGATTGGATTTCGCAACCGGATCATCGTGCTGATCCAGTGGGCGTGGTCGTACCTCACCTACGAACGCGGAGCCCGGCTGATCACGGGCGATATCAGTTTGCCGAGCTGGAACGGGCTGAGGGACGAGCAAGCCAAATCGGCGGAGAAGCGGCTCAGCGCGTGATGGGCGGGAGATGCCGCTGGGGTGGAGCGATCAGCGGCGGGGCGAATGGCGAGCCGCTATAATTAATCTGCCTTGAAATTGCCTCCTCTGACCAGCGCCTTCCTTCTTCTTTGGATGCTTTCCGGAGTCACTCGCGCCCAGACCGGACCGACCCCGGGACAGACTCTGGTGGTGATTCCGTTCGAAAACCACTCCAATGCCCCCGGGCTGGAATGGATTGGGGAAGCGTTTCCCGAACTTCTGCAGGGGCGGCTGACTTCGCCATCCCTTTACGTGCTGACTCGCGAAGACCGCATACGGGCGTGGGACCGGCTGGGGATTCCCATTGTTGTGCATCCTTCGCGGGCGACGATTTACCGCATAGCCGAGCAGATGGATGTGGACTACGTGTTGCTGGGCAGCTATCGCTTCGATGGGCGGACGTTTACCGCCATGGCGCGACTGCTGGACCTGCGGCGGGAGCGGCTGTTGCCGGAGGTGAGTGAATCGGGCCCGCTGGTGGAATTGATTGATATCCAGACCGCGCTGGCCTGGGATGTTCTGCATGAGTTGCATCCCGAGCTGGGCGCGACCCGGAAGGCGTACGTGGAGGCGGCGCCCGCGGTCCGGCTGGACGCGTTTGAAAATTACGTGCGCGGCATTCTTGCAACGACCGAGGAGGAGCAGATCCGGCGTTTTGGCGAAGCCGTACGGCTGAATCCGGCTTACCCGGAAGCCGTACTGCAACTGGGGAAGACGTACTACCGGCAGCGGCAGTACGAGCAAGCGGTCGCGTGGCTGGGACGGGTGGCGCAGGATGCTCCCCAGGCTCGGGAAGCGAATTTTTATCTCGGCCTGGCGGCCTACTACCAGGGCGCCTACGACCGGGCAGAGTCGGCTTTCAGCTTCGTGGCTTCGCGCTTGCCCTTGACCGAGGTTTACAACAACCTGGGTGTGGCGGCCTCGCGCCGCGGGAAGAAGGGTGCTGCGGAATTTTTCCAGAAGGCGGTTGATGCCGATCCCAACGACGCCGACTACCGCTTCAACCTGGGCGTGGCGTTCTACCGGGTGGGGGACGTTGCCGGGGCGTCGCGGCAGTTGCGGGAGACTCTGGGGCTGCGGCCCGGCGATAGCGAAGCCAAGGCGTTGCTGGACACCATTGCGGGAAACGCCAGCGCCCGTGCCCAGGGCAGCGTGCCGCCGAATGGGAGAATTCCGCTGGAACGGATTCGGCTCAATTACGAAGAGAGTTCGTTCCGCCAGCTTGTTCTGAAGATTGACGCGGTGGCGGAGCAGCGGCTGGCGAAAGACGATCCGCACACTCATGCGCAGTTCCATGCTGACCGCGGACACGAACTGCTGGCGCAGGGTTTTGTGGCCGAGGCGGAGAGAGAGTTCCGGGAGTCGGTGACGCTGGATCCGTCCAATGCCGAGTCGCACGCCGGGTTGGCGCGGGTGTTGGAGTCCGGCAACGACGTTGGGGGTGCACGTTCGGAGGCGGAGGCGGCCTTGCGCCTGCGACAGTTCGCGGAACCATTGCTGGTACTGGTGCGGCTGGATTTGAGAGACAATAGAAGTGAGGCGGCCGCCGAGAACGTGGATCGGGCCTTGCGTCTGGAGCCTTCCAACGCCCAGGCGCTGGCCTTGAAGCGCGTCGTCGCAGCCAAGCTCGCGGAGAAAGCGCAGCCGCTGCCAAATTGATGAAAACCTTATGGCTATCGCGCATGGTTTATGGGTTCCTGGCCGGACTGCTGTTATCAGTCGTGGCACTTCCCTGCTCCGCGGAAGTGCTCAAGATCGTGCTGAACGACACCATTCATCCCATCAGCGATGAGTACATTGGGCGGGCGCTCGCCGAGGCGGAACGAAACAAGGACCAGGCG
>JBGPJK010000479.1:0-3428 GCA_041485425.1 Terriglobia bacterium | reverse complement strand
ATCACTTCCTGTACCTTCATCGCCCGCTCCACTGCGGCCTGCGTGTAAGAGAACATGCCCTGCATGGTCTCCTACCCTCGCCGCCTGAAAGCGGACACTTCACTTGCTTAATCAACCGGACATATCATGTGCTAACGACACGGGTTCCCCTGCAACTTGTCCTAAGCCCGACAATGCTGCTATGGTTTCGCCGCAGCCATTGCCGTCCTGTTGCCATGGTGGTAGGTACGCAGGCGCTGGGAAAACGGATGGTGGGCAATCCGCCGGTATGCAATCTTCGTACCTCAAAAAGGAAGAGCTGTTGTCGAGCGCTGAGCTAAAAGGGGTTTCGACCGACGTTACTTTGGTGTCGGCGATCCGCTCTGGCGACGAGCGCGCCATGGGCACGCTTTATGACCGCTACTCTTCCATCGTGTACTCGGTCGCCCTGCGGGTGCTGGGCGATACGGGCGCGGCCGAAGATGTGATGCAGGAAGTGTTTATGCAACTGTGGCGCAATCCCGGCCTGTTCGATGCCAACCGCGGCAACCTGGGCGCGTGGCTGGCGGTGATTGCCCGCAACCGTTCTATTGATGCCCTGCGCAAGCGACATCCGGCGACGGACATCGCCGATGTGGTGCTATCCGTAGAACCGGACATCGCCGGCGCAGCGGAACGCGCCCGCGCCATGGAGAAGGTGCTAGCCGTGCTCGCCGCCATGCCTGCGGGGCAGCGCATCGCACTGGAGATGGCGTACTTCGAGGGGCTGACGCACACCGAAATTGCGGCCAAGACAGGCGAGCCGTTGGGTACGATCAAGACTCGAATTCGTGCCGGATTGCTGGCTTTGCGCAAAGCTTTTAGCGGATGACCGTACACGAACAATTTGCCGAGGACCTGGCGCTGTACGCGCTGGGCGCATTGCAGGGCGACGAGCGGGTCGCGCTGGAGAAGCATATGGAGGAGTGTGCCGACTGCCGCCTGGAGCTGCAGCAGTTGCGAGGTGACATGGCGGTGCTGGCCCTGGCAGCTACCGGGCCGACCCCTCCGCGACGGGCGCGGCAACGGTTGATGAACGCGGTAGGGCGCGAGCCGCGACTGCGGGCTGGGCCCAGGCGTCGTGCGTGGTGGACGCCGGCGCCGTGGATTGCGGCGGCGGCCCTGGCGCTTGTCGCCATGGTGTTGTGGCTTCGGAACGACGATTTGCAGAAGCAGATAGCGAGCATTCAAGACCAGTCAGCGCGGCAGCAGGCGGAACTGGCACAGGCTCGCGAGGTCGTGGCCACGCTGACGGCGACCGACGCCATGCGCGTAACCCTGGTGGCGGCGAAGTTGCTGCCCCAGCCGCAGGGGAAAGCCATCTATGTGCGGGATCGATCCAGCCTGATTTTCCTGGCCAGCAATTTCCCCAACCTGCCAGCGCAGAAAGCCTATGAGTTATGGTTGATTCCGATGAGCGGCGCACCGATTCCGGCCGGCGTGTTCAAACCCGATGCGCAGGGCAGCGCCACGGTGGTGAATCCTCCGCTCCCGTCCGGCGTTGAAGCCAAGAGCTTCGCTATCACCGTGGAACCGGAGCAAGGATCTACGGCGCCGACCATGCCAATCGTGATGATGGGCGTGGGCGAGTAAGGCCGTAGCGCCGGCGTCCTCGCCGGCCACTTTCCCCTGCGAACAACCAAGCATCCGCTTGAACTATGCCGCAGTCACCGGTTGTTGCTGCAGCAAACATAAAGGCTGGGCGCAAGGGCCCGTCCTGGAAAGTGTTGTTAGTGCGCGCCAGGTCCTTCACCGGCTGGAAGCCGGTTCAGGATGACGTCAGCAACCTAATCAGACTTCCGCAATTCAATCAGACTTCCTCGTGTTCTTTCAATTTCGAGATCACGCCGAAGTCCTCCAGCGTCGTGGTATCCCCTTTCACGTCTCCGCTGGTGGCTAGCTCGCGCAACAGGCGGCGCATAATTTTGCCGCTGCGGGTTTTGGGCAGCGTGTCGGTGAAGCGGATGTCGTCGGGCCGGGCCAGCGCGCCGATTTCCTTCGTCACCCAGCGCCGTAGTTCCTCTTTTAACTCCTGCGTCGGTTCCCTGCCCTGCTCGAGGGTTACGAAGGCGGAGATGGCCTGACCTTTCAAGTCATCGGGACGGCCGACGACGGCAGCCTCGGCGACCGCCTCGTGCGCCACCAGGGCCGATTCCACCTCCATAGTGCTCAAGCGATGGCCGGAGACGTTGAGGACATCGTCGACGCGACCCATGATCCAAAAGTAGCCGTCCTTATCTTTGCGGGCGCCGTCGCCAGTGAAGTACACCCCCGGAATCTGCGACCAGTACTGCCGCACGTAGCGATCAGGATCGCCGTAGATGGTGCGCAACATTCCCGGCCAGGGCTGTTTGATGACCAGGAATCCACCGGAGCCAAGAGGCACGGGCGTCCCGTCCATGGTCACAACTTCCGCGACGATCCCCGGGAAGGGTCGCGTGGCCGATCCCGGCTTGGTGGCGATGGCTCCGGGCAGAGGCGTAATCATGATCTGGCCGGTCTCGGTCTGCCACCAGGTATCAACAATCGGGCACTTGTCGTGGCCGATGGTCTCGCGATACCACATCCAAGCTTCGGGATTGATGGGCTCGCCTACCGTGCCCAGCAAGCGCAGGCTGTCGAGGCGGTGCTTCTTCGGCCACTCGTCGCCCCACTTGATGAAGGTGCGAATCGCCGTGGGCGCAGTGTAGAACACGTTGACCTGGTGGCGGTCAATGATGCTCCAGAAGCGGTCGGGCTCGGGAAAATTCGGTGCGCCTTCGTACATCAGGCTGGTGGCGCCGTTCTGCAGCGGACCGTACACGATGTAGCTGTGCCCGGTAACCCAGCCGATGTCGGCGGTACACCAGAACGTGTCTTCTTCCTTGAGATCGAACACCCATTTACAGGTAAGGTAGGTTGAGACCGAGTAGCCGCCGGTGGTGTGCACGACGCCTTTGGGCTTGCCGGTGGTACCCGAGGTATAGAGGATGTAGAGCGGATGTTCGGCGTCGAGCGGCTCGGCGGGACATTCATCGGAGGCCTTGGCCATGAGTTCGTCCCACCAGTGATCGCGTCCGGCCTGGAAGTTGATGGGCGTGCCGGTACGCTTGTATACGACGACATGCTTTACCGAGGGGCAGGACTTCAGCGCCTCGTCCACGGCTGGGAACAGCTTGACCTCGGAGCCGCGGCGATAGGAACCGTCCTGGGTGATGACCGCCACCGCCTGCGAGTCGTGGATGCGGTCCACCAGCGCATTGGAAGAAAATCCTCCGAAGACCACCGTATGGGGAGCGCCAATGCGGGCGCAGGCCAGCATGGCGATGGGCAGTTCGGGTGTCATGCCCATGTAGATGGCAACGCGATCGCCCTTCTTCACGCCCAGCGATTTAAGCACATTGGCGAACTTCTGCACTTCGCGGTGCAGT
>JBGPJK010000478.1:0-3447 GCA_041485425.1 Terriglobia bacterium | reverse complement strand
TTTGACGGATGAGGTGCTTAGGCCGCATGCGGTCGAAGTGCAGGAATTGGAAAAGGATGAGCGCAAGACCCCACGGTTCTCATTGGATCAGCGGCTGAGCGTGCGAGCCGCGATAAGGGGCAAGGAAACGGTCGCGTACGGCCGAACCAGCGATATCTGCGTGGGTGGCATCGGCGCCGTGATTTCAGAGTTTTTGGCCCGTGGTACGCAGGTTGTCTTGGAGTTGAGCCTCGACACCCGCGGCGAGCCCTTGAGACTAGATGCAGTCGTGAGCCATCGGCGGGGCTTCCTTCATGGATTCAAATTCACGAACCTGATTCCCGCCCAGACCGATGCGATCCGCCGCGCCTGTGGAAACTTGTCTGCGCTTGCATCGCCGGAGGGGCGAAGCCTGTCGGAATAATCAATCCGACTGCCGAGCACGATCCAGTTAGCAACGGGCGAGCCGGGCCCCACAATTGTTTTGTTGGCAGTGACGAATTCTTTCACGAATTGAAGCTGCGGCGAAGGAGGAAAATGCCAGCCTTTTCGAGTATTTTAACCGCACTGGATTGTGGCCGCTCGATGAAGAAATTCTCGTGCCCGATCGCATTCATCCTCGTTTCTTGCTCGGGTATTGGGATGGCTCTGACTGGAGCGAATGGAATCAGGCAAGCGGTGAGAAAACACGTCGACGCGTCGACGATTGGCTCTATGCACGCCGACAACTTAGAGATGTTAATAGGTAACCCACGCTGATAGCCGTCTTCCAGGTTCCGAAACAGTTCATACCGGAACGGAGCCAGCCCCGATCTGACCCGGTCTCAAGCATTCGTCATACTGTCCGGACGGCGTCGCACCCCGATGGTGATGGCATGCGCCTGATCAATGTGCGGCGCAAGTGTCGGATCGGCCATGGGGCTGGTGAGAGCGCAAAGCACCAGCTCCACGCGGTTGGACACCCCGATCTTGTCGAACACCCGGAACAGGTAGTTCTTGACGGTGTGCTGGCTGAGCTTCAAATGGGTGGCAATTTCGCGGTTGCTCAGGCCGTCGGCCACCAGTTGCACCACCGCCTGCTCGCGCCGCGTGAGCAGCTTGCAGCAGTTTTCCGACAAGGTGCGCGCCGGCGGGGTTTGGAGGAAGTTGTCCAGCATGTAGGCGAGTTCCCTGCTGCTGGCCCAGATCTGACCTTCGCTGACGCGGTGGACGCACTTGGGTAAGGCCGCCAGCCCTGCGCCGCGGGACAACACGCCGCGGGCGCCGGCGCGGAAGGCGTCGACGGTCGATTGCCGATCTGCGCTATCCAGCAGGATCACACTGCGAATCTCGGGATACCTGCTGCGCAGCTCTGATGCGAGTGACAATCCTTTCCCGGGACCGTCCTGCAAATTCGAACTGATCAGCGCGACGTCTGTTTTGACGCGAGTCACCGTCGCCAGTACCGCAGCACAATTGACTTCCCAACCGACAACCTTCATCTGCGAGGTGCGGCTCAAAGCGCTCGCCAACAACTCGCATGACATCACGGTGGCATCGGCAATCAGGACATCTACGGAACGTCTTGGACCTTGAGCGCGCCGCAACTCAACTCTCCTTGTGAGTTGGCATGCAGCATGCAACCGCTTGCTTGCTGTAGGAGGGAAAAAACCGTGTAGGACGGACAGTAGCTTAACCGGCGAGTTAGTCAAGCGACTTGGGCTTCTTGGGGCTTCTTTCGAGCGGGAGTAGTTACATTTTGGGAATGACTCGGAATTCCTTCAAAACCCAAGAACTCGAAATTCCTTCGAAGCCCAAGAAGATGTTAGGTTTAGTCCCCCGGACTACGACGGATGGGGTGTGCTCCCTTTCCGGGCTACGGCTTCAGGCCGGCATGGAGGATGTCGGCATAGACATTGCTCAGGTCGGCTTGACTGAAATCGGCGACCTTTTTGGCCCCAAAGAGTTCATAGAGTTGGTAGTGGTAGACACCCGCAGCGATGATCAGCCGCGCGGCCACCAGGGGGTCCACGTTCCGCAGCTCACCTTTGGCTATGTATTCGGAGAGGCGCGCTTGGACGCGCTGAAAGATCGGCAGGAGCCGTTCCCAAACCGTGGTGAAGGCAACTGCGCTTCTCTCCAGGGCCGCATTCAGGAAGATGCGCTGAACTTCGGGCGCGTGGAAGTTGGCGTCAACCAGGGTTCTGATCACGCCGGCAATGAACTTGGGCGCGGGATCACGGCGTTCCGCCAACGCGTCAATCTGTCGGCGAACCTGGAGCCCGCCGATCAGGTAATCTACCGCGGCAGCATGCAATTGCTCTTTGCTGTTGAACGTGCGGAACAAAGTTGTCGGGTTGACGTGAGCCCTGCGTGCAATCTCCCGCGTTGAAGCGCCGCTAAAACCCTTCTCCGAAAACACCTTCACGGCGGCTCGAAGCAGCTTTTCTTTGGCTTTCAGAAGATGCCCCCACAAAACGACAGTCTGTCCACTGCGGGTTAGTGTATCAACGGTTATTGCGTGCACCTAATCGTCTGCAAGCGACTGATTGCTCTCATGATCACCACGCGTCAGGCTCGCGCGTGAGAGCCGCCAGCGTGAATTGATGAGAACTTAGTCTCCCAGGCGTATTCCTCCCTGTTAGCTGCGATCGGACCTGTTAGCTGCGATCGGATAAAGAAATCCATCTCTCCAGAGCCAGCGGTCCATGGTCTCGTCGCAGGAGACGACATGCTGCTGCACAGGTGAGCAAAACAAGGGGCCACGAGTCCCCGGGACTTTGCTTCTCTTGTCGATCTTTCTCCGAGAACGTAAATTCTGACGCCATCATGGTCGGACGTCATTTATTGCTTGTAGACGAGTATGAGAACGGCAGTGTGGAGCGTGCGGTGGAACTCAGACGGATCAGGCGCTACAAGGTGCAGGCCCCGGTCTTCTTTTCGTGGAAAGATTCGGAAGGCGGCTCACAGGCGGCTGAGGGAATGACGCGCGACATCAGCACGCAAGCGGTGTTTGTGCTGGCCCGCAACTGCCCGGCCGCTGGAAACCAGCTCCGAATCAATGTACTGCTGCCGTCACTGAGCAAGAAACCGGGCGTGCGACTCCGTGGAGAAGGCGTTGTGTTGCGCGTGGACTATTCCGGTTCTGAAATCAGCGGCTTCGCCGTGGTGACGTGTCTACGGTCGGGGACGCGAGACTCCACGGACGTGTTGTTAGACGCGCACACCGACTGGGGGAGGACGCAATGAGAGCATCGCTGTCGATCCGGATCGTTTGTGTGGCTTTGATGCTTCTGACGTGCTTTGCTGAGTCGCCGGTAGCGAGCGGTCAGGAGGCGAATTCCGCACAAGCGCAGGTGACGCACAACCCACCCGCCCAAGCTGCGCCTCTTCTGCAACAACGCAACCCTCGGTATCAGCTCCGCCGAGGCGACATCTTCGATATTGAGTTCACGTTTTCACCGGAGATGAACCAGACGGTCACCATCC
>JBGPJK010000477.1:0-3447 GCA_041485425.1 Terriglobia bacterium | reverse complement strand
GGTTCTCCTCTTAGCCTACATGCTGGGCATTTTCCACTGAGGCTACGCCCGCCACTCACACTCCCCTATCTTCCTCGAAAAGGCCTGCTGACTGTCAATCGCTGATGTGAGGAGGAAGGTAACAAGACGCCGTGTAGCGAGTTCCGCGCAAGTCAGCAGCTTAAAATGCGGACTACGGAAGATGCATCACGAGAAGGAGAACTCATGACCACTACCACAGCCTCGCCGGTCACTTTGTGCAAACTGGTAAGCAGGCATGAAGTCGCGGAACGCACGACTGCATTCCGCTTTGAAAAGGCATCGAACTGGACATTCAAGGCGGGCCAGTTTCTCGAAATGACTTTACTTGATCCTTCAGAGACGGATGCCGAAGGAAATACGCGGACGTTTTCCATCGCGAGCGCTCCCCACGAAGAAACCCTGATGGTGGCCACCCGTATGCGCGATACGGCATTCAAGCGAGTGTTAAAGACGATGCCGCTTGGCTCCGCAGTTAAGATCGAAGGTCCGTCCGGCAGCCTGACTCTCCATAACAATGTGAAGCGAACGGCCGTGTTCCTGGCGGGCGGTATCGGCATCACGCCGTTCCGAAGCATTGTGTTCCGTGCGGCGAAGGAGAAGCTTCCTCACCGAATCTTCCTTTTCTACTCGAACCGCCGGCCGGAGGACGCTCCGTTTCTCGATGAGCTGCAGGTTCTGGAAAAAAAGAATTCGACCTACAAGCTCGTCGCCAGCATGACTGAAATGGCGAAATCGCATCAGTCCTGGCACGGCGAAGTTGGCCTGATCGACAGAAAAATGCTTTTGAGGTATCTGAAGGATGCCGTCTCGCCCATCTACTACGTAGCTGGGCCGCCGCAGATGGTGAAAGGCCTCCACAAGATGATCAATGAGGCCGGAGTCGATGATGACAACATTCGCGCGGAAGAGTTTGCCGGCTACTGATCTTACATTCGAAGAAGAGAAGAAGAACAATGAAAACGAAACCTGCTAAAGAAGAAAATCGTCCATTCGTGGCAGACATTCAGGAACTCCGCCGGCGTGCCCGTGAGCACATGGAGATGGGTGCGGTCACTAGCAGCTACAGTGCGGACCGGGAAGCAGTTATCCGCATTCTGAATGAGGTCCTGGCGACGGAAATTGTCTGTGTGCTGCGCTATAAACGTCACTACTACATGGCCACCGGCATTCATGCGCAGGCAGTGGCCCAGGAGTTCCTCGAGCACGCGAACGAGGAGCAAGGTCATGCGGATCTTGCGGCTGAGCGGATCACCCAATTGGGGGGCGAGCCGAACTTCAATCCCGAAGGGCTGGCAACTCGCAGCCATTCGCAGTACATCGAAGGCCAATCACTTCTGGACATGGTTCGGGAGGACCTTGTCGCTGAGCGGATCGCGGTAGAGTCCTATAACGAGATCATCCGCTATCTTGGCAATGACGATCCCACCACCCGCATCGCGATGGAGCAGATCCTGGCCAAGGAGGAAGAGCACGCCGACGATATGAAAAAACTACTCGAAACGCTCAGCAAGGACGAGCGGTTTGCCGGGCATTCCTGAAGAAACGTAGTACTGCTCCGACAACAGGTGCGCCCCGTTTGGATTGATTGATAGTTGAACATCCGGCGAAGGCCGCGGCCCTCACAACCGCCATCGAGGAAAGGGCCTCGTCCTGGAGGTCTTGCGCTCCTTGCTCTGCCAACGAGTTACGATCGAGACTGAGGCCTCGCCGAGGAATGGCTCACTGCCTCGCAAACCTTGGGATTGGTCATCTGGAAAAAAGCTATGACAGCCGCCGCGCAAAAACCCGACAAGATCCTCGTGGTCGATGTTGGAGGAACGAACGTCAAGGTGCGGGTCACGGGACAACGCGAGGAGCGCAAGATTCCCTCCGGCTCCGCCATGACGGCAACCAGAATGGTGCGAGATGTAAAGCGTCTCGTGAAGGATTGGGAGTATGACGTCATTTCGATCGGTTATCCGGGACCCGTGATCCACGGACGTCCGGTGCACGATCCCCACAATCTCGGCGGCGGCTGGGTTGGAATTGATTTCGTCAAGGCATTCGGGTGTCCCGTCAAGGTTATCAATGACGCTGCCATGCAGGCGCTCGGAAGCTACAAAGGTGGCCGGATGCTCTTTCTGGGCCTCGGCGCCGGGCTCGGGTCGGCCATGATCGTTGACGGGGTTCTCGAACCGATGGAGCTGGCACACCTTCCCTACAAGAACGGGAGGACTTACGAGGACTATGTTGGTGTCCGGGGTTTCAAGCGGTTGGGAAAAAAGAGCTGGCGACGCCACGTGACCGATGTCGTGAAGTGTCTCAAGCACGCCTTATGCGCCGAGTACGTGGTATTGGGCGGGGGAAATTCCAAGAACATCAAGAAGCTCCCTCCGGGCGCACGGCTGGGCGACAACCGAAACGCGTTTCTTGGGGGTGCTCGCCTGTGGAAGAAAAAGACCAGGCGTCGGTTGGATTAATCCTCCTACTGAGCTTGCCAAACCCAATATGGCCATCGACAAGGAGATTCAAGGTGTGGACGAGAAACCGCAAGGTCACCAGTTGCGCCAAAGAAGACCAAGGCGTCGGACAAAGGCGAGGGGGGCTATACCCCCCGATTTGGCTACACCGATGACAGGCACACTGAGGTTACCGCGCCGGATCATGCTCTGCAGCGTCGGGAATATTTTCTTATGCGGCGACAGCCAACCGCCCTTCATTCCGGCTGCCGGCACGGGTCTTCGAACAGCCGCGCTCCAAAGCGCGAATGTTCTCAGAAAGCTGCTGACCTTGGGGATCAGGACCGGTTATTAGGTCTCGGCCATGCCCGATGCGGACACTCTTTTGTCGTCGATCACGGCTGTTCCCAATCCTTCGGTCCCAGAATCACGCTGGCCGGCGAAGCCGCTTCCCATGACGTTGGGGAGCCAGTTGGTCCGGTGAACCAAACTGCAGCTGGTGGCGCCCGGCATTCTTCAAAACAATTCGCTCCAAAACCGTTCGTCGCGTTTCGGATTCGGGACATCGAAGCCCTTCTGCATAACGCGCTCAAAGCGTGGTTCGATCACAACGCTCCCCGCTTGGGCGCCTCGCTGGCCTTCTATACGATCCTCTCCCTGGCTCCCTTGTTGATCGTCGCGATCGCTGTGGCTGGCCTGATTTTCGGCAGGGAAGCGTCTGAAAGCCAGGTTGTGTGGCAAATTCAGAACCTTGTAGGCAGTCAAGGGGCCCAAGTCATCCAGCAGATGATTGCCGGGGCACGCCGGCCGGCCAGCGGTATCCTGGCCACTACGCTCGCCTTGCTGATTCTGCTCTTCGGCGCGACCACCGTGGTCGCCGACTTGCGAGACGCACTCAATACGATATGGGACGTTTCGCGTCAAAAGCGTGGGGCGCTCGGGAGCATTCTGAGAGTCTTGAAAGAGCGTCTTTCTTACTTGGCCATGG
>JBGPJK010000476.1:0-3454 GCA_041485425.1 Terriglobia bacterium | reverse complement strand
GGGGGAGAAATACTCCTTCCTCCCTCACCTCACGCACCCATTCTAGGCCGTTGGCGTAAAGGAATCGACAAGAAACCGCGCCCAGCCTTCCTGCGTCATGCGTTGCCGATTGCTGTTGTAATACGCCATCTCACCAGCAATGCTCGGTGGCTAGTTTCTGCGATGAGTAGATGAGTCCTAGTCCCCAACGGCCCGGGCTTTCTGTGCGGCCTGCACCTGGCCGTGTTTCCGACCGTAGCCGAAATAGAGGACCATGCGAAAACGCGGGTGCCCGCGGATGTGGGGGCGAGACGCCCCCACTACAGCCGGCGGGACGCCGGCGCTACTTTTTCTGCGTCGCCGCAACAGCAACTTTCATGGCGGCGACTGGGGATTCTTGAAACCGATCGGGCTACTCCGCCGCCCAAAACGGTGCGCCACGGCGCCAGACACTGTTAGACGGAGGCGTCACCGTTTGGGCACTGGGCGGGAATACGACATCCGTGGGACCTGAGGCTGCGTCCCGAATTGCGTCCACTAACTTTGCATCCTGCTGACCCGTCCAACATCTGATCTAGCTGCGCCCTAGTACAATATGGGACCGGTTGCCAACCATGAACTCGACCACTCAGCGATGTCAGGAGAAGTGCCGGTGAAGGCGGAGTGTCTGCCCTTCAGCCAGATCCCGCATACCAGCCGGCTGTTCGCCGACTTCCTGTTCGATTTTGCCCGGGTCCAGAATTTTTATCCGCGCTCGCCCCGGTTTGTGGAGTGGGCGCAGGATGAGGCCACCCAGTTTGGTTATGACTCCGCCCGGCGGGAACGAGTGGCCGGCATCCTGGAACGCCAGAATAAGGGTTGGGGTGCTTCGCCGAAGACGCTGGAGAATGTTGCCCGCCTGCGCGCCGGGGCCTCCGCGGTGGTAACCGGGCAACAAGTAGGCCTCTTTGGCGGGCCTGTGTTTTCGATCTTCAAGGCGCTGACCGCGGTGAAGCTGGCCGATCAAGCTAGCCAAGCCGGCGTCCACTGCGTTCCCGTGTTCTGGCTGGCGACCGAGGACCACGACCTGGCCGAGGTCAATCACGTCTCCATTCCCGGACCGAATGCGTTTCCACAGAGGTTGGTGACGCCAACCGAGGGCTTGCCAGATGCTCCGGTGGGGACGATCAGGTTCGGTGCGGAAATTGAGCCGGTGGTCGAAGCCGCGACCGGGTTGATGGGCGACTCGGAAGTGGCGGGGTTTCTGCGCGAGTGTTATCGTCCCGGTGAAACCCTGGGCAGCGCTTTCGCCCGCCTGTTCGCCAAGCTGTTCGCGGACTGGGGAGTGATCCTGCTGGATGCGTCGGATCCTGAACTTCACGCCATCGTCGAGCCGGTCTATCGGGCTGCGATCGAACGTGCCGCGGAGCTGGATGACGCCCTGCTGGCCCGGGGTAAAGCACTGGAGAGTGCCGGCTACCACCAGCAGGTCAAGGTGACGCCCTCTTCGACGTTGCTATTTACGCTGCGTAATGGTGGGCGAGTTCCGGTGCATCGCCGTAGCAATGGCAACGCGCAGACCGACTTTGTGGTGGGAGAAGAGAAGATTCCGCAGCCAGAGTTGCTGCGGCACATCGCCTCCGCGCCACATCATTTCAGTGCGAACGTGCTGCTGCGGCCGGTGGTGCAGGACTACCTGCTGCCGACGCTGGCCTACACCGGGGGAGCGGCCGAAGTCGCGTATTTTGCGCAGGCGGCGGTGGTGTACGAGGCTCTCCTGGGCAGGACGACTCCCATCGTGCCGCGTTTTTCCGCCACCATCGTAGAGTCGAAAGCGGGAGGGTTGCTGGAACGCTACCGCCTGGCCTTGCCCGACCTGTTTCACGGAGCAGAAGTTGTGCGCGAGCAACTCGCCAGCCGCACTCTGCCTGCGGACTTGCAGGCAGCCTTCGACGGCGCCGACGCCAGTCTGGAGAAATCTTTAGACGCGGTCCGGAAGGCGCTCACACACCTCGATACCACCCTGGTGGGATCCGCCACCCGTTCCGGTTCCAAGATGCATTACCAGCTCAACCGCCTGCGTTCTCGCGCCGCGAGAGCCGAACTGCGCCATAGTGAGGTTTTAGGCCGCCATGCCGAGTTGCTCAGCAATGCGCTCTATCCCAACAAGACTTTGCAGGAGCGCGAAATCGCCGGCGTCTATTTTGTTTCGCGCCACGGCCTCGATCTGCTCCACCAGCTCTACGACACCATCCATAGCGATTGCCTGGACCATCAGGTGATTACGCTCAATTGAATCCATTGAGAGATTGAGTCATTGGGGGATTGGAGGACGCGTGGATCTTCCATCACCGTCCCACAAACCGCGGATTGTCATTCCGACCCTGAGCGAAGGCGAAGGCGGAGGAATCCCTACCTCCGCCAGGAATGCCGGTGTAGGGATGCTTCGCTTTGCTCAGCATGACAAACCGGGTTTGTGATGCAAGATTGCAGCGGAACCAATCAGAACAGCTAGCCAGCTAGTTTTTCCTCCAGCTCCTCCAGGGATTCCACGCGCGGCAGACCCGCGTTCTGGTATGCGCCCGATACGTCGAACAACATGGCCTGCATACCCGCACGGGTCGCACCCAGATAATCGACGGAATACACATCGCCCACGTACAAGCTCTCGTCTGGCGAAGCCTGCGTCTCGCGCAGCGCGGCCTGGAAGATGGCGGGATGGGGCTTTTCGTGTCCCACCAGGCCGGAATCGGTGATGGTCAGAAAACAGTCGGCAATCTGCTTTTGCTGGAGCAGAGCCGCGATCTTGCCGTCGGCATTGGAGATTACGCCAATGCGGTAGCGCTTGCCGATGCGCTCTAAGGCCTCGCGCGTGCCCGGACGCATCTCGCCCCAGTTGGCGGAGATGCGGGTAGCGGCCACCAGCCTGTCGCGGAGAACGTTATCCGGGATGCCAAGCTCTTCGAGCAGATGGGCGTAGAACAGATACCAGAAGCTGTGATCGGCCTTGCCGCTTTGCTGCAAAGCATCGAATTCCTTCTTTGTTCTGCGCTCTACGGAGTGCAGTTGTTGCTGGCTGGGGAACATCTTCCGCTCGTGCAACGGAGCATGAATGATCTGCCGGTTGGGGAAGAGAAGCGTGTTGCCAACATCAAAGAAGACAGTCTTGGGCTTGCGGGGCATATAAGAGATTGTAAATCCCCGGCACTGGCCGGGAAGCTTCGTGGGCAGGGCAGGTGGTTGGCGGCTCGGGGCTGGTTCTGCGGAGCGGCCGAGCCGGAGGGCAGGCCGCTCCGCGGTGGGTTACTGGCCGGTGCCGGTTAATTGAATCTTCTGCGGGCTGCCGGTGGCGCTGTCGGTGATGGTGATGACTCCCTTTCTGGTTCCGCTGGCTCTGGGCCGGAACTGTGCGGTGAGGTTGCAGCTTCCGTTGGGGGCGACCGTCGAGGCGCACTTGTTCTTGACCAGAAAATCTCCGCTGACGGTTACGCTGGAG
>JBGPJK010000475.1:0-3456 GCA_041485425.1 Terriglobia bacterium | reverse complement strand
CTTCCAGGGACGGGCTGGGTGGCGGTGCAGAAGCGTCAATACTTTTCCCACTTCCGCGTCACGAACCGCGCCCAGCCAACCGGTCTGCTCCGGTGGAAGCTGCGCCACGTAGCGCCGCAAGGCTTCAGTGAAAAGCGCTTCGGAGAGTTTTGCGAGAACGGCGGCACCACCCGCCCGAGATGATCTGGCCTCCTCCACCATGAATCGCAGCGAATTTTCCAGCCATTTTCCGGACTGATCTCCAAAGATGTTCACCTTGATCGCGGCGGGAAGGCTATTCAGCATGACGCTACAGAACTGGGCGTCGCAGGTCATATATCCGCACACGAAACGCGTCATCTCCCCGCCACCGCCCAGGCGAACAGGGGCCAACCCTTGTTCGAGGATCTTCGTCAAACTCGGGGTCTTCGTGGGAGTTCGGGAACCGTTCCACATGGTGTGAGAATCGCCTTGCGGAAGAATGATGATGTCCCCGGCGGACAACTCTACCGGCGTCTCATCCGCGAGTTGCACGGAGCCGTGTCCTTCCGTGAGCAGGTGAAGAGTGATGAGGTGGCTCGCGCCCGGAGCCAAGAACGGGACAAGGTCCTTGGAGGACGGCACTGTAAAACACCAGGGCGATGAAAATTCGCCGTTAAAGAAGACCCCGCCTTCGAGCCGGACAACTTGCAAGACTTCCGACAGCGCATCCATTTCTTTTCTTGGCCCCTCAAGCCCGGACTTCAAGCAAAGTGTGGCGGACTCTCGGATAACTCTTCCTTATCGTACTACCGCGTTGGCAAGAATAGCGGACGCGCGGACAAGGCCCGCTCAACGTTTCACCCGCATAGTGGTCTAGGACAAGCGATCGCGGAAGACACCGCGGCGCATCGAGAAAGGGACAAACAAGATGTTTAAGCGTATTAGTGTTTTCGTTTATGGAGCGATCAGCTACCTTCTATTCCTGGCTACGTTTCTATACGCAGCGGGATTCGTCGGCAATCTGATCGTTCCAAAATCCATCGATTCCGGACCGGCCGTGCCGCTTGGCGCAGCGATTCTCATCAACGCCGGTCTCCTGGCTATTTTCGCGGTACAACACAGCGTGATGGCGCGCCAAGGCTTCAAGCAATGGTTGACGCGCTTCATCCCCGAGGCAGCCGAGCGCAGCACGTACGTTCTGGTGTCCAACCTGGCGTTCCTTCTGCTCTTCTGGCAATGGCAGCCGATGGGGGGAGTCATCTGGGCCGTGAAGAGCCCGGCTGCCAGCCTGGTGTTGCAGGGAATCCTGGTTCTAGGTTTTTTGATCGTCCTGGTGGCCTCGTTCCTCATTAACCATTTCGATCTGTTCGGAATGCGGCAAGTCACGTTATTTCTGCAAGGCAAGCCTTACACGCAGTTGCCGTTCAATAAGCCGTTCTTCTATAAGTACGTGCGGCATCCGCTGTATTGTGGATGGCTGCTGTTCTTCTGGGGCACTCCCGTGATGACGGCCGCACACTTGTTCTTAGCGGTGATGACCACTGCGTACATCTTCGTCGCCATCCAACTGGAGGAACGCGACCTGATTCGCCTGCACGGGACTGCGTACCTGAAATACAAGGAGGAAGTCCCCATGATTCTTCCGAAGTTGCCGAAGGGCGACGTCACGGTGATCGGGGCGGCGGCAAGCTCGCGATAACGCGGGCGCGACAAGACGGCCTCGCAGCGCCAGTGCACGATTGCCGCGCTGCGAGACTACCCTGCGAACGGGTTGAGCTTGCTACGCCTGCGAAGTGCGGGCGAAATCAGGCACGCACGTATTTGTTGAACCAGTCAATAGTGCCCAGCGGATTGGTAAGACCTTACCCGCGGTTGACAGCGGGGACTGCAGACAAAGAAGCGGCGTGGCGCCAATTCCGCCAAGCAAAGGTCTTGTGGTTTCCAGAACCGGACATCTTGGGCGTTTCAGTGGTGGGAAGGGGATTTATCACCAGCTCTTGTTTCCATTCCAGCCTGTGCGGCACCGGGGGCAACCCGTCGCACATGGAACACAATAACTTCCGCCATCCCGCGCGCAAATCAAAAGCTTGTTTCTCAGCTACGTGCGCGCCTTTCTGTAAATCTGGCAGCACTCCGACTCCTGACAACCTCAACCAATACGAGACTGTGGGGTTGGAGCTTGAGAGTGGCTGAGGAGACGCTTCCTCTGCTTACGGAACCCTTCTCTGGCGGACCGAGTTCTGCAGCCGCCCGAAGTCGGGCCTGTTGTTCCCGCGTAGGACAATCTGGTCGGCCCATTTTCTCCCATGTCGCCAGTGGTGAACCATGATCGCCGTCAAGCAAATGGATTAGCAAACGATGAGGCCATTTGAGACCTCTGATCACCAGCTTAATTCGTTTCACCGATCCGTGTTTGCCCGGGGCTGCGTAATTCCAAACGGCTATCGCCAATGACCCGTCCGGTATTCTTGTCGCCAAAACATTCGAAGATCGAACACTTATTCTCTCAGTGCCCAAAAGATGTAAGAGTTTAAAAGCGTTGTAAGCGGCCTTCGGAATATTTCCTACTGCTATAAGGCCGTACCCGCCGTAAAAAGGTGTTTTCGGGACACCCTGCTCTTCGAATACATCCGACAACGCCCAATACGCCAACGTTGTAACTAAACCATCACACTGCCGAATCGTCCTCGCAAGCCAGGGCCCCATGAAGGGCGAATCCGTAACGTTTACATCGTTTAGATAAGTGGCGTTGACCTCGGTCCAGTGTATTGGAAGGTCGGGCCTCGCCGACGCCTTTACCTGATCGTAAATCTTGCGAGCAGCGTGGACGACCATGTCATCTGAAGAAATATTTTGCCCGGTTCCGAGCACGTTGCGCTCAGAGTCGTTGCCATAGACATGCGTTGAGATGAAATCGAGCGGAACCTTTCCTTTCACGCAGTAGGCGATGAACCTGTCCACCCACGCCGCCTGCGCGGTTGCAGGGCCACCCACCCGCAAACTGCAGTTGACTTTCTTTATTGCCCGTGCCGTTCGCTCGTACAGTTTGTAATATGTCGTTTCCTTGGGAATCCCCGACCAGAAATCAATATTGGGTTCGTTCCAGACTTCAAAATACCATTGGGCCACTTCGTCGGCGCCATAACGGATTATCAAATGCTTTGCAAATTCGGAGACCAATTCCTCCCAGAGATGCCACCTTTTGGGCGGTGCTGTGACCGGCCTGTACCAAAAGGGATGCCTGACATTTTTGGCCGCGAGTTGCCGAGGCATAAAGCTAAGTTCGATGAAGGGCCGGACACCGCGTTCCAGCAAGCCGTCGTAAATCTGATCGACATACGTGAAATTGTAGTGGGGCTGACCCTGGTCGTTCTCGCGATAGATTCCAATTTCGTCGTGGAGGATGGCGTGAAAACGGACATACTTAAACTCTGTAATTTTCTTGATGTCGTTCAGGTCGCGGCGGTAGCTCTCCCGCAGCGTCAGAATGGCACG
>JBGPJK010000474.1:0-3457 GCA_041485425.1 Terriglobia bacterium | reverse complement strand
CGTTGTGGGTTCGATTCCCATCTCCCACCCCAGCATCTCATTGAGCCACAAAGGAAATGTGCCCGAATTTCAGGGCCGGCCTTCGCTTGCTTGCAGAACGAACGTGGAGACTCAGATTGAGCACTCGGATCGCGTAGTGGTCCCCCAGCCCCAGCAACCACTCTTGCACTCATCCTCGCCTTCGCAAGTAGCAGAAAGAATACACATTTCTGGACCCGCTCTCTTGCCCTGTGCTATCGTGATTCGAGCATGTTGGATGTGGTTCCAACCCTCCCTCGGCGTTTGTCTACTCGTGCTGCCACTGAAGCGTCCCTGAAAAAAGGAATGCCCGCTGATTCTTCCACGTGGGCGCTAACCACGGGCGAACTCGTATACGCTGCCGTGGCTGCGATTTGCCTTGTCGTCCTCTTCCTCGGAGTCGCGCTCACCAAGACGCCCCCGCGCTACGACGAGCCTTGGTACCTGGCGACCGTCGGCCTGTTCCACCAATATGGACTGACTTCCGCATTCATCTCTCACCTGCCCGGGCCGCCCGGACCGCTCTACACTCTCGTGCAGGCAGCTTTTGAGCCGCTCACCCATCTGGCGGTTCCCGGCGTTCGTCTGGTCAATTTCATCCTGCTGCTTGGAACCATGGCTGCCACTGCCGGCGTGCTGTATCTGCGCCGCGCCACCAGGCCCATGATCGCCGCGCTTGCCCTGATCGGTTTGCCCACTACCTGGGTCGGGGCCGGCCTGGCTCTAACCGAAATGCCGGCCATCTTCTTTTTTTCCTGCAGTCTGCTGCTACTCTTGCTCGCGATTCGCAGCCGGCGGAGCGCCTCCGCCTTGACAGCCGCCCTCGGCGGCGGTTTCTGCCTCTCCTTAGCCATTGCCGGACGCCAGCCGTTTGCTCTGGTCTTGCTTGCGATCCCTGTCCTGGCAATGATCTCCCGGCAAAAAATCGTCCTGATTGTTATCTACACGTTGTCAGCTGCCGTCCTCCCGGCTTGGCTGTTCTCTACCTGGGGCGGGCTCGTTCCGCCACAAACGGCATGGGTACAAGGATTCTCACTCTCTCACGGCGTGCTCGCGTTCGGCTATGCTGCCGCGCTGATGGCGCTATTCGCTCCCTCGTGGTTCCACATCCCACCCGCGTGGATGCTGTTGTCCACCATTCCAGTGTTCGCCGCCAACGCCGTCTTCCCCATGATTAAGGTGACACCGGGATTCACCTTCGCCACCCGCGTACTATCGCCCACCTGGCTTGCGCTATACAGTTGGGCGCTGGCCAGCGTGATTACCGCTGCCGGCGTGCTGCTGATCGTTGCCGGCGCGGTGCGCGTCTGGGAAAACCGGTCGGACGCTGAATTCGTCTTTTTGTCGGCGATGCTGTTCTTTCTGCTTGCTGCCAACGTGACCATTGCGCATACTTTTTCCAGCCGCTATATATCTGGCTGCGCTCCCCTGGTTCTGCTGCTCGGTAACCGGTACTGGAAGGCGGGTTGGTTCAGTGCATCGCGCCTGCTTTTGGGAGCTGCGTTTGGTTGCGCTTCGCTTGCCACGTACCTGCTGTGGCTCTGAGCTGCTGCAGCCTCAGGAGTTGTCCTGCATGTGCATTGACGGTTTCCCGCATGTCAATTTGTGACCTGGGTGATACTTGCCAAGTTTAAGTCTGCGACCAGAACTGGTGTGCTTCAAAGGGGGCGCCCGGTGAACCAACCCCGTCCTATCCTGTCGGTTGTCATTCCGCTCCACAACGAACAGCCTGTGATCCCTGAGTTGTTGCGGCGCACTCTTCCTGTGCTCGACTCGCTCGAAGGCGGGCCGCATGAACTGGTATTAGTCGATGACGGCAGCACCGATGCCACCTTGGCGATACTGGAAGACGCGGCTCAACGTGATTTGCGGATCCTGGTGGTATCGCTTTCTAGAAACTTCGGCCACCAGGCGGCGATTACCGCCGGTCTGGCTCATACAACCGGGGACGCGGCGGTAGTCCTCGACGGAGACTTGCAGGACCCGCCTGAAGCCATACCGGTGCTGGTGCAGGAATTCAAAAAAGGCTACGACGTGGTTTACGTGCAGCGTACTAACCGGAAAGAGGCATTGTATCTGCGCTTCTGCTACTGGTTGTTTTACCGTCTGCTGAACTGGTTATCGGACCTCAGGCTGCCGGTTGACTCGGGCGACTTCGGCTTGATGTCCCGACGGGTTGTACAGCTTCTCATGCAGTTCCCGGAACATCACCGCTACTTGCGGGGGCTTCGCAGTTGGGTTGGATTCCGACAGGTCGGCGTACCCATCGAGCGTTGCGAGCGCGCTGCCGGCAAAAGCAAGTACAGCGCGCTTGGTTTGCTAAAGCTCGCCTCCGACGGCCTATTGGCATTTTCTATCGTTCCCATACGCGCCGCCGGCCTGGTCGGCGTAGGCAGCATGATGGCGACACTTCTATACGCCGGTTATTCTGTTGTTGTGAAGCTGGTACTGCATCAATCACCGAAGGGCTTTACGGCATTGACGCTGTTGATCACCTTCTTGGCGGGCATCAACCTGCTGTTCTTGGGGATTATCGGTGAATATGTAGGAAGGATTTACGAGGAGGCCAAGGCACGTCCGCTTTATATCGTCGGCAAACTCATTCGTGGTGGGCAGGAAGCACTGCCGAAGTCGGCTCCACCGGTCGCGCTCGCAAAGATGGCAGGACCGTTCTGAGGTCTCCATGGGCACATTCAAGGCAGATAAAAGAGCGTTGCAGCCCCTGCGGACGAACGCTGGATAGTTAGCTCCCGCATTCGTTCGCGCCTCCGGCTACCTCCAGCACAGCCATCAGCGACGAGCCTGCAACTCTTTGGGGGATCATTTCAAAACTCGCCAACTTTCCGAATAGAAAATTTAAGAGGCGCGAACCGGGGTCGAACCCGCTGGATACCACGTCCCGCTCGCTCCGGTGCAATCTCACCACCGCCTTACGCAGCAGCAGCAGCGGTATCAAAGGTGCCCCCCAGTATGAATAAAAACGGACGAGGAACCCGTTCTGCTCTGTCACTTTCTTGAGAGAACGGACAGAGTAGCGGCGATAATGTCCAGCGGCGCGATCGTAGTGAGAATAAAGCAATTGATGAGCCGGCACGTTGATGATCAGCGCGCCATCGCCCCTCATGTGGTACTTAACCGATTGCAGAAAAGCAGCTTCGTCGGCGATGTGTTCAAGCACATCCATCAACAGCACAATGTCGAACCGCGCGTGGAACTCCGGAGCACGCTGGTGAATGTCATAGCAGTACAGTTGGCTTAAACGACTGACGTTCCTCTTGAGGGCATGCTCCGTGAGGTCAAATCCGACAACGGGCATCCGGTAGTAGTCCTCTACGCCCCTTTGCACCAGACCGTTGCCGCAACCGATCTCCACAACGCGTTCAGCCCGTTCGATCAGCGGACCCGCCACTCGCTTGAAAACGTCAAACCGCCGGCGTAT
>JBGPJK010000473.1:0-3462 GCA_041485425.1 Terriglobia bacterium | reverse complement strand
TCGCGAATAGCCGATGCCGCCGGACTCTTCTCCCCCAATGACGATCTCGCGCTCCATCATGAGGTCGGCCATGTACTTGAACCCGATGCAGCACTCATTCAGCTTTCGGCCGTACTTCTTGGCGATGCGGCCTCGGCGTAGACGCGCAACAACGGCTCGGTTCCGGACGCCCGCAGCAGGACCCAGGCTTCGGCGCCATTGCCGTTGGTGGGCGCGTCGAGGAAAAACTTCACCCCATCCAGCGTCTCCTTGGACAAGATAGAGTAGCGTCCCAACCGTCTGGTTGCATCGGAACGGGCCCGTTGAATTGCTCTTTGCTTGACGTCCTCCGGAATATGAAGATCACGGCGTCCGTAGTAGTGGGGCCCGTATTCCCGTTGCAGATCGGCCACGAGTTGTCCCAGCGGCTTGCGTTCTTCGGCCATCACGTTGGCCAGCAGAAGCGAGTTCAAGATGCCATCGCGTTCGGGAAGGTAGCGCGAGTAACCGATGCCGCCGGACTCCTCTCCGCCAATGACGATGTCGCGCTCCATCATGAGGTCGGCCATGTATTTGAAGCCGATGGAACACTCATTCAGCTTGCGCCCGTGCTTCCTGGCAATGCGATCCACCATACGCGTGGTGTTAAACGCACGCGCCAGCTCGCCGGGCCACTTTTTCCGCTCCAGCAGCCATTGCGCAAGAACGGAGAGAATCTTGTGAGAGTCGACGAAGCTGCCGTCTTCGGCGACAGCGCCAATGCGGTCCGCGTCGCCGTCCGTCGCCAGGCCTGCGTGGCACTTCTCTTTCACCACCGTCTCCTGCAACATGGCGACGTGGGGCTCGATGGGTTCGGGATTGATGCCCGGGAACAGCGGATTCAGTTCCTGACGAATGACCACGTGGTCGATCCCGTGATCGCGAAAGATCCGCGCCAACACACCACGGCCAGAGCCATACATCGCATCGACAGCAAATCGGAACCCGGCCTTAGAGATCAGGTCCACGTCCGCAAAGCGGCACACGGTCTCAATGTAGGCGGGCTTGAGGTCGATCTGTTCGATGGGCGCGGTGCGGGCGCTCGACGGTAGGGGGCTATCGAGTTGCTGTTCGATTGCCTTGATGATCTGCGGAGTCGCCGATCCGCCGAACCGGCCTTTGAACTTCACGCCATTCCAGTTCCACGGGTTGTGGCTGGAGGTGATCATGACGCCGCCGGCAGCCCCAAAGTTCTTTACGGCAAGCGAGACGGCCGGTGTGGGCGTGTAATCATTAGCCAGCTTCACGGGAATTCCCGTATCCGCGAGCATCGCCGCAGTCAAGTGCGCCATGCGTTGCGAGGCGAAGCGGGTATCGTATCCGACCACTACGCCGCGGCTGGCGTTCTCGTGCTTGAGCACATAGGAAGCAATGGCAGCCGCCACACGACGCACGTTCTCACAAGTGAAGTCGTCTGCGATGATGCCCCGCCAGCCGTCGGTGCCGAATTTGATGGGAACGGTCATTGCGGTCGTTGGTCGTCCGTCGTTGGTCGTAGGCTGAATCCCCTACCGGGGCAATCCGGTCTACACCAGTTTGTGCAGTTTCTTCTCATCCAGGTACTTCACCACCTTGCCCACATCTTGCGCTCCTCGGCGAGTGGTGATCAGCAGGGCATCGGCGGTTTCAACTACCACAAGGTTATCTACACCCACCACCGCTACAAACTTGTCCGGCACGTGAAAATAATTCCCAATGGAATTCAAAACAAAGGAGCCTGCAGAGGAGATTACGTTTCCGTCTCTGGGCTTGGATTTTGCAACCCGATTTTCATGCAGCGCGGTCCATGATCCCAGGTCGCTCCATCCGAAATCGGCAGGCAGGCAGAAAATGTTTGAATGCCGCGCTCCTTTGGCAGAGCGTGGTTCAAGCACCGCATAGTCGACGCTGATGTTCTCGCACTTCGGGTACAGGCGGCGAAAGACTGCGGAAAATTTCTTCGTTCCGAACGCAGCCGCAATGTCCTCCAGAATGGAGGCAGTCTTCGGTAGGTGCTCACGCAGGGCATTGGTCAACGTGCGGGCGCTCCAGAGAAACATTCCGCTGTTCCAGTAATAGCCGCCGGTGGCAAGGAATCCGGATGCCCGCGCCGCGTCAGGTTTTTCGGTGAAGCGGCGTACGCGCAATGCTGTTCCGTCTGGCGATGGGCCGGTCTCGACATATCCGTATCCGGTCTCCGGGCGCGTGGGACGGATGCCCAGCACCACAATGTTCTCGCCGGTCGCGGCAATCGCGATGCCTTGCCGGACCAGCTGCCGGTACTGCTGACTGGTTTGGATGACGTGGTCCGAAGGAAACATCCCGATGACCGCAGTGGGATCTGAGCGCAGCAGAATGAAGGCAGCCAGCCCAATCGCCGGGGCCGTATTGCGGCCTGCGGGCTCCGCGATGATCTGCCGCTTGCTCAGCCGCGGAAGCTGGCGGACGACTTCCCGATACGAATCTTGGTTGGTGATCACCCAGCAGCGATTCGGCGCAGCGAGCGGCAGTAGCCGCGCCACAGTTTGCTGGATCATTGTCTGCTTGCCGTCGAGCACGAGCAACTGCTTGGCCCGGCGCTTGCGGCTCACCGGCCAGAACCGGGTGCCACGCCCCCCAGCGAGAATCACGGGATAGAAGTTAACTTTTGCCACGAGTCCGCTCAAACAAGGTACCGCCTACATCCGAGTTGCCGGTTCGGGCATCGGTGCTCCCGGCAACGATGACTTTAGCAGTTCGACCGTCCATTGCGGACGAACCTGGAACTCGCCCAATGATGCGGGCACAACCACGGCATCGCCCTTAGCCAGCGTCACCGGTTCTACACCAGGCGCTTCCACCACGCCGCAGCCTTCCACCGCCACCAGGATTTGCACGGAACTCTTGCCGTGCTCGGCCGTCGTTCGAAGGCCCTGCGGTTCCTTGAGGTTCAGCATTTCCACGGTGAAGTAAGAAGACACAATCAGGGGCGCGCGCCGGTTTCTGCTACCGGAGATCTCTTTCGCCGCCGGGCGCACTACCTTCCCCGACCCGACCTTCTCCTTAACCACGGAGAGTCCTTCCGCCAGATGCAACTGGCGCGGACGTCCATAATCATACAGACGATAAGTCGTGTCGGACTGCTGCTGCGTCTCGACGATAATCGAACCCGGCCCAAGGGTATGCACGGTGCCTCCGGCGACGTATATCATTTCGCCTGAATAAACGTTGATCCAGTTCAGCAGTTCTTCAGCCCGATTTTCGTGGACCGATTTTTCAAACTGCTCACGCGTCACGCCCTGCTTAAGGCCAAGTGCAATCTGCGCCCCCGGTTTGGCGTGGGCCACGTACCAGCACTCCGTTTTGCCATTGGGCAAGCCCACGCGGTGCGCAGCTTCATCGTCAGGATGGACCTGCACGGAAAGTTTTTCTTCCGGGAAAAGAAACTTCAGGAGCAAGGGGAACTGATGGGGATCGGGTGATGCG
>JBGPJK010000472.1:0-3490 GCA_041485425.1 Terriglobia bacterium | reverse complement strand
GTATCTTCCATGCGCCACCCAAATGGACTCAGGTCGAGGGCCTGTATCGCGATCCCGATACTCAGGAGCTCAGCCACGGGGAGCACCCCATGGAGAGCTTCGCCATCCTATCGAAGTACTGGGCGGCGCACCCTGAGCCACGGCGTGTCGTTTTCATCGGCAACTCGCAAATGCAGGCGGTAACGCTAGCGCCAGGCGAAGGACCGAATTCAGAACCGGGAAGAACTTACTGCGATCTGATTGCCGGCCGTTGCCGCCAGGACGGCAGATTCCTGGTGTACCGCCTTTCCGCCGGCGGCATGAGCTACGAGGAAGCCCTCTGGTACGTGTACTACCTGTTGAGCGTTCCGGAACTCAAACCGGATGCGATTGTGTTTCAGATCAACTATCAGTTCTTCTGGCAAGGTGGTATCCGCGACGGGATGCTGGAACTGCTGAAGGACGGGCGTTTTCGGGAGAAGATCGAGCAGGCGGCCGGCGAGGTGCAGCCGTATGCAGAGAGCTTTCGGGAATCGCTCGAGAGATTCCGTAACGCCGGCGAGCACGCCTCTCCCGCTGAGCAAAGCGACGGCGCCGGGCTGGCAGGCAAGCTGGAAAACGTGGTGCGCTTCCGGTTGGCGAACGTCCCGGAGTTTCGCCGGAGGCAGGAGGAGAAGGAGTCCTTCCTGCAAATGCTCTATCGGATCCGGTTGTACCTATTGCGGGTGACGCCGGGCAGCGCGCGATCGATCAGCGGTGTTCGGCTGTTGCGAAGCCGATCCTGCGTGGAGGCGGTGGCGCGGCTGTGCCGTGACAACCACGTGCGCCTTATGCTGTTCCACACGCCGTTGAACCCGGAGGTGAAGCTGTATCTCACGGCGCAAGATAAGCAGGCGCACTATGATTTCGTGCGCGGCCTGGCGGAGCGCTATCGGCTTCCCGTGGGCGAGTTCGAGGAGACCATTCCCCGCCAATACTGGGGACGAATGCTGAATGGACCCGATCCGCTACACCTTGGCCGTACCGGACACAAGATGCTGGCGGAGTTGATTCTTAACATGATGGCCAAAAACGCCGACGGTGATTGAGCGCGATGCAATTTACAAGCTATTCCTATTTACTGCTGCTTTTCCCCGCAGTAGGCGGGTATTGGGCGCTGCCGGCGCGTTTCCGCGCCGCTTACGTGCTTGCGCTCAGCCTCCTGTTTTATGCTGCCTGGAAACCCTTGTACGTCCTGGCGCCTCTGTTGATCTGTGCCGTTATAAACACATGCGGGCACAAGGTGCTCGCCTTGCCGCCGGATGGCAAGCGCCGGTGGATGTGGTGCGGCATCGTCTTCGTGCTGCTCATTCTGTGCCTGTTCAAGTACGGCGCCGCGTCGGCCATGCCGCTGGGCATCTCCTTCTACTCATTTGCGGCCATCGGGTTTCTGGTCGATGCCCGGCAGGGGCGCATCAAGGCGTTTTCCCGCTCGGATATTGCGCTGTTTCTCACGTTCTGGCCTAATATCGTCTCTGGACCCATCGTTCGCTTCCGCGAGTTGATCCCGCAGTTTCGCGCCCATCGCACCTTCGAGCTTGCCATGCTGCTGCGCGGAATGGATCGACTGATCTGGGGGCTGGCGCAGAAAAACCTCATCGCCAACAACATTGCCTGGTGGGTGGACGAGGGCTTCCGGCCCCAAGCCGCCCACCTGAACACGACCCTCGACAACTGGGCCCTGGCAGTCGGATTCGGCTTGCAGATCTACTTTGACTTCGCGGCGTATTCGAACATGGCGATCGGCTCGGCGCAGTTGTTGGGAATCACCCTGCCGGAGAACTTCCGGTTCCCTTATCACGCCGAGAACCCTTCCGACTTCTGGTCCCGATGGCACATGACGCTTTCGCGCTGGATTCGCGATTACCTGTTCTTTCCCCTGAACGCCCGCTTCCGCGGGGCCCCAGTGCCGCTGTATTTGAGTTTGGTGGGCATTATGGCGCTGGTAGGTTTGTGGCATGGCGCGGGTTGGGGCTTCGTGTTGTGGGGGGCAATGCACGGCACTTACCTGGTGTTGCACCGCGTCTGGGAGAGTCTTCAGGAGACCCATATCCCGCGGATCGCGACATCGCGCTGGACTCGCTGGGGGTGGCGGCTCTTCACCCTGTGCGCGGTCACGGCGGCGTGGGTGCCTTTCCGCGCCGCGAGCATAGGGCAGTCCTTGGAAATGTTGCGCACGATGTTCCTGGCGTTCACTTTCCGGATCTCGTACCCCGTGAACTTCTACCTTGTCGTTCTCGCAGTAGGGATGTTCTGCGTGGTGGAGCCGTATCTGTCTCAAGCCGTCTCGCGATTGGAGAAGGCGCTGGCGCAGCGGCAGGCCAGCCTGGCGGCGTATACTTTCCTGCTTCGGCCGCTGGCGTATGCGTGCGGTCTGCTTCTGTTTGTGATTTTCGATGACCGCGACGCGCAGTTCATCTACTTCCAGTTCTGAAGGCTTCGTATGTCTCAACGCACGGATATCAGCGATCGGGGTTGCGTGGAGCGGCCTTCCAGGCGGCAATGCCCGCTTTCAAGCGGGCATGTCTTCCGGAGCAGAAAAGACACGCCGGCTCGAAAGCCGTCGTGGCCGGCTGAAAAGCCCGCTCCACGGATGTACTTGGTAGTCGAGCCATGATAGAATCCGCCCCAATTCCGGCATTGTCGAGCTTGCTCCGTGCGAAGACGCCTTTGACGGCTAAGACGTCCGTGCAGAAGTTAAATTGGCGCCATTGGCCCGAATTCGCTCCCACTTGGGAGTGCATCCACAACATGTGTCCCGATGCATCGTTCTTTCTTTCCCGGGAGTGGGTAGATTGCTGGCTGGCAACATTTGGCGAAGACTTGAACCCCGACCTGCTGACGTTCGTAAGGGACGGTGACGTAGTTGGATGCTGTCTCTTGGTCTGGCGCACTCAGTGGGTGCGAGGTATTCCGCTGCGCCGGGTGTATCTGAATTGCGCCGGAGAAGACGAAGCTGACTCGACGTGCATCGAGTACAACTCCGTCCTGAGCCGTCCTGATTGCGCAGAACAGGTAGCGGAGGCACTCGGCACATTCCTGCGGAACAGCCGCTGGGATGAGTTGCTCCTGCAAGGAGTGGTAGAGCATTCTCCGATCTGCGCGGTGGCGAGTTCGCTAGGCAGCAACGAGATCTCCGTCCGGCCATCGCATTATGTCGATTTTCCACGCATCCGCAGCGACGCCGCCGGGTTTGACGCGGTTCTCTCATCCAACACCCGCCAGCAGATCCGACGCAGCCAGCGGCTGTATGAGCAGGGGAGCGGACCGTGCACTCTCCGGGTCGCCCGCACAGGCGACGAAGCTGCGGAGATCTTCGCGCGGCTCGCCGATCTTCACCAGGCCGCATGGCGAGATCGAGGCCAGCCCGGAGTATTCGCGTCTCCGCATTTTACCGGCTTTCACCAGAGACTGATCCGGACGGCGTTCTGCAATGTGGGGCAGGATGGCATCCTGCGGCCGATTGTTAATC
>JBGPJK010000471.1:0-3500 GCA_041485425.1 Terriglobia bacterium | reverse complement strand
GTGCCGGCGCAGACTCTGGAAGCCGGACACGAATACGAAGTGGAGATGCAGCACGAAGGCGAAGTCATCTTCGACGCCGGCAACAGTGTCTACTCCATCGGCGCCCGTGGCGGCTGGTATCCCAATCACGATATGCAGTTCGCGCGCTACGATATCCAGTTCCGCTATCCCAGGGATCTGGACCTCGTCACCGCCGGCAATATCGTCTCGGACCGCACGGAAGGAGGCCGCCGAATCACGCGGAGGGTGACGGCGGCGCCGATCCGCCTCGCCGGATTCAATCTAGGTCATTATTTTCGGGAACGCGTGACACGCGGCGACTATACGGTGGAGGTCTGCGCAAACCAGAAGGTCGAGAGATCCATGCAGGCGGGTCCCAATCGCACTGGCCTGGCACCTTCGCCCATCCCGGGCTGGGCGAAGCGCCAGTCGATCGAGACCATGGGGCCGCTTACTCCCGCGCCACCCAACCCCAGCGCTCGATTGCCCGAACTTGCGAGCGAGGTCATGTCGGCCTTGGAATTCATGTCGGCGCGCTTCGGGCCTCCGCCGCTGAACAATCTCATCGTCTCGCCCGTGCCGGGAACCTTCGGCCAGGGCTTCGGCGGACTGGTGTACCTTTCGACGCTTTCCTATCTTCTTCCCCACGAGCGGCCGGTATATCTCAGCGAACGCGGCCAGAGCTTTTTCACCGATTTGCTGCAGGCTCACGAAACTGCGCATCAATGGTGGGGAAATGTGGTCACATCGGCGGGATATCGCGACGACTGGATCATGGAATCGCTTGCCAACTACTCGGCGCTGTTGTATCTCGAGAAGCGCAGCGGCCGGCACACCCTCGATGTGATGTTGGACGAATACAAGATTCGGCTGCTATCAAAGACCGCCCCGGGCAATGAGACCTTGGAATCCGCGGGACCCATCGTGCTGGGATCGCGCCTGCAGAGCGCGGAAGCTCCGCTGGCCTGGCAGTTCATCACCTATGGAAAGGGTTCCTGGATCATACACATGCTGCGCCGCCGCTTGGGTGATGAACGCTTCATCGCCATGTTGCGCGAGTTGCGGCTCCGTTATGAATGGAAGCCTGTAGACACCGAGCAGTTTCGCGAATTGGCAGCCTCGTTCCTGCCACCCAAATCCTCCGACCCCAAGCTGGAAGCGTTCTTCGAACAATGGGTCTACGGCAATGGAATCCCGACGCTAAAGCTCTCCTATACCGTACGGGGCAAAGCGCCTGCTCTCCAAGTGACGGGCACAATCACGCAAAGCGACGTGGACGAAGATTTCAGCGCGCATGTGCCCGTGGAAATCCAGTCGGCCCAAGGCAAGCAGGTGATCTGGGTGGACACGGCCAATGAGCCTGCCACGTTCAGCGTATCCGTCTCTCAAATGCCACTGCACGTGGTTCTGGACCCGGCCTTCGACATTCTGCGAAAGTAGAAGCCGCTCCCGTGATACACTGAGCCGGTTCAACAATGCGCTTCCCGCGCCCGGTCAGCGCCCTTTCACTTGCGCTTTGCCTGTCGCTGCTGAATTCTTGCAGCAGGGTAGCCCCTTCCCGTCCGGAAGAAACCGGGAAAGACATTCACACGTTCGCGGATCCCTCGCAAGCCCGCGTAAAGCACATCGACCTCGATCTGGAAGCTCTCTTCGATCGCAAGATCCTGAAAGGCACGGCCACACTCGCGGTGGAGCGGCCCGCATCGTCCAATGCGCCGCTGATTCTCGACAGCCGGCAATTGACAATCGAGCGGGTCGAAGTCTCGAGCGACGGCAACAACTTCACAGCCACCACATTTGAAATGGGCAAGCCGGAACCATTCCTGGGTTCGGCGGTGACGATCCCTCTGCCCAAAGATGGGCGACTAGTTCGGATTCTTTACGCTACCAGCCCCGACGCCTCGGGGTTGCAGTGGCTGGATCCACCCCAGACCGCGGGCAAGCAGCAACCCTTTCTCTATACCCAGTCGCAAGCCATTCACGCACGGAGTTGGATCCCCTTGCAGGATACGCCTGGCGTGCGCATCACCTATAACGCCCGGATACGGACGCCAAAAAATCTGCTGGCGGTCATGAGCGCGGAAGACAACCCGCAGTCTCTGCGAGCGGGCGAATACAGCTTTCACATGACCCAGCCCATTCCGTCCTATCTGCTGGCGCTGGCTATCGGCGATCTTGCCTTTCAGCCGGTGGGAAAGCGCACCGGCGTGTACGCGGAGAAGCCGGTGATCGCTCGTGCCGCGCGCGAGTTTGAGGACACAGAAAAAATGCTGGCGGTGGCGGAAGAATTGTTCGGCCCTTACCGCTGGGGCCGCTACGACATCCTCGTGGCTCCGCCGAGTTTTCCTCTGGGCGGCATGGAAAATCCGCGATTGACTTTCGTCACCGCCTCCACGATCGCCGGTGACAAGAGCCTGGTTTCGCAGATAGCCCACGAGATGGCGCACTCCTGGTCCGGCAACCTGGTCACCAACGCCACCTGGGGAGACTTCTGGCTCAATGAAGGCTTCACGGTTTACATCGAACGCCGAATCATTGAGAAGGTGTACGGCCCGGAGCGGGCGCAGATGCTGGCCGCGACTGGAAGACAGGATTTGGAAGCGGAACTGGCCAGACTCGGCGCGAAGGACCAGACTCTGTGGCTCGATTTGCGCGGCCGTGACGCAGAGGCCGCATTCACGCTGGTGCCGTTCGAAAAAGGGTCACTCTTCCTGCTCACCTTGGAGGAAGCGTTCGGACGCCCCGCTTTCGACGCGTTCCTGCGCGGGTACTTTGATCACTTCGCTTTTCAGAGTGTGACCACTCGCCAGTTCTTGGATTACCTCCAGGCCAATCTCTTGAACCAGAAGCCGGAAATCGCGGCGCAGATCCCGGTAGAGAAGTGGGTATATTCTCCGGGTTTGCCCGCAGGCGCTCTGCAGCCTCGCTCCAAGGCTTTCCTGACTGTCGAGCGCCAGGCGGCACAATGGCTGCAAGGTCGCGTGCCAGCCTCCGAACTGGAAACCCAAGGCTGGAGCACTCAGCAGTGGATTCACTTCCTCCGCTATCTTACGCCCGTACCCGACGTCGACAAGATGGCCGAGCTGGATCAGGCTTTCGGCTTTACCAAATCCGGCAACGCCGAGATTCTCAGCCAATGGCTCCTGAAGGCGATTCGCCGCGGCTATGAACCCGCGTATCCTCGTCTGGAAGAGTTTCTCGAGTCCCAAGGGGGTAGAAAATACCTCCGGCCTCTCTATCAAGAGATGATGAGAACGCCCGAGGGCCGCGCACGGGCACGCGCTATTTACGCCAAAGCCCGCCCCACCTACCACCCAACCGCGCGAGCGGTGGTGGACGAAATCGTCAAGCCCTAGCGAAAACAGGGACATCACGATATTTCGCCTCAGTGCCTCACTGATTTAGTGGGATTTCCTTACCAGCGAAATGTGGTGACTGTTTGAATGTATAAGGGCAGGGATGGAAAAGGGTTCTCCTGAAGGCTATGATGCCGAGACCGG
>JBGPJK010000470.1:0-3536 GCA_041485425.1 Terriglobia bacterium | reverse complement strand
CGCGCCCAGTTGCTTCGCTTTGGCGGCAGAAGCGTCCACGTCATCCACCCAGAAGTAGGCAAGCCAGTGCGGAGGTACCCCCGTCTGCCTATACTGTGCGGGCGGAATGCCTCCGATGAAATGCTCTCCGTTCTTGATGTGCAGGTAGCCCGACTTGTCGTTCTCGCCGGGAAAGATCTGCCAGCCGAACAAGGCGGAATAGAAATCGCTGGCTCGCTTGACGTCGGGCGTGCTGAGGTCGGCCCAGCACAGCGTACCGGCGACACCGGCGATTCCAATGCCGGTGCTCCGCGCGGCCTTCCACACGCAGAAGGGCGCGCCCGTGGGATCTTGAAGCACGGCCATACGGCCTGCGTCCATGACATCGAATGCGGGAGCCAGCACCGTGCCGCCAAGTTGTTTGGCGGTGTCCGCGGCCTGGTCCGCGCTTTCCACTGCAATGTACGGCATCCAGTGCGGGGGGACTCCCTGCGCTTTCTGGTCGCCACGGAGCGTGTATCCGGCGGCCGCGTCGCGCCCCTCCAACTTGAAGATCGTATAGAACTCGCCCGGTCCCATGGGAGAGTCTTGGGGACTCCAGCCAAAAAGAGCGCTGTAGAAATTCTTGGCGGCAGCTTGATCGGTAGTCCCGAGTTCAATCCAGCAGAATGAGCCAGCGGCGTGTTTGTCGATGTGTTTCATGGCGGCAGGAGTTTACACCAAATCGGGCGCGGCAATGTCAATGACAGTTAAACAAACTCTCGTGTAGAGACGCGGCTTGCCGCGTCTCCCGCAGTTCAGGAAGACGCCGTATGAGAAATGAGAGGCAGACGACGCCTGCGTTCGGACGAGCTCACGGGCCACGCGGGCGGAGACGCGGCACGCCGCGTCTCTACCTAAGATTCTTTCCGGTCCAGTCTTCGATCTTCGCCAGCGCTTTGTTCAGGTTCTCGAGCGAATTCGCCACGCTGAACCGCAGATAGCCTTCACCGTACGCACCGAACGCAGTCCCGGCCAAGGCGGCGACTCCGGCCTCGTCGAGCAGCGCATCGGCGAGTTTCTTGGACGTCCAACCGGTCTTCGTAATGTTCGGAAAAGCGTAGAAAGCGCCTTTCGGCATGCGGCAGGAAAAGCCTTTGATCTTGTTCAGTCCTGCGACGAACGCATCGCGGCGGCGGCGGAATTCGGCGCTCATCCGGTCGACGGACGATTGATCGCCCCGCAGCGCTTCGATGCCTGCCATCTGGGTAAAGCTGGCGGTACAGGACGTGGCATTCGTCGCAAGCTTCGCGATCTGCGTGGCCAGGTCGGGACGCATCACGCCGTATCCCATGCGCCATCCGGTCATCGCATAGGTTTTCGAGAAGCCGTCCAGCAGGATCGTGCGCTCTTTGAATCCTGGCACGCTCATGATCGAGAAGTGCTCGCCGTCGTAAATCAAGCGGCTATAGATTTCATCCGACAGGACCATGATGTTGCGGTCGCCGATGGCTTCCGCAATATCGAAAATGTCCTTCTTGGTCAGGATTCCCCCCGTCGGATTGTGGGGAGAATTCAGGATGATCAACCGCGTGCGGTCATTGATCAGCGCAGCCAGTTCCTTAACGTCGACCGAGAAGTCACGGTCTTCGCGCAGTGGAATCGGAATCCCTTTGCCGACAGAATAATTGACCATTGACTCATAAATTGGAAACCCAGGATTGGGGTAGATGACTTCATCCCCTGATTCAATGAGTGCGAGTATCGTAAAGAAAATAATTGGCTTGCCGCCCGGCACCACTACGACTTCATCCGCGGATACCGGCACCTTGCGGGTACGGCTGACGTAGTCGGCAATCGTCTGACGCAGTTCGGGCAAACCGGCGGACGGGCCATAGTGAGTCCAGCCTTTGCGCAGAGCATCGATGCCCGCCTCGACCACATTCGCTGGCGTATCGAAATCCGGCTCGCCAATTTCGAGGTGGATAATTTCTTTGCCCTGCTTTTCCAGCGCGCGGGCGCGGTTCAGAACTTCAAAAGCAGTCTCCGTGCCAAGCCGTGACATCCGGCCAGCCAGACGCAGTTCCAGCATCGTTGTGGGTTCCATAACGGCGGATGGCATTATAACGCCTCCCCGGCTAGCCTGGCCGGTCTGTCGATTATTGCTCGACGAGGTGCATACGTCAGGTGCAGCCGTCACTGGAGGATGTGACGAAAGAGAACAGTGTTATTCCGAGATCGTGCTCTCTTCGCTCTGGGCCCGTAGTACTTTGTCCACGGAGTACGGTGCGCGCTGCGTCGGTTCGTGATAGTGCCTCACTTGCATCTCGCCCAGCAGACCAATCGCCAGCAGATTGAAACCGGCCAACAGGAGCACCGACCCAAACAGCATCAACGGTCCGTGCTTCACCATGACATCCGCCTGGTGAAGCAGTTTCTCCGCGATCAACCATGCACCCACCGAACATCCGGCCATGATGCTGACCATTCCCACCGTCCCGAAGAAATGCAGGGGTCGCGCCAGATAGCGGAGCAGAAAGCGAATCGTCAACAGGTCAAAGAACACGCGGAAGGTGCGGGATATGCCGTAGTGCGACACCCCACGTTCCCGGTTTACGTTCTTGATGGGAACTTCAATGATCGTGGCGCCATGCCATGACGCCAAAGCCGGAATGAATCGGTGCATTTCTCCGTAAAGGGGCACCTGCTCCAGGATCTCGCGGCGGTACGCCTTGAACGTCGTTCCGAAATCATGAATATCGACGCCGCTCAACTTGGCCATCAGCCAGTTGGCGCAGCGCGATGGAAACCGGCGCAGCCAGAAATTATCGACACGGTTCTTACGCCAGCCACTGACGATGTCATAGCCCTCGGCAATCTTCTCGAGGAAAACCGGAATGTCGGCGGGGTCGTGCTGGAGATCGCCGTCCATGGCGATGATGTATTCGCCCCGCGCATGATCGAAGCCGGCAGCCAAGCCGGCGGTCTGGCCAAAGTTGCGGCGCAGCTTTACCACCGTAACCCGGCTGTCCACTGCGGCCACTTCACGCAGTAATTGGAACGTACCGTCGGTGGAGCCGTCATCCACAAGGACCATTTCAAAGGTTTCGCCGCTGGCTTCCATGACGGACTTCAGCCGGGCGTACAGGTCGGTGACGTTCTCCTGTTCATTATGGAGAGGAACTACGATTGAATATTTGAGCACTGCCTCAATTATACGGCAGTCATCGCAGCAATTTGCAGTTACTTGTGGGAGTCACTCTTCTCGTGGCCGAATCAGGCACTCTGGTAGAGACGGGGCGTGCCGCGTCTCCCGCCGCGTAGCTCCAAACTTTCGATCTACCAGCGGCTATCGGCTGGCGTCCATGGAAACGTTGCGAACGTCGTTCGCGCCTTCCAGTCCGACGGTGAGCCAGTTCGCCCAGCGTTCCATCTTGTGATGTCCCATCTTGTGGAAAGCGTAAGCCACACCCAGCGCCGAGCCGTAACCGAGGGCCGAAGCGGCCGCCTGACCGGCCCAGCCCTGCCGCACCATCGGACGCCAGATCGGATTCGCTTCGTAGGCGCGGCCCGAGTTG
>JBGPJK010000469.1:0-3542 GCA_041485425.1 Terriglobia bacterium | reverse complement strand
TGGACACAGGGCGGCCGTACCCAACATGGCGGTGTCCACGTGCAGCCAGAGATTGTGTTCGCGGCAGATGCAGCCGATCTCGGGGACCGGGTCCATTGCATTGGAGGACGTTGTCCCAACCGTGGCGCAAACAAAGCAGGGAGTGAGGCCGGCGCGGCGGTCTTCGGCGATCTGGCGGGCCAGTGCGTCCGGCTGCATGGCGAAGTTCCCGTCCACCGCGATGAGCCGCAGGTTGTCGCGGCCGAGGCCGGCAATCTTAACGTCTTTTTCAATGGAAGAGTGCGCCTGGGTGGAGGCGTAGGCAACCAGCTTCCCATCGCATCCGCGGCGGTTGCTGGCGAAATTGGTGGCACGCTCGCGGGCGGCCAGCAGAGCACACAACGAGGCGCTTGAAGCGGTGTCCTGGATTACCCCGCCGCCGGTGCTGCTGGAAAGAAATTTCTCTGGCAGACCCAGCATCCCGACCAGCCAGTCGAGTACGTGTGTCTCCAGTTCAGTGCAAGCCGGACTGGTCGCCCACAGCATGCCCTGCACGCCCAGGCCCGAGGAAAGCAGGTCTCCGAGAATCGCCGGCCCCGAGGCATTGCACGGGAAGAATGCGAAGAAGTTCGGAGACTGCCAGTGGGTGACTCCGGGCAGGATCAGGTTTTCGACATCACGCAACATGGCGTCAACGGATTCGCCTCTCGCCGGAGGCTGGGCCGGGAGCGACGCGCGAATCTGGCCAGGCTCCACGCGGGAGAGCACAGGAAAGCTCTCGATGCGGGCATAGTAGTCGGCGATCCAGTCCACCACGGCGTGGCCGTGGCGGCGAAATTCGTCGGGAGACATGTGGAAGGATTTCTCGTCGGGCAAGAGCGACCTCCCTCAGGCCAGTCGTCCGTAATACACGCGGGTATCGTACTCGAAGGAGACGCGGCCTTTCACCTGGTGCGTTTCGAAGAGGCGACGCAATTCCTTCAGCATCGGCTCGTAGTTCGGATGCCCCAGCTGTGGGGTGTAGGAAGACGATAGCAGCCGGCCTTCGAGCGCCGCGTAATCAAACTCCTGAACCATCTCGAATACCCGCTCCTGGTAGGATGACGGCGCAAAGAAGCCGGCGATGGCCGAGGTGGTGCGCTCGTGACGCACGTCCTGGTAATCGGTGCCGTGGGCGAGCAGCATAGCTTCGTAGGCGCGCAGGAAGGCGCTCGAGTCGGTGCGGCGTTCGTTCCACACCAGTACCGTCCAGCCGCCGGGCCTGAGAATGCGAACAAACTCGCGGCGGGCTTTCTCGTGGTCAAACCAGTGCGCCGCCTGGGCGGCGGTGACGATATCTACGCTGTGGTCTGGCAGAGTCGTTGCTTCGGCGGTTCCGGCAACGCTGTTGAAACGTGGATAGCCTGCCAGGAGTTGTTCGCCGGCTTTGCGCATGTCGTCGTTCGGTTCCACGCCGAACACCCGGTTGCCGTTCTCCAGGAACATACGCGTCAGCATGCCGGTACCGGACGCGACATCGGCCACCAGCGAGTCCGCAGTCAGTGCGCACTCCTGCCGCAGAAGTTCGAGGACCTCGGGCGGGTATCCTGGGCGGTAACGAACGTAGTTTTCTACGCGTGAAGAAAAGCGCTGGGTGGGATCTTGGACCAATATGGGAATAGTCTAAACGGCGTCTTTCGACCGCTTGCCATGAAATCTTTTTCACTTATTGTGCAATCACATCTGACAGGTGTCTGGGGACAAGGGCGCCAGCCGGGCCGAGCGGCAGCCCCGAATGGTGCCTGAATTGCTAAATACCCCTCGTATGCGCCTTGTCGTCAAAGTCGGCACCAGCCTCATCGCACCCGGGGGCCGCATCAATACCGAGCGTATGCGGGCCCTGGTGGACCAGTTCGATCTCTCCCGTAACGAGTATCTGATTGTCACCTCGGGCGCCATCGCCTCGGGCATGTCCAACCTGGGGCTGAGCGAAAGGCCGCAGAACGTGCCGCTCATGCAGGCCTGTGCCGCCGTCGGCCAGAGCGCACTCATGCATACTTACGAGCAGCTTTTCTTCGGCAAGAAGGTGGTGGCGCAGTTGCTGGTTTCAAGCGATGACTTTACCTCTCCCCTGCGCTACAAGAATCTGCAGAACGCACTACACGAGTTGCTCAAGCTGGGCGTGGTTCCGGTGGTGAATGAGAACGACAGCGTTTCGGTACGCGAACTGGTGGGGGCGTTTGGGGACAACGACGAGCTCAGCGCTCTGCTGGCCACCGCAGTTAAGGCCGACTGGCTGCTGCTGCTGACCGATGTGGACGGATTCTACGTTCCCAACGGAACCCGGTCCCGCCTGCTGCGCACGGTGCGCAAGCTCACGCCGAAGATGGAAGCGCTCTGCAATGGTCATGGCAAGTTGGGCACCGGCGGCATGCGCTCCAAGCTGCGCGCGGCCAAGGCAGCCAGCGAGGCCGGCGTACAAGTCGCGATTGTGAATGGGAACCATGCGCACGCCATCTCGCGGGCGGTCGAACGAAAAATTGGGACTTACTTCCCGCCCCGGCGCGGGAAGTCCTGAGATGGCAACCACGACCAGCACGCCACTTTCGACTCGCGGTAAATTGCTGCGCGCGCGGGAAGCGTCAGCACGTCTGGCGCAGCTCTCAACGGTGCAGAAGAACGCCATCCTGCTGGTGATGGCGGACGCGATCGAAGCTGCCGCGGAGAGCATCCTGGAGGCAAATCGCCAGGACCTGGAGTCTTGCGGGCTCTCCGGTGCGATGCGCGATCGCTTGCTGCTCGATCCCGAGCGCATCGCGGCCATGGCGCGCGGCGTGCGTGAAGTGGCCGACCTGCCCGATCCTGTCTATGAAATTCTGGCGGAGTGGACGCGTCCCAACGGGCTGCGCATCCGCAAAGTGCGGGTGCCGCTGGGGGTAGTGGGCATCATCTACGAATCGCGGCCCAACGTGACCGTGGACACGGTGGCGCTGACCCTGAAGACGGGCAACGCCATTGTGTTGCGAGGCGGCAAGGAAGCAGCTCGCAGCAATCAGCGGCTGGTGGAGATTCTTGCCGGAGTGCCGGGCGTGCCCGAGGGCGCGATCGAATTATTGGACTCGAGCACGCGCGACTCGGTCCAGGAACTGATCAAGGCACGCGGCCTGGTGGATGTGCTCATTCCCCGCGGCGGCCCGGAGTTGATTTCCTACGTGGCGGAAAACGCCACGGTGCCTGTGATCGAGACTGGGGCAGGGAACTGTCACGTGTTTGTGGATGAGTCGGCGGATTTCGAGATGGCCGATCGCATCGTGATCAACGCGAAAACGCAGCGGCCGTCGGTGTGCAACGCGGCGGAGAAGTTGCTGGTGCATGAACGAGTCGCGACGGCATACGTTCCGCGCATCGTGAAGAAGTTGATCGACGCTGGTGTCGAAGTGCGGGGGGACGGCAAAACCCGGACGCTGGCCGCTGGCCTACATGTTGGACCCGCGGCTGAGCAAGACTGGTATGAGGAATATCTTCGCCTGTGCATGGCCGTAGCTGTGGTCGCCAATGTCGATGAGGCTATCGCTCACATCAAC
>JBGPJK010000468.1:0-3559 GCA_041485425.1 Terriglobia bacterium | reverse complement strand
GTCCTCGATTACAACGACAATCTGGTCAACGGCGCTTTCATTTCTTGGGACGACTTCGACCTCTGGAATGCCTGGCTGCGCGTGTGGGCCCTGGGTACGGTGATCACCGAGTTCCGCGTCATGAATGCGCTCGACGATTACACCCGCACTCGCGACGAGAAGTATCTACTCGGGGAGGCCAGCAACCCCGTCTTCTCTAACTTTGAAGACCCTGATTACGCCCCCTTCTTTGCGGCTGCTGTGGAACTGATCGAGGCCTTTGAGGCCGGGCGTCTCCCCGCCTCCGAGGCCGCAAAACACATCTTCGACTCCGCCAACCGTTACCCGTTCCCGGTCGTCATCCGCCGCAATGCCATGTGCCGCGCCGGCTGGCTCAAGGAAGGCGACTACCTGACCGAACGCGACGTCGAATTCACCCGCAAGGGTTTTCGTTGGGCCTTGACCAATCCCAACACCCGCGACCTGTTCGGCAACTCGGAAACCTTCTTCCGCTGGTGCGCTCACCGCCCCGACCCCCACCTGGTGTAACTTCGACGCCAACCCACCGAACTTTCACGTGCCTGCCGGGGACCAACCGCTCAGCAGAAAAACTATGTATCCGCACCGCCGCTGGGCATATAATCCGCCTAACGTTGTGGGGGCGGTCATGAAAAGCCAGCTGTTCTGTTGTTCCCTTCTCACCCTGATGCTCACCCTTTTCCCTCCTCCTGCTGCAGCCCAAGGTCGTGGAGGAAAAAGTCCTGGACGCAGTAAGAACTTTCCTACAACCGCATTCGATCTTCCGGTAGGAAATATCTTTTTTTCCGGGAAAGTCGTCACCGATGATGCCACCCCGCTGACCGAACGGGCCACCATTCAGACGATCTGCAAGGGCCAGAAACACGCCGAGGCTTACACCGATTCTCACGGAAGTTTCAGCTTCCAATTCGTGGGCCAGACCTCGGCCACTGTTTCCAATGGCGCCGGGATTGGCGACGCCGATACATCGCTGACCAATCCCACCTCCTTTCGCGGTACCCAGCGCGATTGGAGAGATTGTCAGCTGCAAGCCGCCTTGCCCGGTTTTACCTCCGACGTCCTGGATCTGAGCACGAAAATCTCAGCGTTAGACAACAACGATCTGGGTCGAATCGTGTTGCACCGCATGACCCACGTCGAAGGCCTCACCATCAGCGCCACCACCGCCGCCGCACCCAATGCCGCCAGGAAAGCTTTTGAAAAGGGGCGCGACCACCAGGAAAAGGCCAGGTGGGATGAAGCCCAGCAACTGTTCGAGAAAGCTGTCCAGATTTATCCTCGCTATGCCGTGGCTTGGTTTGAACTGGGCCGCGTGCAAGTACAAAAGAACGATGTTGCAGCAGCCGGACATTCGTTTGACCAGGCGCTGGCTGCCGACCCCAGCTACGCCAGCCCCTACCGGGGACTCGCCGAATTGGCCTTTCGCGCCAAACAGTGGCAGCACGTGGTCGATCTCACCAGCAAATTGCTCGCCCTCAATCCCGTCAACTTTCCCGATGCCTGGTTCTTCAATGCAGTGGGGAATTACTTCTTGAACGACATTCCCGCCGCCGAGCACAGCGCAAAGCAGGGAATTAGGGTCGATGAAGGCCACACCATTCCCAAGTTAGAGTACGTGCTCGGAATGATTCTGATGGAGAAGCACGACTATCAGGGAGCTGCCGCGCACATGCAGCTGTATTTGCGCGTGGCGAAAACCGCCGTCGACGTGGATGAGGCACAAAAACAACTGGCCCAAATCACCAGGCTTTCCACCACTGCGAGTGTTGCCCCCGCGGGCGACGGCAAGTAGTCGCCTTCTCGAAGGCCGATCCATCGCCTCCGCTGCCCGCCGGTTGGAACTGAGAACCGAGAACGGTGCTACGAACTAAGTTCGCGGCTGGGGGATGCTAACACTGCTAGAATCCCGGGTAGAGACCCCATGCACCGTCTGCTGACAAGGGCGTTCCTCGGGCTGGTCGTGTTCAGCGCCAGCTTGTGGTTCACTTGTCTTCTGTTCGCGGCGCCGCAGGCCGCGGCCAGGCCGGTGGCCACCATTCGCAAGGTTAGCCTGCTGGGCGGCGGCAATAGCGTCGAGGTGGAGATCGTGGCCAGCTCCCCGGTGACTCCCCAGGCGCAGGCTGTGACTGGCCCGGACCGCATCGTCATTGATTTTCCCAATGCTCTCCCGGGTGCCGCTCTCCGCCATCTCACCCTCCATCGGGGTGGGGTCAAGGCAGTTCGTGCGGGACTCTTTTCCTCGAATCCGCCCGTCACCCGCGTGGTCCTCGACCTGGTGCGCGCGCAACCCTATCAGCTTTTTCCTTCCGGCAATACTGTCATCGTGAAGCTGAGCGCAGGCGAAAAGCAGGCTACCGCGTTCAACACTCAGTTCGAGATTGTGGAGAATCTGCCGCTCGCTTCCGAAGCTACGGTGAGGACTGCGGACGCTCCCGCTCCTCCGGCGAAGCCCGCTTCCCGAGTCGAAGTGGAATTTCGAAATGGAAAATTGAGTATCTGGGCGGACAAGGCCACGCTCGCGGATGTCCTCTACCAGGTGCATCGCAAGACCGGCGCCGACATTCCCATCCCGGCCGGTGCCGAGCAGGAACCGGTGGTGGTGCAGCTAGGGCCCGCTCCCGCCCGCGAAGTCCTGGCCTCCCTGCTGAACGGATCGCGCTTCAACTTCATCATGGTGGGCGCGGAGGACGATCCAGCCCAATTGCGCAGCTTGCTGCTAAGCCTGAAACCTGGGACCGTGCCGCAGGGGTCAGCGTATCCTTCTCCATCACCTGTCGCGCGCGTCGCCCCTGTGCCGCAACCGCCACCTGCTTCCGAGCCCGACCCTCCCGAGATCCCCGGAGCCGCCGAACCGCCGCAGCAATAACAACCCGTTTAGTTGTGTATGAGACGAACCGGAATCGGCGAAACAGCACCGCCCAGGACCGCCGCTACCGAGCCGCTGGGATCACAACCGGCCGCGTTCAACACGATGGCGTCAATGGTCCCATCCGTCCTGACATCCTGAATACCCAACTGCAGGAAGCCAATAATCTGAGCTGGCCCGGCGACGCAGGCGACGCCGCCGGCGCAAAAGTCGGCCAGGCCGTCGTAAAGTGGCACGGTGACCACGGAGTCGCTGCGGCTGATGGTGACAGAGGTGGGCAGGGGCGGGTGAAAAGCGGGATTAGGATTGGCAGTTCCTCCGTTGATGGTGACCGGGGGACCAGCAAGGAAGCAGTCTTGAGCGTTCGGGTTGGGACTGGCGCAAGAGATCGCGCCGAGCCCGGAAGCGTGAATCATGCACTGGGTGCCGGAGGTTGTGTCGCCGAGCAGCGCACCGCTAGCAGTGTTGGGATCCACGCTCACGGTTTGCCCGCAACTCAACTGGTTGACGTTGGCGCAGGCGATGTTGTCATAGAGGCCGCCGTCGCCGGCCGAGTCACAGGAACCGGGGGGGAAAGCGGAAGTCCCCGGGCAGATGGTCGCCTGGGGTAGATCAATCACGTAGTACTGCCCAGGTGTGGGCGTGGGTTGGCTGGCTGGGGGGAACGAGAATGAC
>JBGPJK010000467.1:0-3560 GCA_041485425.1 Terriglobia bacterium | reverse complement strand
GGCCACTCATGGCCCGCGAAGAGCTTCCTTACCTCAGCACAAACTTCCGGTGGCGTGAGTTGATACTCCTGGCAGTAGTGACTCAAGAAGTGGTTGGCCAAAATTGAAATGTCATGCTGGCGATCTCGGAGCGGAGGCAAACTTACGGTTACTGCGTTCAGGCGGTAGAATAATTCCTGGCGAAATTTCCCCGCGACAATCTCATTCCGCAGATCGCGGCTCGTAGCTGAGATCACTCGGATGTCCACCAGTATCTGGCGTTCGCTTCCCAGCCTTCGAAATTCGCGCTCCTGCAATACCCGCAGAAGCTTGGCTTGAAGCGCAAAGGAGAGTTCGCCGATTTCATCCAGGAAGAGCGTTCCGGTATGAGCCAACTCCAACTGGCCCCGTTTAAGCCGATCCGCGCCGGTGAATGCGCCTTTCTCGTGGCCGAAGAGTTCACTCTCCAGCAGGGTCTCGGTCAGCGCACCGCAGTGGATGACCACCAGCGGATGGAATCGTCGCGGGCTGGCCTGGTGGATGGCGCGCGCGACCAGTTCTTTGCCGGTGCCACTCTCTCCGGTGATGAGAACCGTGGCGTCGGTCGGGCCCACCGTCTCAATCGCGTCGAAGACCTTGGCCATGGCTGCGCTCTGGCCCACGATCTCTTCCGGGCGGGCCACTTCAGCGACCGTCTCGCGCAGCAGCACGTTTTCTTGTTCCGTGCGCTTGTGAGCGAGCGCTTTCTTCACCAGGTGGGCGATCTCGTCGGGGTCGAGCGGCTTGGTCACGTAGTCGTAGGCGCCATTTTTCAGAGCGGTGACCGCGGTCTCGACCGAGGCGTAGCCGGTCATCATAATGACCACCAGTTCGGGGTTGATCTCGTGCATGCGCCGCTGCAACTCGATCCCGTCGGTGCCGCGCATCTTGATGTCGACCAAGGCGGCATCCCAGCGGCTTTCGGCCATGCGAGTGAGAGCCTCGTTCGCATTCTCCGCCGTGCCGACCTCGTAGCCTTCCTCATGAAACCATTTGGCCAGAGAGTCGCGCACGCTGAGTTCATCGTCCACGATCAGCAGCTTGCCTTGTGCGCTCAATTTCATCACCTCGCATTCGTTGCTGCGGTCGCGCCGCGGTTTACGGTGGCGACCGCGCTGCCGCCTTCCAGCGGCAGCGTGATGGTAAAGGTGGTGCCTTTTCCAGCTTCTGACTGGACCTCGATCCGCCCGTTGTGGCGCTCGATGATGCCGCGGCTGATCGCCAGCCCCAGTCCCACGCCATGGCCGCTTTCCTTGGTGGTCAGGAAGGGTTCGAAAATCTGCGGCAGGATTTCCGCGGGAATGCCCATGCCGTCATCCCGCACTTCGATCTCGACTTCATCGCCGGACTCGTTCAGATGTGTGCGCAGCCACAAATTGCCGCCGCGTGGCATGGCATCGATGGCATTCATGACCAGCGCCAGCACCACCTGTTCGATCTGTGCCGGATCGCACTGCACGCGGGGCAGGTCATTGCCCAAATCGAGCTGCAACTGAATCCCAACCAGTTCCAACTGGTGCTGCACCAGGCGCACACTGCGATCGATGACCGCGTTCAGTTCGGTGGACTCCACGTTCATGGGGGCGGTGCGCGAGAAGGTCAGCAGATTCTTGACCAGGTCCCCGCAGCGGCGGCTTTCCACGGCGATCAGTTCCAGACACTGCATCGCCTCTTCATGCTTGTCGCGTTCGGTCTGGCCGCGGTCCAGCCACTTCCGCAACAGCTTGGCGTAAGTGAGGATGCCGGACAGCGGGTTATTGATCTCATGTGCGACGACCGCCGCCATCTTGCCGATGGAAGCCATTTTTTCCACGTGCAGCATGTGATCGTGGGCGCGCTTCAGTTCGCGCGTCTTTTGATCCACGCGATCCTCGAGCGTCCTGGCCCAGGCAACGATTTCTTCGTTGGCCGCGCGCAGCTGCAGGCTCATGGTGTTGAACGAATGGGCCAGGTCGCCCACCTCGTCGTGGGACTGCACTTCCAACTGGTACCCGAGATCTCCCTGCGACAGGCGTTCGGTGCCGCTCTTGAGCGCCTTGATGGGTTCCCCCACCACGCGCCAGACAAACAGCCAGCTCAGGAATGTGACAATCAGCATGGCCCCGGCGGTATAGACCAGCATGCTGCGACTACCGGCGGCGAGTTGTGCATCCGCCTTGGCCAGCGAGATGTTGGTGTCGAGCACGCCCAGGATTTGCTGGCTGGCGGGGTGGGCGTGGCAGGCCGCATTGGAGCACGCAGCCTGGTTCTCGATGGGCGTGATGATACCCAGTACGCGGTGCCCACCGCCGTTGCGGTAAATGCGGAAACGGTCGGGACGGTTCAGACGCGCCAGCGGCTGCGACTGCGCATGGCAGCCGTAGCAGGCCTCGGCGCCCTTGTCCACCACGTGACTGACTTCGGCGGCGTCGGTGGAATAGCTGACCCGGCCGTCCGGGTCGAAGATGCGCACCTTCACCATGCCGGGTTCGTCGGCGATGGTCTGCATCACGTGATACAGGCCCTCGCGGTCGTTGCGCAGCATGTAATACGTGGTACTGCGCTTGATGACGTCGCTGACCCGCTCCGCGCTGGCCAGTACGGAGGCTTCGAGGTGCTGGCGGTGCAGCCGGATATTCAGGTAACCGAGAAGCCCGAAGATCCCGACCATCACCGCGAGCAACAGGGTGATCAGCTTCGCACTCAGGCTGCTCGTGAGGCGCTTCCACCGGCCCCGAGTTGGCTCAGTCTCCGGCATGTTCTAACACCGGGGCAGCTATGGCGGGCTGGGTTTCGACCACGCGCTGCGGCTCCTCAGCGGGGAAGATGGGCAGGTACTTCTCCGCCAATCCAAACAGGGCAAAACCGGCCGCGATGATGGCGCCGGTCACCGCGATCTCCGTCCATTTGGGGACGTAATGCAGACCCGCCGCGGACTCCAGGCCGGTAATGCTCACGTTCAAGCGGTTGGTGATGAAGCCCAGCACCACCAGCACCGCGGCCACGTACAATCCGCCGGCGCTCATGCGCAGCTTGCGCTGCGAAAGCAGCAAGAGCGGCAAAATCAGGCTGAGCAGGATTTCCAGCCAGAATAAATACATCTCGTACCCTGGCTGGAGCATGAGTTTGAGCATGCCCCGGTGCAGCAGGTCTTCGAAGCGCAGTACGCCGTACACCGACAGCACTACGACCAGAACGCGTCCCAACTCCTGCAGGATGGGTAACTCCAGCTGCCTGCCGAAGTGCCGGGAACTCATCGACGACTCAAAAATCGTCATGGCCAGCCCGACGGCGATGGCCGAGATAAAGAAGAAGACTGGCAGCAACGGGCTGTACCAGAAGGGATGCAGCTTCTCGGGCATGATCAGATACAGGGTGCCCAGTGACGATTGGTGGAGGGTGGAGAGAATGACGCCGCAGATGACCAGCGGAATCAGAACCCCGCGGATGATCTTGATCGGCTTCTGAAGATTAAAGCGCTCCAGCACAATCGGAGCAAACTCGAGCGAGAGGACCGTGGTGTAGAGCATGACGCAGTAGGCCACTTCGAACATGACCGAATG
>JBGPJK010000466.1:0-3641 GCA_041485425.1 Terriglobia bacterium | reverse complement strand
GACAGTTGCTCTCAACTCCGGGGTGGCGATGTTTACGACGTCCGGCCTGAGCGTGGGGACGCATAAGATCGTGGCGTCGTACTCCGGCGATGCCAACTTCAATCCCAACGACGCCAAGCCGCTGGTGCAGATCGTAAACCCGTAATGGTCTGGCAATCACCCCGTCGTCAAAGCGCCGAGCTGTGCAGTCGCACCGCGTTGCCATGGGGTGCCACGAGCGACCTCCAGCTGGTTAAGGAGCTTCCCGTTGCGAAGCCAATGTAGTACCGGACGTAGTATGCACCTGTTTAGATTGAGTGTTGCCGACGGTGCAATTCAAACGGGGTTCGTTTCCTAAACTCAATGAAACCAATTGTCTACTCCTCATACTCAATCCTTCCAAGGTTGGGGAAAAACGGCTGTTAACCGGAGGGTTGTAGGTTCGAGTCCTACCTGAGGAGCCAATTCTTTTAATCAGTTAGCGCGATTGCTTCCGCCGTTGCCGTCCCATACCGGGGGGAATACCGGGGACCCTTCCTGAATTTCAGGCCTAATTTCAGTCCTGCGGATGCTCTCAACTGCGCTGCGGAGTTCCTCTCGAGCGAAGTGACCGTAGCGGGCAGCCATGCGCAGCATCATTGCGGAACTCCAGCCGACGATTTTCGCAACCTTGGCGATGGCCACACCAGCATTCAGCATCCGGGAAACGGCGGTATGGCGTAGATCATGGAAACGAACCGGAAGAGGGGAGCGATTTTCGTCTTGGCGGCCTCTGCTCCGGCATCCGCGCCCTCGGGAATGCCCTTCAGGATCTTGGCCGCGCGGACTTTGGCTGCTTCCCAAGCTTCCTTGATGCTACCAATGGGATTTGTGGAATCCGTGTCATAGGCCTGAGGTTAGTTCTAAAACTCATTCGCGAGCACCCGCGCGGACCGCGTTGGGGTAGGATCGGGCGTGTACTCGCTCGGTGCACCCCGACAGATCGAGTTCGGGCTGCGCATCACCTTCTAGCGCTAGAGACAACTGGCTGCCTCCGCTTGGACCTGATTGACTCCAACGTGGGAACAGGTTTTGTTATGCGCTCTAAGGAGCTTGGGTGTCCGCCCGGCAGGGACCCGAAGTTTTTCTACGTCATCCCCCGGCGTCCCCTGCTGGTTTTTGCGACCCTTATCCTCTTTGCCTTCCGCGCCCACTCCAATCCCTCGGCGCACAAGCGCCTCATCCTCGTCGCCACGATTGGACTGATGATTGCCGCCATTGCCCGTTGACCCTTCGCCTGGGTCTACAGAAATGCGCCCCGGGCGGCGTTGTTCTCCTGCATCTTCCTGCTCACGCTGGTGACCTACGACCTATGGTCCACCCGCAACGTTCATCGCGCTACGCTCTGGGCGGGCTCTACTTCAGCACCGCGGCAGGAATGGCAGTCCGCCCAGCGCAGGAGGAAGCCTCTAAACTGGATCGCAGAGTTTAAACAGTGCCTGCTGGAGGACGCCACCTATCCACCAACTTGCGGTGCCTTCTGAACGGAACGTCGCAATCTGGCGCCCTCAATCGCCTGACGTTAGACCGAGCCGTGAGCTGCTCACGCGCAGCGGTCTGTGTTCTTCCGCCTGCCCGGTGCGCGTTTTTCGCGGCGAGCGGCGCAATACCTCAAGAATTCCGGTCATAAGCATGGCGGGAGTCGGTGGACAGCCGGGAATGTAGCCGTCGACTGGCAGCACGTCATCGACAGCACCCACGACGGCGTGACTGCCGGCAAAAATACCTCCGCTGCACCCGCAGGCCCCAACCGCAACCACGAGTTTGGGAGCAGAGGTTGCCTCGAACGTCTGCCGTACTGCCTCTGCCATATTGCGGGTGACGGGGCCGGTTACGAGCAGCATGTCCGCATGCTTGGGCGAGGCCACGAAGTGGATACCGAAGCGTTCAAGGTCGTAATACGGATTGGTAAGGGCGGTGATCTCGGCTTCGCAGCCATTGCACGATCCGGCATCCAACTATCGAATATTGAGAGCCCGCCCGATCAATGAGCGGATCTCGCGCGCAAGCTCAGCGGGGTCACAACCGGGCTCGGCCGCAATCTCCAGGCCAGTAGTCGTGTCCCAGCACAGCACAAGTCGCTCTCGCGTGACCCCGCACCGGGTGAACGTTTCGGTGACATGGAATGCAGAAGCCGCTGCTTCAGCGCAGTGCCCGCAGCCGATGCACTCGCCGTAATCCATACGTAACTGCACGTGGCCACCGGGAATAGGGTGGAGCGTGAGCGCGGAGGTGGGGCAGACTGCAACTGCGCGCTCGGCCAACTGCGGAGTGAGCGAACGGCCACTCACTTCTGGCAGACGGCTACCCTTGGCGTCACCGAGCAACGCTTCGACGGGTATGAGGCGCTGTTTTGCCTGCAAACTTTGATGAACAACATCGAAGATCATCGATCGCACCCAGAATAGGAGAGGTTGAAACTTTTGTTGATAAGCGGGAAGTCCGCAATGATGTTGTCAGCGACTGCAAACGGCAGCGCCGGCCAGTTCTGAAACGAAGGCGATTTGATATGACACCGCGCAATCTGCCCTCTGTGGGAGGAAACCCAGTAGAGCAGTTCCCCTCGCGGCGACTCAACGGCCGAGAAACCCTGGGCATCCTTCTCAAAATCGGCCGCCGAGTACGTTGGGCCTGGCGGCAGGTGCGCGGCAGTCTTGGTGATGAGCTGGGCTGAGACCGCAGCCTCGTCAATTCGGACCCGAGCCCGCGCGAGTACGTCCCCGTAGTGGAAGACAGGCAGGTCGGGGACATGTTCCGGGTAGGCGCCGTAGGGGTGATCGCGACGGACGTCGAGCGCAATCCCGCTGGCCCGCGCGACGACACCAACCACAGCCAAGTCCCGCGCCACGTTCGACAGGAGAACCCCGGCGCCCTCAAAGCGATTCTGTACGGAGGCGGTATCAAGCACTTTTCGTGCAAGACTGGCAAACTCGCCAGAGGCCCGCTCGACAGCGGCCGCCAAGCTGCCTGCCGCGGCCGATGACAAGTCGCGGTTGACACCGCCAGGTATGGCAATGCCACGCCAGTACCGGGTATCAACGCAGGCCGCAGAAACCCGCAGCAGGTCCTCCTTGATGCGGCTGGCATAGGCTGCCGGAACCACAAAGCCAACGTCTCCACAGAGGGCGCCGACGTCAGCCACATGCGCGAGCATCCGTTCCAGTTCGAGCCCAATCAGGCGAATGGCTGCCGCCCGTGGAGGCACTTGAACGCCAAAGGCGTTCTCGAGCGCTTGACAATATGCGACGGCGTGGGCAAAACAGTTGTCTCCGGATACGGATTCGGCAATCAGGGTGCCGCGCGCGACTGGGCTTTGCTCAAACAGTTTCTCGGTTCCCTTGTGGGTGTAGAAATGCCGCAATTCGAGGTGGATCACCCGGTCGCCCATGACACTGAAACGGAAGTGTCCCGGCTCAATAATGCCGGCATGGACAGGGCCGACCGCGACTTCACACACGCCATCGCCTTGTACTTCCAGGAATGGGTAGAGACGTGAAGCCCAGGGCACAGAGCCGACCGCGGTCACCATGGGGTGAACGCCTTCAGGCCAGTTCTCGTGCAACACGAGCGGCCGGAGATCCGGGTGGCCCAGGATTTCGATGCCGTACTGATCGTGAAGCTCG
>JBGPJK010000465.1:0-3651 GCA_041485425.1 Terriglobia bacterium | reverse complement strand
CCGTGACTTTGAAGATGGCGCCGGTGATCCAGCGCATCTACGCCCAGATGCCTGACCCCAAGTGGGTGATCTCGATGGGTGCGTGCTCTTCGGTGGGCGGGCCGTTCAATACCTATGCGGTGCTGCAGGGCGTGGACAAGATCGTGCCCACGGATGTGTACGTGATCGGCTGCCCGCCGCGTCCGGAAAATCTTTTCTACGCGCTGCTCAAGCTGCAGGACAAAATCGATCAGATGTCGCTGGCCAAGCGTCCTACCGAGGTGCGCCTGGACGAAAACATGGTCGAGAATTTCAAGCGGCAGGTCATGATCGCGCAGACGCTGCAACCAAGATAGCAATTAGCAGTTAGCAATTAGCACTTGGCCCCTGGACTTCTTGCCAGGGACGTATGAGTAGCTTGGAAGTTTGCTGGCTAACTGCTAATTGCTAACTGCTAATTGCTTGTCGCGAACGCCAAGACCGTGCCAAACCTCACAAAACTCGCCAGCCAATCCGACCTCCCTCCCGAGGGCGAGGCCAAAGAATTTCCCTGTGGCGACAAGATGATCTGCGTGGTGAATGTGAATGGCGTGATCACCGCCATGGACAACGTATGCCTGCATCGCGGGGGACCGTTGGGGCAGGGAGTGGTCGAGGGCGACAAACTGGTTTGCCCGTGGCACGGCTGGCAGTGGGACCCCAAGACTGGGCAAGCTGCCCACAATCCCGCAGCAAAAATCCGCTTATACCCCGTCAAGATGGAGAACGGGGACGTGATGATCGAAACCTGACCTCAGGTCAGCGCCCGGCGCCTGGCTCCGCAGACGGTACCTCCGTAACCTGCCCGGAACTGCGGCCATGCCTGTCCTGCCTTACACTGAGGGGTTGCTGCATCGCAGCTCGGAACGGCGACCCCGCGCAGTTGCTTCGCCGACAAAGACTGCGCGCTCTTGTCCGAACATGAGAACGAACCCCAGAGTCGGCATCCTGGCCGGGTTTGCCATCGCCGTGGTCGCGGTGCTCTATGCCGCGAACTCAGCCTACCGCAATGCCGAAAACATGATCGAAGCCAGCCGGCAAGTGGCGCACACGGACGAGGTAGGTGCGGAACTGCAAGGCACGTTAGCCGCGGTCACTCAGAGCGAAGCATCGCAACGTGGCTTCACCATCACCGGCGATCCCAGCGATCTGGTTCAGTACCGGGAGGCGGAATCCAAGTCCCAATACCACTTGGGACGGATGCGAGCGCTGACACGCGACAATCCCGCGCAACAGAAGAGAGTCTCGGCCCTGGAACGGGTGGTACAGCAGAAGATGGCATGGCAGTTGCATGTGGTTGAGGTCCGCCAGAAACGTGGGGGTGCGGCGGCCTCTGCCGAAGTGGCTTCAGGTCGCGGAAGAGCACTGATGGCGGAGGTGCAGCAAATCGTAGAGGAAATGCAGGCTGACGAAGCACGCTCGTTGGACTCACGCGCGCTCCAGTCGGAGGGCATTGCCGCCCGTACGCTGCAAACGGTCACGCTGTTTTCCTGCATGGTGGTTCTACTGCTGCTCTACGCCTGCAATGTCATCTTGCGGGATCTGCGGCTGCGCCAGCAGGTGCAGCAACAACTGGAACAAACCCAGCAACAACTTCGCGATGCGCTGGAAACCGAGACGGAGCGGGCTCGGGTCGATCCCTTGACCGGTCTCGCCAATCGCCGTGCCTTTATGGAGGTACTGGAGTCTGAGCGTTGCCGGTCCAGTCGCTACCGGCGGCCTCTGACCCTGGCTTATCTCGATCTGGATAACTTTAAGCTGGTCAATGATCGGTACGGTCACGCCGAAGGCGACGCGCTGCTGCGGACGGTGGCGCAACTGCTGTCCCAGAGTGTCCGGCGATCCGATACCATCGCGCGCATGGGCGGCGACGAATTTGCCCTCTTGTTACCCGAGACCGGTCTGGCCGCCGCCGAAACTGCGCTGCGAAATATCAGGAAGAAACTGGCCGCAGCCATGCTGGAAAAGGCGTTCCCGGTGACCCTCAGCGTGGGCTCCATGACATTTCTTGATTTTGGGATGTCCCTGGATTCAATGCTCCTGGCAGCCGATCGGTTGATGTACGAAGTGAAGCAGCATGGCAAGGACGGGTTGTCGGCAAAAGCATTTGGCGGGGAATCAAAGTCTGCCGCTGCCGGCAAAGACTAAAAGGCAGCCAGGCCGCAGTTAGCGAATCACCAGCAGCACTTCAAGAACTACCGCGCACAGCCAAGCACCGCTCAGGGTGGGTTGGCCGGCGGGACGCCGACGCTACTTCTTACTATCATCCCAGAAACTTCAAAAACTCGCCCGGCTGATTCTCAAACCCGGGGAAGACCTGGTCCAGAGACTTAGTGCCAAGGTGGCGGTAGACGGCTTCGCCGAGCACGCGGCGGAAGTCGGTGGTGACCGCCAGATCGCGCCCCTCGTAGAGCTGGGACTGCTCCAGTCCCGGCCAACGTCCGTAGACCTTTCCGCCTTTTACCGGGCCTCCCATCACGAACATCACGTTGGCGTGGCCGTGGTCAGTGCCGCGGTTGCCGTTCTCGCGCGCGGTGCGGCCGAACTCCGACAGGGTGACGACCACGGTGTCTTCCGCTAGATTGCCAAGGTCGGTCCAGAATGCGGCCAGCGCCCGCGAAAATTCACCCAGGATGTTTGCCATCTGACCTTGCGTGCTGCCTTCATTGACGTGGTGGTCCCAGCCGCCGATGTCGGCGAACGCCACCTGCACTCCAAGGTTGGCTTTGATGAGCTGGGCGAGCTGCTTGAGGCTGTCCCCGAAGCGTCCGCGCGGATAATCCGTGCCGGGGGCGGGCGTGTACTTTGACGGATCGGCCGACTTCAGCATCTTGACTGCTTCGAAGGTCTCCTGTCCCGTGCCGTGCAGCACGGAATCCACCGAGTGCGCGTACATGGCCTCAAAAGTGTTGGCGATGGGCGTGGCACTCGGGCTACGGCCGCCGACACCAAAGTCGTTAATGTTGTTCATCGCGACCGCAGGCTCGCTGCCGGAGAGGATGCGCGGCAGAGAGGGACCCAGCGCGATGGCACGGAAGGCGGAATTGTCGGCCGGCGCGGAATGCAGCGCGCGGTTGAGCCAGCCATCTTCGGTCGCCTTCACGCCGGGGGTGCCGGATTCCATGAAATCCTGGGCGTCGAAGTGGGAGTGCGTGGGGTCGGGGGAGCCGGCCGCGTGCACGATCGCCAGCTGGTGCTGTTTCCACAGCGGCTGCAAGGCGGACATGGCGGGATGCAGACCGAAGAAGCCGTCCAGATCAAGCACCGCATTGCGCGGGATGTTGATGGAGGGACGCAAGCCATAGTAAGCCTGCTCGCCGTGAGGGACCACGCTATTCAGACCGTCGGCGGCGCCACGCTGGAAGATGACCACCAACCGCTTGTTCTTGCCACCTGATTCCGCAGCGTAGGCGCCGCGAGTCAGGAAAGCGGGAATCGCGGCTGTGCCGACCACAGCGAGGGTACTGTTGCGAAGAAATACGCGACGGGTGATGGACATACGGCAGCTCCTAACCGCCCTTTCAAGCGTCCCAACCGGACGAAAGACTCGGTACTCCTCAGTACGTGGGCACTATCTCCTTTGAAACTCTGGAGAGCCCAGCAACAGCCCGGCGATTGCTCCCCAAGCGTGTG
>JBGPJK010000464.1:0-3654 GCA_041485425.1 Terriglobia bacterium | reverse complement strand
TTGGGATTTCCTCCACGAGGTGTGATCACCGCAGCAGCGCCAACAAGGACGCACGGCGGGATAGGTGTTCGCTTGGATTAGAGAGTGGCGTACGGACGAACCAAGCCGGATGATACTCCTGGGTGGGGTGAACATGCCCGGCTCCCTCTTGCAACTCCACATTTCTTAATCCAACGGCAGATCCGTGGCGATGACTTTTGTCACACACCCTCCCGGCCGCCACCTCGCCCGACTCGATAACGTAGAGGCCTGGACAAGGATCGCCTTCGCTAAAGATGAGCTCGCCGGCCGCATAGCGCTTGGTCACGGCGCGGTCGGAGACAAACTTCGCTCGCTCTCGGAGAGGTCTGAAAACATAGGAACACGGGCCAGGACGGACGCCCGTCCGCTCTTCGTATCTGGCATACGGGTATTGTAACGGCGGGCGCGCACCCGCCGAAAAGAAGGGCCGCTTGCGCGGCCCCGAATCAGGAGGAGGTCTATCTCAGGATCGGCAACGGCGATGCCGGACCAGGCGCCATCAGAACCCTCGCCCGCTCGGTGTGCGACCGGTTCATCACCCGCCACAAGCCGATGCCCCACCAGGCCAGTGCTGTTACCTCGATGAAACCGGTCAGGCCCACCAGTGGATAAGCGACGTTGGGGTAGAAATCGGTGGCGATCTGAAGCAGAACGCGGCCGCTGTTGCCCATGGTTATCAGGACGAACGGTCCCCACAGGTTCGAAAGCTTGCGGGCGTCCACACCTGCGAGGATCGGCACAACCCGCGCGGATACACCCATGATCATCATGCTGATGAAGCCGACGGTGAAAGCGTGTCGGTGCGCGCCCATGTAGGCATGCGCGAAGCCCTGGCGCGTCAGAATTCCATATACCAGGAAAATCGGCATCATGGCGTTCGCAATGATCAGCCACACGTACGCAGCGCGGATGAACTTAAAGGTTCGGTCGGGCTGCGAAGGTTTGCTGAACACCCCAAGTTGAATGGCGAGCAGCACCGCCCAGAGCGGCATCATGAGGTAGGCGATCTCGAGGCCAATGCCCCACGCCAGGTTTCCCGTCGTCAGCACCGCCACATAGCTGATGACATTCAGGGCCAGCGCAATGTTCATGATCGCGAAGATCAGCGACTGCCGATCTTTTTTCGGGCGCTGGAGGCCGTAGACCAGCGGGACGAAGCGCTGGCTGACGCCGGCGATGATCAGCGCGATGAACCCGAGCAACTGGATGTCGCGCAAAGGACCATCAATCAGCGCGATGCGCCGGATAAGTTGCTGCTGACCGACTGCGGTCGCCTTGGCGAAGAAGAAGACGTCGCTGAGGATCGCTTGCACGAAGAACCACAGGAAGGAACCAGCGATGAACTTCTCATACGGATTGTGCGGCTCGATGGACTTGCTAGCGGTCCTGCAGAGGACGGTGAGGAAGAGCACGATCGAGATCAGTTCCACTACCCCGGAGAAGAATCCTAGCGCCAGTCCAGGACCGGTCTGTATGAGCAGCTCCGCCGACATGCGGACAAAGATGCCCGTCATCATCAGATAGAAGGAGAGGTTGGCCAAGTCCGGACGCCACAGGGTCGTGTTCTTGAAGCGAGGGAAGCTTTGGTAGGCGAAGCCCATGACGAACAGGCCGACCCAGCCGAAGATCATGGCGTGGGCATGTGCGTGGATGGACTGCACCAGGTGGAGTTGCAGGAAGCTCTTGCCCAGGGCGATCTGCGCCAAGTTGACGGCACCCCACAGCGCGCCCACCGTGAGCACGATGGCGATGCCTGCCTTGAAGAAGCGGCGATAGATGAAGTCTTCGAGCGTCTCCCGGTACACGTACCGCTCTTGCGGGCGCTGCGCCTCGGCGTTCAACTCATCCAGTAATTCCTTCAGGTTCGCCTGGTGGACGGCGGCAAAGAACGAAAGCGGCTCGCTGGGGCCATGCGCCCCGCCGCAGCCGTGCAGGCCGTGCCTGTCGAAGATACTGCGTGCGCCAGGGACGGCCTTCACGATTTCCGCCACGCTGGTGTTCTCGGTGATGACCATGGCCTCCTCCGTTCGAACCCCAGCTTACGGTCGGTGATCACGGTCGGGTATGACTTCGGTCACACCGCGCGAAAAAGCAATAAAAAAAACGAGTGTGACTTAGGTCATAGGGGCAGATCGGGAGGGGTGGTCGAATGACATGCCAAGGTGAGGACACCCATGGAGCCGAGCGGCAAGCTGGACTTCAACCAGAAACCCTACATCGTGATTTGGGAGACGACCCAAGCATGTGATCTGGCGTGCGTCCACTGCCGAGCATGCGCAAAGCCGTCTCGCAATCCCTTCGAGCTTTCGACGGCAGAGGCCAAGGGATTGATCGACCAGATTGCGGAAATGAAAGTACCAGTCTTCGTCCTTACCGGCGGAGACCCGCTCAAGCGGCCCGATATCTACGAACTGGTCGAGTATGCCCACGGGCGCGGCGTGCATACGTCCATGACACCGAGCGCCACACCATTGCTGACGAAGGAAGCCATCGCCACGCTGCAAGAACGCGGACTAGCGCGGCTGGCGGTGAGCCTGGACGGCTCGACCGCCGAGATCCACGATGCCTTTCGCCGCGTGCCCGGCTCCTACCAGTGGACCCTGAATGCGATCCGCTGGGCACGCGAGCTTGGGCTGCCTGTACAGATCAACACGACCATCACCCGGCGCAACCTCGGCGACCTCGATTCGATGGTGCGTTTACTGCAGACGATCGACCTTGTGCTGTGGAGCGTCTTTTTCCTGGTGCCCACCGGGCGCGGGCAGACGCAGGACTTGGTCAGCGCAGCAGAGGTCGAGATGGTGTTCGAGAAGCTGTACGAGACTACCAACCACGTTAGATTCGATATCAAGACCACCGAGGCGCAGCACTACCGGCGATTCCTGTTACAGCGCCGCACGGAAGAGCGGAAGCAGGGGATCGCGTCGGCGCGGACGTCGGTTCCCGCGGCGCAGGCGTTTCCTGCGGCGCTGGGCGGGGATGGTATCGCTCGGGCGCCGCGCGGCCTGAACGATGCCAAAGGATTTGTCTTCGTCTCTCATGTTGGCGAGGTGTTTCCCAGCGGCTTCTTGCCGCGAAGCGCCGGCAACATCCGCCGCCATCGACTGGCGGAGCTGTACCGCGACTCGCCGTTGTTCCGCAGGCTCCGCGATACGTCGCATTTGAAAGGAAAGTGTGGATTGTGCGAGTTCAAGGACATCTGCGGCGGATCACGCGCTCGCGCTTATGCGCTCACGGGAGATGTAATGGCCGAGGAGCCATGCTGCGTTTACGAGCCGAGACGAGCCGCAGAGCGGGCTGGTACGGCTCAGCCATAGCCAAGAGTATCCTGTAGTTCATAGGCCCTTCAGAATTACGCCAAATGGGGCCGAAGTTTGTCCATTCAAGGAGCGCTTATGATCACAACGGGCAGCCGTTTTGTCGTTGCAGCAGGGGTAATAAAGAGGTTTTCGTCAACATCCGCGTTTGGTCGGAGAGCCGCGCGACCAGGATTTGTTTAATCTGCGCCTGCTTTCATTTCCGAACTAGACCTGAAATGACCATTCGGCCAGAGCGGGCCCTGCTGTGACAAAAGTCATAGGCGGCCGGACCAGGCGGGCATAAAACACTTGTCCATCGCAAGGTAGACAAATG
>JBGPJK010000463.1:0-3656 GCA_041485425.1 Terriglobia bacterium | reverse complement strand
GCGAGCGCGATGCAGAACGAATTCGTGCCATCCAATATGCTTTAGCTCTGGCGAAGAAGAAACTACGCCATACCGCCACAGCTAGTGAGGACGGCATCTTTTCGAAAGCTCTGCTCGATCACGCAACTGGATTTCTCGCTCCGCTGATCAAAAGTCTGGAACTATACTGGAACACACCGATCCTGGGTCACGGAATTACGCTCGTCGACCTACCCGGAGTCGGCGTGATGCGTGACGTTCACAGAGATATCACCCGTTATTGGATTCGTGAGAAGGCTAACGCATTGGTACTGATCGTCGATCACCGCGGCTTGCTTGACTCAGTGGCGGAGGCGTTGCGCCAAAGCGAGTTTTTGAATAGTCTCTTGTATTCGGCAGATGAGCCGGAAGACGACGCGGTTGTGCTGGTCGCGGTCACGCGCATTGACGATATCGCTAATGCGCTCTCGCCAGGACAAGTCCAAGAAGAAGGTCGATCACTTTCTCGCTGTCGCGCAGGAAGCGCGCAACAGGCTTCGCCACGAGATGCAGCGATCTCTCGAATCCATCTGGCTGACTGGCGACGATATTCCACCCTCGCGGCGCAAGGTGGTCCAAAATCTTCTGGCGAAGCTGCAAGTACACCCCCTCTCGGCGCCGGAGTACGCCAGATTCCTGGCCGAAGATGACGATGACCGGTCCTTTCTAAAAAGCGTCGATCAGTCTGGGGTTCCGGGTTTCATACATAGCCTGGTCGAGCTAGCGACCCAACGGAGAGCAAAGGCGCAGTCAAGGCTCGAGCAGGAAGGGGCGCTATTCCGGGAGAGGGTCTCGGCCACTCTTCGCCTCATTCAAGGGCAATGGGCGTCCGACACCCGAGCTGAAGAGGAAGTTGGGAAGCTTAAAGAAGAACTCGACCTTTTTATGTCCCCCCTGCGCAAGGAACTTCACGTGCGGCAGGGGGCATACCGGACCTTCCTCAAGAAGACGATTCCGCAAAGGATCGAGGATCTGGTGGAGACGGCGAGCCTGAAGGCGAGCGTTCAGATCAACAAATTCCTCCTCAGTCTGGGGAACAGACACTGGGCCACGTTGCGAGCCTCCGTGAGGCGTGGCGGAAGATACTCAGGAGCCTCCGACATCAATCTTCCCTCCGAATTCGCTTTGCGCTTCGAGGAGCCCATCGCGGAGGTGTGGGGAAAGGAGATCTTGACAAGCATCCGCCGGGAGACTCGGGACTATGCAAGTGACTGTGTTCAGATGGTTGAGCAGGTGGTGGAATGGGCGCTCGCACAAGGCGCTCGGGTTCAGCCGAAGGTCGTGGAAGCTCAGCGTGACGCAATCAAGGCTGACGCGAGGAAACTGGAGAGCGTTGGCCGCGAGATGGTGAAGGAGATGCGGGACGAGGCCAAGGCGCAACTGATCAACCGCATTGAGGGACCCATCAAGCGCCGGTGCGATGAGTTCATCAAGAAGAACATGCAAGTTGGCCCTGGCGTCAAGCGGCGCATCCTGGAACTCTACAGTAGTATGCTGGCCGATGAGGTGACGGAAGCAGCCCGAGAGCCTGCCACTCGTATCCTGCAGAAGCTTTTTAAGGACGTCGAGGGGGAGATTCTCGACGCGTTCAAGGAGCACGACAATCCGTTGGAGGCCGTCGGAGAGGCGATCGTCTCCACGCAGGAGTCCTACCTTAAGCGCAGTGATGCGCAGAAACGGCGTCGAATTCTTGAGGATTTGGAGAAAGTGTTCGCCGGCATGCCACAAGAGACGGCGAGGATGGCTACCTCATAGGAATCGTCATGTCCGAGCGACTTCTCTTCTCAAAACCCGGCAGTCCGGTCCCATACTCAGTGCTCCGTGAGTACGAAGAATGGGGATTACGGAGCATTGATATCGTTGCCCCGCCGCGCCGTTTTTGGGGAGACCAGAACCAGCAGGAGATGTTGGTTGAAGAGGGGCTGGATCTTCGCCGGCTAGAGTCCGCTTCCCTGCCCACACGGCTGTTGGCATCATTGCCGGAGGGCGACAATTGGCAGTCCATGTCTCGTCGGAGTGTAGCGCGGTTGCACGCCTATTTTCTCGCCCTGGAAGACCCGCAGCGGCGGCTCGATGTCCGCGAGGTGGAGACGCTGGCACACCAGGTCAGCCTGGTACGACACATTCTGGAAACAGAAAAACTCAAACGTGTCCTGATTGCCGATGAAGTCGGCCTGGGGAAAACAATCGAAGTAGGCCTGCTGCTTAAGGAACTGTTGGCTCAGCGCCCTACGCTTCGGGTTCTGTACCTGGCGCCGGCGCGGTTGGTAAGCAATGTCCGCCGTGAGTTCGACCGGCTGAAACTTCCATTCCGGCAGTGGACCGCCTTCGACGGTGATGCCCGGCTGAATGACCCGAAGATCATCGCAAGCATCCACCGCGCAGTCTTTGGTGACAATTTTGGCAAAGTCACTGGCACTCAGTCCTGGGATGTCCTGATCGTTGATGAATGCCATCACATTTCCGCATGGTCAGCGGACGGGACCGATGCTCGACAGGCCTACAAGCTGGTCGAGCAACTCATCGAGAGACAGCAGGGCGACGCAAGAGTAATTCTGATGAGCGGCACTCCACACCAGGGCCACGCGACGCGATTCGAAAACCTCCTTCTGCTGCTCAAAGGGCCGGACGAGCAGATTCAGGACCTCGCCGGACGCGTCATCTATCGTACCAAAGATGACATTCGGGACTGGGAAGGGAATCCGGTCTTCCCAAACCGGCAAGTGAAGGAACCTCTCATCGTCGATCTCGGACCTGCCCACCGCCGGTGGCTGAGAAGCATTTTCGATTTCTATCGGCCACCGGGTGGTCTCTATGAAGACGACGAGTCGCGGCGCAGAGCGGTGGGGTGGCGTTGCGCCCAGGCGATGCAGTGGGCGACATCAAGCCCCCTGGCCGGGTTGGGTTATCTCGTTCGACAGGCGGTCCGCGCGGGTTGGGAGCGCACAAGTCCTGTCTTGCGAGCCGCGATGGCTTCGCTCCGCCCGTATCGGCTGGGAGCGGAAGACGAGAACGTCGACGCGCTCCATGCCCGAATTCTAAAAGAGGTCGACCGCCAGCAGCAGGGCGGCGACGTCGAAGATATCGAGACCTTCGTGCCCGGCCAACCCTCTGACCCAGAGTCCCGGCGTGGCCTCGAGCAACTGTTAGAAGAGGGCATTGCGCTCGTTCGCACCGCGGGCGATGAGAAGTTCAACCTCATCTATAGAGAGCTTCTCGCACCGGTCGGCGACGAGAAGGTCGTTCTCTTCGCGCAGCCCATCGAGACGGTGGCGGCTCTGGCGAGGTTCTTACAAACGAAGTCGGGACAGAAGCCGGCGCTTATCCTAGGCGGCCAGAGCGACGGCGAACGGCAGAAGGAGGTTGAAGCTTTCTGGCGCCCAGACGGACCGCGCTACTTGGTTTCTTCCCGGGCCGGCGGGGAAGGCATCAACTTGCAAATTGCTCGTCGGCTCATCCATATTGACGTCCCCTGGAACCCGATGGACATGGAACAGAGAGTCGGGCGCGTTCACCGGTTCGGGTCTAGAGAAACGGTGATAGTAGATACGGTTGTTGTGAAGGACAGCCGCGAATGGGATGCCTATAGGGTCGCTCGCGAAAAGCTGGCTTTGATTACGTCGACCCTTGTCGAGAAG
>JBGPJK010000462.1:0-3657 GCA_041485425.1 Terriglobia bacterium | reverse complement strand
GATGCCTCCGGAGCTGCATGGCGCTGAACCGAACCAGTTCGGAACGCACGAGTTCATGGAGTTGTGCCGACTCATCGGGGCCGCGCCCTATCTGGCGGCCAATGTCGGGTCCGGCTCGCCGCAGGAGTTTCACGACTGGATTTCGTACTGCAATGCGCCCGCGGGCACGGTGACGCTGGCCGACGAGCGAGCCTCCAATGGGGATGCGGATCCGTTCAACGTGAAATACTGGGGCGTGGGGAATGAATCGTGGAATTGCGGCGGTTTGATGAAGCCAGCAGAATACGCGGCACTTTATCGCCGCTTCACCAGCCAAGTGCCGGGTTACGGCCAGCCGTATCTGATTGCCTGCGGCCCGCGCGGGCACAATGCCGACTACGGTGTGCCCTGGACGGAAGGCTTTTTTGATGCGCTGCAGGGAGTTGCGGTGCGCCCGCGAATCGAGGGGTACTCCATTCACTTTTACACAGACTTTCGTCCTACGACGATATCTTCCGCGGAATCGACGGCCGCGGAATGGTATGCAGTCCTCGCGAAGGGGCTGGGGCTGGAGAAGGCGCTTCTCAGCAACTGGGCGGTAATGAAGAAGTACGATCCAACCAGCCAAATCAAGATGATCGCCGATGAATGGGGCGTATGGTATTCCCACAATCCACAAATCGCGCCCGGGTTTCACCTGGCGCAGATGGTCACCTTACGGGATGCGGTGCATACGGCGATGCACTTCGATATCTTCAATCGTCATGCGGACAAGGTGATCATGGCCAACGTGGCGCAAACGATCAACTGCCTGCACTCCTTGTTCCTGGCGCATGAAGATAAATACGCACGAACGCCTGTCTTCCACGTGTTCGAGATGTACAAATCCCACAAGGGAGGGAAATTTGTGCCCATAAAGAATGCGGATGGTGAACTGAGCGTCGAGCAAGGCGGCGGAACCGTTCGCTTGCCAGCGATATCCTCTTCCGCATCGATATCGGAAAAGCAGATGACGGTGACCTTGACCAACCCCTCGGTGGACACAGCAAAGACGGTGCGTTTGAAGATTGGTGGCTCATTGCGTCCTGCGGAAGTGCAGGGGCGCGTGCTGACCCATGAAGCGATGAATGCGGCAAACACATTCGAGAAACCCGAAGAAGTACATCCAACCAGGCTTGCGGTGGATGTATCCGGAGATGCGGTGCGCTTAACGCTACCGCGAAAATCGGTGGCGGCGTTGCAGATCCGGCTTTCTTGAACGAGCTCTTACGGGAAAACAGCTGATGAAGCGAATCCTTCTGCAGCGCATGGTGGCAGGGCTTCTGGTGATGGTGGCGAAATGCTTTGCGTTTCCGCGGGCGGAGGCGCAGCAGGAAGTCAAGATTGCGCCGAAGCCGCTCTTCCGCGACCCTGTGTATGACGGAGCAGCGGACCCGGTCCTGGTGTGGGACGGCGGGCAAAGCCGTCGGCTGATGTTCTACACGAACCGGCGGGCGAGCGCGCCGAATCTGCCGGGCGTCACGTGGGTGCATGGCACACGGATTGGGATCGCTGAGAGTGTGGATGGCGGCGCCACATGGAAATACGTGGGTACGGCGGAGATTCCCTACGGGGAGCCGGACTACACGCAGTGGGCTCCGGACATCATCCCGCATGAGGGCCTGTATCACATGTACCTCAGCATTGTGCCGGGAACATTCACGGACTGGAATGCGCCGCGCGACATCATTCACCTGGCGAGCCCTAACCTGAAGGACTGGAAGTATGAGGCCACGCTGCAACTCGGCTCGGACCGCGTGATCGATCCCAGCGTCACGCAACTGGCGGATAAGAGTTGGCGCATGTGGTACAAGAACGAGCGCGCCAAAGACGGATCGATTTATTTTGCCGACGGCCCGGATTTGTACCATTGGACCAGCAGGGGAGTGGCGATTCCCGGTTCGCACGGGGAGGGGCCAAAAGCGTTCCATTGGGAAGGCAGTTGCTGGCTGGTCGTCGATGTGTGGGACGGGTTGGGCGTATATCGCTCCGATGATTGCCTGCACTGGACGGCGCAGGAGCAGCGGCTAGTACAACAGCTCGGAACGATCGAAACGGATCGGAATAAGGGAAGCCATCCAGATGTGGTGGTGAGCGGAGATCGTGCGTACCTTTTCTACTTCACGCACCAGGTGGGGCTGGACGCGGAAGGCAAAGGGCCTGGGTGGCAGAAGCGCACTTTTATCCAGGTAGCGGAACTTGAGTATAGAGACGGCATGCTGACCTGCGACCGGAACAAGCCGGTGCAGATCAACCTCCTGCAGGATCCGCATGCGCCGGGCAACTGGGCAGAGTAGAATTCCAGGGCTGTGCGTGCGCATCTGCTGAGAGAGGTGCTATTCATGGTACTTTTGATTGGGGCAGCACCGCCACAATGTCTGCGAGGCTCCTTCGGAAGTTATTGCCCCGTCAGGCTGATTTGGTTCTTCGGATGATCAGGATGATTTAAGTTTTGCCGTTCGTCCTTGACTGTTGCCGGAACCGGTTTGGGAGTTGCTCCAATCGGGACCCTCAAAATGTTTGGTCCGTGGTTCCACTAGAAGCACAGGAGTGTTTAGATCATGACTTCGCTTATGCTTCGTTCTACTGCTGTGGTTTGCAGCCTTCTATTCTGCCAGTCCATTTCTGCACAGACCAAATCTCCCGGCTTAGGTTTCGGCGAGGCAAGTGTCCGCACAAGCCTGTCCGATCGTAACGCTGAGAAAAAAATCGACGAGCTTATCCAGCAGATGACGTTGGAGGAGAAGGTCGGTCAATTGGCGCAGTATTCGGCTGGACAACCGACGGGCGTTGGCGGGCGACGCACCGATTACGACGGCATGATCCGCAAGGGCGAGGCCGGCGCACTCTTTAACGTAACGGCCGCCGGCCAAGTGAACGTCTACCAGCGCATCGCCGTGGAGCAGTCGCGGTTGCACATTCCTCTTTTGTTCGGTCTGGATGTGATTCACGGATATCGCACGGAGTTTCCCATCCCGCTGGGTCTTGCTTCGAGCTGGGATCCCGAACTCGTGGAACGAACCGCGCGGGTGGCGGCGCGCGAGGCGTCCGCGAGCGGAATCCGCTGGACGTTTTCTCCGATGGTGGATATCGCCCGGGATGCGCGGTGGGGAAGGATGGCGGAAGGGTCTGGAGAAGACCCTTACCTGGGCTCGATGATGGCGCGCGCGTATGTGCGCGGTTATCAGGGCACGAAGTTCGACGCGGCAGACAGCATCGCCGCCTGCACGAAACACTACGTGGGCTACGGCGCAGCGGAGGGCGGCCGCGACTACAATACGGTGGAACTCTCGGAACACACCCTGCGGCAAGTTTATTTGCCGCCCTTTCATGCGGCCGTCGATGCAGGCGCCCTGACGATCATGAGCGCATTCAATTCACTGAATGGAGTGCCCGCTTCGGCAAATCCCTTTACGCTGAAACAAATCTTGAGAAAAGAGTGGGGTTTCCAGGGAATCGTTGATAGTGACTGGACTTCCATAGCCGAACTGATGCGGCACGGCATTGCCAATGACGGCGCGGCGGCGGCGCGCAAGGCGTTTTTGGCCGGCGTGGATATGGACATGGTCAGCAGTCTGTATCACGAGCATCTGGCGCAGTTGGTGCGTTCGGGAGAAGTGCCGATGGCTGCCGTGGACG
>JBGPJK010000461.1:0-3658 GCA_041485425.1 Terriglobia bacterium | reverse complement strand
TGGAATGGAACATAGAGAAAGTTCATGCGCCGGAAGTCTGGGCGCTGGGCTATCGCGGGCAGGGTCGAGTGGTGGCGGGTGCCGATACTGGCGTGCAGTGGGATCATCCTGCGCTCAAGCTTCACTATCGGGGCTGGAAAGGCGGCAAGGTCAGCCACAAGTACAACTGGCATGACGCCGTCGATCACACTAAGGTTCCGTTTGACCCGTTCGGCCACGGGACATTCACCGTCAGCGAGATGGTCGGGGACGACGGGAAAGGCAATCAGATCGGCGTGGCGCCCCGCGCAAAATGGATCGCGTGCCGCAACATGGATGCTAACGGCACGGGCTCCCCTGCGCGCTACACCGAGTGCTTTGAGTTTCTGATCGCGCCCTATGCGATGGGCGGCAATCCCAGGCAAGGCAAGTCTGCGTTGGCGCCGGATTCAATCAATAATTCCTGGGAATGTCCGGCCAGCGAAGGCTGCGGGGTCGAGACCCTGCGGAAGGTTGTAAATGCCGTGCGGGCCGCGGGTATCTTCCCCGCCATGGCTGCAGAGAATTCCGGTCCCAACTGCTCTACGGTCGATAATCCCCCGGGCACTTATGCCAGTGCAGTGAGCGTGGGCGCGACCGACTCGGCCAACAACATCGCCGACTTCAGCAGCCGCGGGCCAGTCACGGTGGACGGCAGCAACCGTCTCAAACCCAATCTCTCCGCACCTGGAGTGAATGTTCGCGGCGCCGTGCCGACCAATCAATATCAGTCAGGCTGGTCGGGGACTTCAATGGCGACCCCGCACGTTGCCGGCGGCGTTGCACTTTTGTGGCAGGCTAAACCCGCCTTGATAGGGAATATTACGAAGACGGAATCCACTTTCACTCACACCTCCCTGCCTCTACGGAGCACGCAAAACTGCGGCGGTTCGGGGCAGAAGGTTCCTAACAACGTATTCGGCTGGGGGCTTCTCAATCTGTTGAAGGCTGTGCAAGCACCCTGATTCTGTGAATTCGCAAGCTGGTCGTGCCGCGCATCCTCGCGGCACGGCCACCTGCCTCTCAGCCGCTCTTATTTGTCGATCCCGGCCGCGGCTTATGCTCGCAACTGGGTGTGTTGATGCAGGAATCGCGCAGCATCAGCCGCTGCACTGGTTTCCCTCCCACAATGTGAGACTCGATGATTTCATCCACATCGGCCAGCGTCACGCCGCCATACCACACCCCTTCCGGATAGACCACCAGGTTTGGACCATGCTCACACTGGTCCAGGCACCCGGATTGATTCGCCCGCACCCTTCCTTTTAGTCCGCGCTCCGCCAGCTTTTGCTTGAACAGTTTCTGCAGTTCCGCTTTCGCCGCCGGATCGCAGCATCCCCGCGGATGTCCCGGCGGCCGCTGGTTCCCGCAGATGAAAACATGCTTCTCAAATTTGGGCATGAAGAAAATGGTACAGGATTTAGATCGGTTCCATGGAAGAACATGAAGGTGATAGAAGAGCGGTTCAGTCTTTCAGCGGTACCATCGCCTGATCGCCCCGGCAGAAGGTCGCCACATGCTGGAAGCCGCCGTTTGGCTGTTTCAGCAGCATGACCGGACCGTAGCAGAACACGGCATGACCGCTTTCCGCCATGTACCACGTACCGCCCGTGTGCGCCTGATGGGCCACGGGACGATCAAGAGGCGGGTGCGGCGGCGCTGCGAACTTGGAGCCGGGCAGAGACAACGCCAGTAATAGTGTAGCCAGAGTTTTCATCTACTTTGCCGGGCCGTGAAACTCAGATCGTTTTCACGATCCTGCGTCCGTCCACAATATCCGCAATTCCCAAGGGTGGTTTTCGTGGGACTGGCTTGCGGAGCTTGCCTGCATTGTGGCTGCTTTGGGCGTTGCCTCCCGGTGTGTCCTGGGTCGACGGAGTTTGCGCCTGGGAGCGAGCTCCTGCCCCAGCCTGGGCTTGGGGATGTTGCTTTTGAAAAAGCTTGCCTTTGAGACTGTTCAGTTCCGTGCTGTCGCTGAACAGAGACGTGATCAGCGAACGCTGCGAAGCAATCGTCCGATCTTGTTCCACCGCCAGCAGGGCCATCAAGCCATAGGAAACCAGGAACAGCACGATCAGAACTGGGAGCAGCGAATGCTTGCGCTTGGGCCTCGGCTCGGGCAGCGCCTGCGGAACTGTGACGGTGGCATCTTGCGTCCAGCTTAACAATTGAGACCCCGATCTGCGCCCCAAGGCAGCGGGCATCAGGGGAAATGCAGCTTGAACGCCATCGCGCCAACCTTCCCCAAACTGCTCGAAACCCGCCACTTAGCCCGAGTTCCGGGGCGAGTGCCGGGTACCGCAGGTGCAACACGATGCACATTATAGGTAACAGGAGTGGGTTACGACCGTGACTTGCAATGCCCCGCATCCCATTCGTCTCCGCCACCACCTGTCATCCTGAGACAGCGGAGTCCTTGGCAAAGCCAAGGACTCCCATCGAATGGACAACCTGTTGAAATCTCACATCTATGCATCCCGCCGACACCGCCACGATGCTCCCTCCGGCTGTCCGCTGCTTCTTGCCTGTGTGGGGACGGGTCTCTGACCCGTCCGGCGGAGCAAAGCTCCGCAGCGCCTTTCTAGGGTGGAGCGCCGGAGCGGAGACGCCCCGTTCTGGGCGGCCCGGGCAAACTCGGCAGGATTCGTGTCAGGCCCCGGCCTTATGCGGTGGCTTCCGTCCAAGGATTAGAATATGAGCTAGAGGTTCTCCGGTGGCCACCCTCCGCGATGTCGTCTACGAGCACGTGCGCGAAGGCGAGCTTTACGAGAAGCTCGACCGCAATCGGGTACGCTGCTATGCCTGCGGTCATTGCTGCCCCATCCCGGAGGGGCAGCCCGGCGTCTGCAAGGTGCGTTACAACCGCGGCGGCACCCTGTACGTGCCTTGGGGATACGTCGGTGGCGTGCAGTGCGATCCCATCGAGAAGAAGCCGTTTTTTCACGCCTACCCCGGCGCGCTGGCCTACAGCTTCGGAATGCTGGGATGCGATCTCCACTGTGGCTACTGCCAGAACTGGGTTACATCACAGGCATTGCGCGATCCTAATGCGGTTTCGCCGCTCCTCGAAGCATCCCCGGAAGCGCTGGTGCGCGACGCGCTCCGGCAAGGCGCAAAGGTCCTGGTGAGCACTTATAACGAGCCTCTGATTACCAGCGAGTGGGCGGTCGCTGTGTTCAAAGAGGCCAAGGCTGCGGGTTTGATCACTGGATTTGTTTCCAACGGGAACGGCACGCCGCAGGTGCTCGAATACCTGCAACCATGGATCGATCTTTATAAGGTCGATTTGAAGAGTTTCGATGATCGCCACTATCACGAACTGGGCGGACGCATCGGGCCCATTCTCGATACCATACGCCGCTTGCACCAGATGGGTGTTTGGCTGGAGATCGTCACCTTGCTCATCCCCGGCTTCAACGACTCCGAACACGAGCTCCGCGGATTGACGGATTTTCTGGCAAGCGTCTCGCCCGACATTCCCTGGCATGTGACCGCGTTCCACAAAGATTACAAAATGGAAGATCCCGACGACACGCGCCCGAAGGATTTGCTGCGCGCAGTCGAAATCGGGAAGCAGGCCGGCCTGCGCTACGTTTACGCCGGAAACTTGCCCGGCATGGTGGGCGATCAAGAAGACACG
>JBGPJK010000460.1:0-3673 GCA_041485425.1 Terriglobia bacterium | reverse complement strand
GTGACGTTATCCTTCTCGACGCCCATGGGAGAGATCATCGTGACCTTGCCCGAGAATTTCTGGTCCTTGTAGGATTCCACCGAGATGCGCGCGGGCTGTCCGATGTAGATTTTTCCCAGATCGCTCTCGTCCGCTTTCCCCTTGACATACACCTCGGAGAGATTTCCGAGCGTCATGATGAGCGTGGCGCCCGAGCCCATCGTGAGGATGGAGCTGACGGCGTCGCCGACTTCGCGATCGCGCGACAGAACTACGCCATCGATGGGCGAGACGATGGTGGCGTTGCGCAAGTCCTCTTCGGCGCGCGTGAGCACGGCCTGCGCCTGTTCCAGTTGCGCCGCCGCTTTGGCGATAGCGGCTTGCGATACGGCCAGATTGGCTGTCGCCGAGCGCTGCCTGTTGAGGGCCATCTCGTACTGCTTTTCGGATTCATCGCGCGCCTGGGGCGCGATCAGTCCGCCGGCGAATAGAGTGCGGGCTCGCTCCAGGTCGCGCTTGAGGAAGGGAAGATCGGGTCCGGCGGCGTCGACCTTATTGCGCTCGTACTCAGCCTTGGCGCTCGACTGCGCGGCTTCGGCCGTGGTCAGGGATGCTTTAGCCTCGCGCACCCGAGGCAGCAGGTCGTTTTCGTCCAGCTTGCAGATGACCTGGCCTTGATGCACCACTTGTCCTATCTCGAACGGCAGCTTCTCGATGATGCCGCTGGCCTTGGACTTGATTTCCACTTTGTTGGCCGCTTCGATCTTGCCCACCGCGACCACGGAACGGGTCAGATCGATGCGTTCCACTTTGACCAGCTTGGCGGGATCGATTTTCGTGGATCCCTTGCCGACGGCTTTCAGCGAAAAGAAAGCCGCCCCGCCCAGAATCGGCAGCAAACCAACAACCCAGATCCAGCGCCTCGACTTTTTGTGATTCGCCATGGTTTCCTTACTAAGTCATTACGACCGGAGTCCATGACAAGTTCCCGAAATCGATAGATCGGCCCCTTGGGCAGACTCTGGGCGTTTACTTAGGCCTCTTTCTTGGCATCCAGGAACCCGAGGGAACTTGATTGGTGGCGCGGCTGGCGAGCCTGAGCTGGCTCTGTGAGCCGATCGAGTACTGGATCGTCGGGGTAAAATGTAAGATCATGGAGACGATCTAATGAAAAAGTCCCTTTCCGCTCCAGAAGACGTCCATAGCACTCGATCGGGACCCGCTGCTGAAATGCCTCCGCCGCCAGCGATCCTTGCTCCTCGTCCAGATGGATGGTCACCTGAGTAACCCTTTCCCGAATCCAGGCGTGTGCCGTCATGACATACTCGTGATCAAGCTGCCTCATGGCATGTACAAACCCTACCAAGTGATATTCGTCGTCGACGCCACTTTCGCGGAGTCGCTGGCCGAGAGCTCTAAGGAATTCCCTATGGGACGGAAGAAAGCTCCACGACCCGGATTCTCTGGGCTTCCTTGGTAATGCAGGAGCATACGCGATCATGATCTGCACGACGTGGTCATCGGAGAGATCGCCACACATCGCCACCAAAGCGTCGCAGAGATTCGCGGACACGCCGGCGCGAATATTGTTTTCCGTCAGTGATGAGTTATCTACTTCTGAACGGTATCTCAGATCTCCGCACGTGCAGTCTAGAGCGGACTCCAGCATTAGCATTGCGCCCCGTGCAAACGGAGCCTGTTCTTCAAACGGAAAGACCCTCGCAGCGGGAACCTCCGCAAACAGCTTCAAGTTGGCGCTGCTCAAATCGGATACACCCAGCCGCACCTTGCGAATGAAATCAGTAGCTGTCTTAGGCCTTCGAGATGAAAAAAAAGGCTCCGCCTTGACCGCGCTACAAGCGGCTGCGAGCAGCAGATCCTTGGCGGCCCGAACAATCTCAATGGCGGAGTCTATCGGGAGCAGACTTGTGCGATAGGATGGCCCGTGCAGCATGATTCGCAACACGTCCGCATTGGCCGTTATCAGGTCTTCGAAAATGTCGAGTTGTGACCGGCCTTCAGCCGCCTCCAGGTCCCTGAGCAGATCCGCTGCACGGGCCCTGTAATCGCTGGCCGACTTTTGGCGTGGAACCAAAACTTCGATCTCTTCCGCTCCACTCCGTTTGGTCCAGGAAGAGCATAGGTTCGCGACCTCGGCCTTTCGCCACCACCCGCTATTCTCCAGATAACCTTCCATAGCTTCTGGGGAGAGTGCCAAGAGAGCTTGGCCGTCGCGGATGTCAACTTTCAAGATATCTCTCTCCTGCCGCCACTCTTTCCATCATACCGAGCAAAGAATCTACGGTCAGCTTTTGCCGAATCGGCATTCGTATGGTAACACTGCTTCGGTTTGGCAGGCTCCGATGTCCCCGCAGGCAGATCCAGTAAGCCGACCGGCGGATGCAACACTCTGTTGGCTTGTGGTCAATCCACATCGTCCGTGGCTCGCCAGCGGGAACTTCTACAACCACCAGGATTCGCGGCAAGCATGTGTCCTGCTCCCGAAGGTTATCGTAGTCCTCAATCCGGAGCTCGAATGGGAAGTCTTCCGGTCCCATCTACAGATGAGCGGAGCACTTGGCCTGCACGGCGAGACGAGGAGATCCCGCTCGTTTTGCAGCCAAAACCAAGTCCTCGCTTTCGATATCGTCCTTGGGCTCCTGAACATAGACGCCCGCAACTGCTGCGAGCACTCGAATGAACGCAATACTGAAGTGTTCCTTTTGTTTGTTAGGATCCATCTCTGCGCACAGCTCGTTTCATCGTCAAACTGATGTTCTGCCTGTTCTTGAGCATTGTATCGTGAGCAGACCAAAAGTGTTCACGCGGTAGGCCCCGGCGTGACTTAACGCCCCCGGCCCTACGATGAACTCGATCGTGAACTAGAGTGGGCAGCAAGCCATGCCGCCTTATCGGCTTCCAGACGTGCGCGCAACCGACCCCCGGGAATGCCTTCACCTTTGTCTAGCTGTGCGAGGCCGCGCTCGATCTTGTGCTCAATGGTGTCTTTGTTCTCTTTGAGCCACACCTCTCGCTCGTTCTGCATGTGTCCTTGCCTTTCAAGCTACTCTTAGCGGATGGAGCAGTGCGCCAAGCCGCGCTTCTCCAGATACTGCTGGTGGTAGTCTTCGGCGCGATAGAATTCCGACGCCGGAGTGATCTCGGTGACGATCTTGTTCTTGAAGCGGCTCTGGGCCTTCTCCTTCGAGGCTTTGGCAGCGGCCTCTTGCTCCGGCCCGTGGAAGAAAATCGCCGAGCGATATTGGGCGCCGACATCCGGACCCTGCCGGTTCATCGTGGTGGGGTCGTGATTTTCCCAGAATACTTTCAGCAGATCGTCGTAAGATACCTGGGCTGGGTCGTATTCGACTTCGACCACTTCCGCGTGGCCGGTTCTGCCCGAGCACACGTCTTTGTACGTCGGGTTGTCGAGATGGCCACCGGAATACCCCACCGCCGTGGAGAGGACGCCTTTCAACTGCCGGAACGCCGCTTCCACGCCCCAGAAACAGCCTGCGCCAAACATTGCTTTTTCCATAACGTCTTTATTATCCCGCAACCAGACACAGCTATTCCCGCCGCTCAGCGGATTGCGGCCGTTTAGCAGACCGCTCTATAACTGTCGCGGCTCAGAATGGCAGGTCCGAATTCAGAAACAGGGCCGCAAACGCGGATCCGGTCACATCACCCTTGC
>JBGPJK010000459.1:0-3673 GCA_041485425.1 Terriglobia bacterium | reverse complement strand
GGAGTGGGGGTGAATCACGCGCTGGCGCATGCGTTCGGCGCGCGGTTCGGCGTCGCGCACGGTCGAGCCAACGCGCTCCTTTTACCGCATGTCATTGCGTACAATGCGTCGGTGCCCACCAAGTTCGCGCCATCGCCGAACCAGCGGGGGTATATCGCACACAAGAAATACGCAACGATAGCGGACTTGCTAGGCCTCGGCGGCCACACAATTGATGAAAAGGTGAAGAAGTTGGTGGCGGCGACAGAACAGTTGCTCGATCAGTTGGCGATCCCGCGTTCGATCGCCGACCTGGGGATCTCGAAGGAAGAATTCGAGCGGGCGATGCCCGACTTGGCCAAGATTGCCTTCGACGATCCTTCCTGGAGGTCGAACCCTCGGATGCCACTGGTAAGCGAATTAGTCGAGCTGTTCTGGAGCGCTTATCAGGGCCGTGGCCGCGCGAAAGTGGCCGGTGCGTCCCGGCAACAAACAGCGTGAGGAATCGTTATGCCTGTGGCAATGATTGCCGTGCGGTTGGAAGTGGATGGAGAGCGGGTCGTCCAGGCCTTGCAAGAGGCGGGTGAGAAGCTGGACCCCGCCGATGGCGAAGTGGTATTGGATTTCTCTTCCGTGCGCCGGATCGCTCCGAGTGCGCTCCGAGAGATGGAAAAGTTAGCCGACATGGCTGACGATAAAGCCGTCAAGGTGGTGTTGCGTGGCGTCAACATCGACATTTACAAAGTGCTCAAGCTGGTGAAGCTAGCGCCGCGATTCTCCTTCCTGGCTGAGCTGCGCAATCGCCCGGAGAGCTGCCATGCCAAACCATCGAGATAATGACTCTCTTTCCGGCGGAGATGCCCTTTTTCTTCATCTTGAACGCGAGGGCATGCCGCTCAACGTGGCATCAGTCGACGTATTTGAAGGGGTGATTTCACTCAAAGCTTGCAGCAGGTTCATCGAGTCGAAGCTGCCGCTCATTCCTCGCTATCGTCAGCGCGTGGTGGTTCCTCCTTTTAATATTGGCCTTCCCACCTGGGAATACGACCCCAACTTCGATTTACGCAACCACGTTCATGAGGTCACGCTCAAGCGTGGGACGGATGCCGAGTTGAAGGCGGTTGCCGGAAAGATTCTGAGCAAGGTGCTGGACCGGGAGCGGCCGCTCTGGGACTTCACGCTGGTACACGGTTTGAACGGCAATCGCACTGGTGTCGTCACCCGCATGCACCACTGTCTCGCCGATGGGCTGGCCGGAGTGGCCCTGTTAAACGTGCTCATGGACCCGAGTCCCGAGGTCCGTCCTCTGCCCAAAAAGAAGCTGCGATTGCCCGTGCCCCCGCGAAAGGACACGCCGACCGTGCTGCTGGATGGGTTAATCACATCGTCATTCTCGGTCGCGCAGAGGGTGCTCACCGCCCAGATGGAATTGCTCAATGTCTTCCAGCAAGTCCTGGCGGCGGGCCACCCCTCGGAAGAATCCAGCACCCATCCGCAGCCGGGGAACAATTCTAATGGGCGCATGCCGTCGGTGGACGAGTTCGCACGGTTCATGCCGGAACTCACTGCCAGCACCCAGCGATTGCCATTCAACATCATTTGCCGCGGGCCTCAGAAATTCAGTTGGGCTGAGATTCCACTGGCAGACATCAAAGCCGTGAAGAATGCCTTCGGAGCGACCGTCAACGATGTTGTACTGACGATCGTGACCTCGGCGTTTCGGCGCTATGCCGAACTGCAAGGCGTCCGCGTCCGGGGGCGGCTGCTGCGGATTGTGGTTCCGGTCAATGTGCGGAACAAGGGCAACGCAAATGACCTGGGAAATCGCATTACCTTCGTCCCCGTCACCATCCCGCTGGATATCCGTAGTCCACGCAAACTATTGACAGCGATCCGCGAGAGGATCGCATTCCTGAAGAGTGCGCATGTGGCCGAGTTGGTGGGCTTGGCCGGGTCCATGCTGGGAACGATTCCAACCCTGGCGCAGGTACTCTTAGGATCCCTTGCGAATCAGTTGCCGCTCGGACTGTGCAACGTCATTTGCACCAATGTGCCGGGTCCCGAGTCTCCACTCTACCTGCTTGGCCACAAGATGCTGCGCTGCTACCCCTACGTGCCGATCGGCGGTGATCTGGGGATCAACTGCGCGGTTCTGACCTACGACGGAACCGCGTATTTCGGGTTCACGGGGAACGCACATGCCGCGCCAAGTCTTCGGCGTCTGGAGACATTCCTCACCGCAAGTTTTGCAGAGCTGCGGAAAGCTGCCCGGATCGGCCCTCAGCGGCGGAGAAGCGCACCTGCCAAGGCAAAGGCCGCACCTGCCGTAACCCCGGCGCCGGAACAACCCGCCGTACCGCCAGCGATTCGCATTCCAGCGAAATCCGTCCGTGCGTCCCTGCCCACGACGCAAGGAGTGGCGGTGTAACGTGCCGGCAGACGGGAACACCGGCATTCTGCCCCACGACCAGGGACTCGACTTTGATTTTGTGGTAGTCGGTTCCGGTTTCGGGGGCAGCGTCTCTGCTTACCGGTTAGCCGAGAAAGGCTACCGGGTGGCGGTAATGGAAATGGGACGCCGCTGGACACCGGAAAACTTACCCCACACGAGTTGGTCCATTCACCGCTGGTTCTGGTGGCCAAAGCTGGGCCTGGAAGGTTTCTTCAACATGCGATTTTTCAGGCATGTCACCGTCCTGCACGGTTGCGCGGTCGGCGGCGGATCGATTACCTACGCGACCACCATGCTCCGGCCGCCAGACAAGGTGTGGCAGACGGGGTCGTGGGCCGGATTGGCCCCCTGGAAAACGGAGATGCCGCGGTATTATGACGCCGCCTCCCAGATCCTCGGTGTTACCGAAAACAAAATCCTCGGCCCCGCCGACCAACTGTTGAAGAGATCTGCGGAAGAAGCGGGGGCCGGAAACACCTTCTACCGCACCAGCGTAGCGATTTTCCAGGCTCCGGAAGGAGAGGCCGGCGGCAACACCTTGCCGGATCCATTCTTTGGCGGAGAAGGTCCAGCGCGAACTACGTGCGTCGGGTGTGGCGGCTGCATGATGGGGTGTCGCTACGGCGCGAAAAATACTCTCGACCTGAACTACCTCTATCTTGCGGAAAAGCGCGGCACTCGGATTTTTCCGGAGACCCGGGTCGTGGATGTCAAACCGCTGAATGGCGTGGCCGATGGAAGCGCCGGATACGAAGTGCATACTGTCCGCTCAACTGGCTGGTTCAAGAGCGAGCCGCGCCGCTTTACTTGCCGAGGCGTAGTGTTCTCGGCCTCTTCTCTGGGAACTATGGACCTGCTCTTCCATCTCAAAGAGAAGGGCTCGTTGCCACACATCAGTAATCGACTCGGGAAGCATGTCCGTACCAATTCCGAATCGCTGCTGGCGATCCGCATACCTCGTACTCAAGAGGATATGTCGAATGGTGTCGCGATTGGTTCCGGTATTTATATAGATGAACACACCCACGTCGAAGCCGTTCGTTACCCGAAAGGGTCCGACACGATGGGCCTGCTCACCACGCTCCTGACCGGCGGCGCCCCGGGCTGGACACGCATAAGCCTTTGGCTCAAGAACGTCGCAGTCGCGATGCTGCACCATCCTTTCCAGACCCTGCGTCTGTTCTACCCTTTCGGCTGGGCCCGAGAGACCGTAATTCTGCTTTGCATGCAGGCAGTGGATGG
>JBGPJK010000458.1:0-3678 GCA_041485425.1 Terriglobia bacterium | reverse complement strand
CGTCCTCGGCGGTTTTCATTGCTTCCAGGCGAACGCTCAAGGCTCAACTTTATACAGGGTCACCATGCCCGCGTCCATGTGGTCATCGACGTGGCAGTGATACATCCAGATGCCGGGATTGTCGGGGACCATGTCCACGGTCAGCATCTGGGCGGGTGAGATGAAGATCGTGTCCGTGCGTTTCCCGCCATCCAGGACCACGTTGCCATGCCAATGAGGCGTGTGGAAATTAATTCCTTCGCCAATGCTCACCACATACCAGCGCACACGCTCGCCTTTCTTCATGGTCATCATGGGCATGCTTCCATAGATGTAGCCGTTGATCGTTGCCTTGAAATTGGCGGCAACGAATCCCGTGCCGACCAGGGAGAACACACCTTGGTCATCGACCGGAGCGAATTCCAGCTTGTTGAGCCCCTTGGGATCGCTGACGTAAGTCTGGATATTGTGCTCCAGGTACCAACTGGTGTTCTCGTCGAAAATCGTGAACAGGGTGACGAACTCGCGATCCACATCTTTCGGCTTGCCCTCGGGCCCGGCCATGCCGCGGGCTGTGATAATGATGGTGCCGACCAGGCCGCTTTCCACATCCTTGGGTTCATTTACGTGGGAATGGTAGAGCCAGACTACCGAGCTCCCATCCCCGGGTCCTGGACCGGCACGCTCCGGCACCTGCCAGGTGTAAACGTGCGTCTGCCCGGCGGGAACCGTGTTGTTCGCTTTGTCCGCCGCGGTGGAGTCGTCCTCATAATTGGAACCCTCTGAACCCTTCTCATAAAACACCCCATGAGGATGCATGCTGTAGGGATGCGTCCCATTGTTCCGGAAGACCACGCGCAGGGTGTCTCCCACCTCGGCGCGGAGCACCGGACCGAGCATTCCCAGATGCTCCCACTCCGGCGGCCGCGTCTTGAGTTTGGTAAACGTCTCATCCGTGTATTCGCGGTACACGGCCTTGCGGTACACAGTGCCAATGCGGTGCGGGCCACGCTCCACGAACGTCTTGGCGTAACCCTCGAACGGCTTGCCCATCATCTTGTTGATGCCACTCGGCGCATAGTCCCACTCTACCTCGTCAGCCGCGACGTAATAGGTGCGGACTTTGCCCGGGGAATCGGCATTTCGCGGCGCATTCGATCCCCACGTTGCCACTGCGAAAACCAGGATCAACCCGAAAGCGAAATACACGGTGCCGGTCACTTTACGCATAACCGTCAAGCCTCCTTGAGCGTTTTTCCGAACTTTGGGGAATGAACCAAGCCTAACGTCGCTTGTGACCTGCTGCGCAGCCCGCGCTCCGAGGGAATGGGCGCACACCTGTTTCAGACTTCAAGGTGCGGGATATCATGCACCGGGCGGTGCTGAAAATCAAAATATTTCTCGCATCCGGCTCTCGGAAGTTACGCCGAGGCAAACGGCTGATGATGATTCCAGCCCGGTCAGGGCCGCTGTAGGAAAGCCCGCGGCCTCCGGGGTCGCTTCCGGCAGGGCTCCAGCGCCGGGCAGGGTGGAAACGGAACCGCCTCGTGGAAGTGTGTGAGAACTGGCTCTCGAGTTGCATCGCCCGTACGCCACCTCGGTCGCGACGCAAACCTCTGCTACCAGGTCTGGCTGTTGCCACCCTGCTCCGCCCAGGTTCGAGGTCTGAAGTCCGAATTCAGACGGCGTGCCTCACCAGTTCCGGTATGAACTCCGATTTCAACTCCACTGCGGCTGCCAGGTCGCGGGCGTGTTCCTCTTCCATTACCAGGATGTCCTGCAAAACCCGCGCCAGCCCATACTCGCCGATTTCCATCGCTGCCCGGATCCGCTCCTTGTAGCCCGCCACCGCCGCTTTTTCCCCTTCCAGGTCCTGCTCCAGCATCTCTTCGGAGTCGCCCGAGGTCTTGATCAGACCAACCTCCACCGTCGGGTGGCCGCCGAGTGAGACCACTTGCTCGGCCAGCGTAGTGGCGTGCTGCATCTCCTCGGCCGCGTGTACCAGCAGTTCCTTCTGCACCGCCACAAACCGCGCCCCACTGATCAGCGCTGCATGATTGATGTACTGGATCGCGCTGGCAAATTCCTCTGCCATGTCCTCATTGAGTAGGTCGATGAGTTCCTGTTTGCTCATAATCGTCGTCTCCTTCCCCAGAACTCCCGGGGAGCCGCCGCGTGCTGAAGCCGGCAGCTCATTCCTGGTCGTCCAAAAGTAGATCGTTCACAACCTGGATCGCCACAGAAAGCCGGCTCTCCCCGCCTGCCATTGTCTGCTTCCCGGCGAGGAGCGAAAGTACAAGGCGCACAGTTGGCTGTGATTGCTCCGGGAGAGCGCCCCGGCGCGTGGCCCGTCCCCCAGTTGTCATCCCGAGCGAAGCGAGGGACCTGGGTTTTCTCTGTGTCCTCTGTGGTTATCCTTGCCCCGAAGCCGCCTGGCCCGTTCCTCGCGGGAAAGCCCATCAAGGGGCGGGTTGAAATAGAAATCCCTTGGACGGAATCTGCGGCTCCAGTTCTCGCACCAATTCAGCCGTTCGCTGCAGAACATCCGCCTTGGTCTGGCCGGGTTGGGGCTTGAAATCAATGCCCACGGTCCCAATCAACTTTCCGCTCGCGTCGTGCAGTGGTGCCGTCACGTCGAACCCATCCTGCTCTTGTTCCACGAACGGCTTCAGAGTCTTTAGTACCGTGAACTCATCCTTGTCGCATTTTTCTCCAATCTCTTTCGTGTCCGTAGCCGCGATGGTGACGCAGCTATGCTTCGCAGGCGGCGTGGCCGCCAGTTCCAGTCCGGCGACTTCCGGGTGCTTCTGCGCGGTGGCCTCTACCAACTGCTGTGCTTGTGTCCTCGGCGTGTGCGCACGCAACCCGGAACTCATCGCGACACCGCAAAGCAAGATCAGCCAGAGAGAATTTCTTCGTGCCAGTTGGCTCATGTTGTAACTCCTTCGTGCGAACCGCTGGTCGGTGATTTCAGGAAAATCAGGGAGACAGTATCCTGAAGCAGATGAAGGCAGCCTGAAGAGACCAGAAGATTCACCGGAGCGGGGCATCGCGTGAGGTGCGAATCGAAGCGTTCCGCAAGGGGGCCGTCCCCACGTGGTCCGTGGTGCTCCATAAATCGTCGGCGAGAGCACCCGCGCCACCCAGCCATCCTCAATATCAGAAAAAAGCCCCGCTCCTGCGAGCGGGGCCCGATTCAAGTCAAAAGCTAGTAGCTGCCTTTAGTACATGTCGCCCATGCCGCCGCCGTGTCCGCCGGGCATTGACGCGCCCTTCTTATCTTCCGGGATCTCCGCGACCAGAGCTTCCGTGGTCAACATCAGCGAGGCGATGGAACCGGCGTTCTGCAGGGCAGTACGCACGACCTTGGTGGGATCAAGCACGCCCGCCTTGACCAGGTCTTCGTACACGCCGGTCAGGGCGTTGTAGCCGTAGTTGTTGTCTTTCGAGTCGTTCACCCTGCCCAGGACGATTGCTCCTTCTTCGCCGGCATTCTCGGCGATCTGGCGCAGCGGTTCCTGCAGGGCACGTTTCACGATGGTGACGCCGATCTGCTCGTCGCCGTCAACCTTCAGCTTGTCGAGTGCGGGGACGCAGCGGGCCAGGGCCACGCCGCCGCCGGGGACAATGCCTTCTTCCACGGCTGCACGGGTTGCGTGCATGGCGTCCTCGACCCGAGCCTTCTTCTCTTTCATTTCG
>JBGPJK010000457.1:0-3684 GCA_041485425.1 Terriglobia bacterium | reverse complement strand
GGCGTGCCGACCTCGGACCCGAAGCCGGTCACGATGTTCACCACGCCCCTGGGCAGACCAGCGTCGTAAAGAACACGCACCAGATTGAAAGTTGAAAGCGGAGTATCCTGTGCGGGCTTGATCACACAAGTGTTGCCGCACACCAGCGCGGGCAAAAGCTTCCACGACGGAATCGCCATGGGAAAGTTCCACGGAGTAATCATTCCACAAACTCCGATGGGTTGCCGCACCGCCATGGCAAACTTGTTGGGCAACTCGGAAGGTGTGGTCGGACCGAACATGCGGCGCCCTTCACCGGCCATGTAATAGGCAGTATCGACCGCCTCCTGCACATCGCCGCGGGTCTCTTTGAGGATCTTGCCCATTTCGCGAGTCATGTCGCGGGCGCAATCTTCCTTGCGCTCCATCAGCATCTCGGCGGCGCGGTAGATAATCTCGGCGCGGCGGGGAGCGGGGACCAGACGCCACTTGGCGAAGGCCCGCTTCGCGGCTGCGATCGCGGCGTCCACGTCCGCCTTGCCGGATCTCTGGAAGATGCCCACCACATCGCGAGTATCGGCGGGGTTGCGGTTCTCGAAAGTCTGTCCGGTCGATGCCTCGACCCATTCACCATCGATAAAGTTCTTATAAACCTTGGTCCGCGTACCCGTGCCCATGATGGTCGGCCCGGTTAAGACATCGGTTGCCATAAAGCCTCCTGGGATTACCAAAAAAGAATGCCGGGGAAGAATAACTGTCTCTATGCTACAGCCCAGGGTGAGGCGCGGCAAGCGCGGAGGAATTTGGGTCGCGGTCAGTCCGGTTTCCCACAGGCCGACTGCTAGAGTAGACTCCGCGACATTCCGAAGGAGGTCACGTGATCGCACGAATCTGGCACGGATACACGAAGCCTGAGCACGCCGACGCTTATGAGGCCATGCTGAAACCGGAGCTTCTGCCCGGTATCAGCGAGGTGAAAGGTTACAAGGGCAGCTACCTGCTGAGGAGAAACCAGGGAGACGAGGTCGAGTTCATCACAATCATGCTCTGGGATTCTATTGATGCGATTCGCGCCTTCGCGGGACGGGATTACGAAACTTCTGTGGTTCCCGAGGAACGCCGGAAGTACTTGTCCCGGCACGACGCGAAATCAGCACACTACGAGATCGCATCGACCCACAAGTCGAGTGCAATTTCAAACTGACCCACTCCGGATTTGAGGTACTGATAGGTGAGGGGAACGAAACTTATCGACGGCACTCCTGCACGGGCGATGACGCCCGCGCCTACATTGGATGACTGATGAGGGAAGGGACTTTTTCGAAATTACTTCTTCGAAGCTACCGTTGGCGCAGGGTAGTCCGGGAGCTTGTCTTTGTTGGCGTTCGCGCGCTTTACCTCCAGCTCATCGAACAGGATGGACGGATTCACAATGCTGTGCGGAATGTTTAGCGGTCGGTTCTCGATGTTGACGTCGTTCCCGGCCGCGATAAGGTCGTTGCGCAAGGTGCGCGTGTCCAGGTCGCCGAAGATCGCTCCGCGCACCAGTTCTTGGTGGCCGTCTTTCACCCAGACCTTGTAGAGCAAGCGGGGCACGCGTTGCGGGCCCAGGGTCTCAACGTAGTATCCATAGGGGAGCTCGCGCTGCTGACAGATTTCGATGAGTTTCTTCTTCAACTGCTCGGGCGACGAAGACTCGGAGGAGCGCACGATCATGTTTCCGAGACTGGGCCCTGGGTAGTTCTGGGGTACACGGGCGCGACCGTGGCCGTTGGACGCGGGGAAATCCCGAATCGGTTCCCTCCCTATTAAGTAGTTCATCAGCTTGCCGTTCTCGATCACCGAGACTGGCATGGCCCTAACCCCGTCATCGTCGACTTCGTACTTGCCCATCAAGCCTCGTCCATTCATGGAGGCTAGCGTGGGATCGTCCACCACAGACAGAAAGTCGGGAAGGACGCGGGATTTGTAGCTGGCGGCGAAGGCTCCCTTGGTGCGGGCGGGCTGGCCCAAGTCGGGTCTGAGGCCGAGAATATTGTCTCCCACCAAGTCGGAGAAGACAGTGGAAGCCGCATCGGCGGAGAACAGCACGGGGCCACGATATTCCTCGTCGGCGATGGGCGCGACACGCAATTCCTTCAATGTAGCGAGCAGTTTTGTGGTGTCTGCCAGCAGGGTTTCTTCTGACGGCAGTTCCTTCATGTTGGTGACAGAATATCCATGCGAGCGATCCAGCCGCATGCCATCCGTGGCTTGGGTAGCGCCCGCGATTCTCAGATCGTAGACCGTTTGACCACTGCGCACTGCCGTGCCTTCCGAACTTACGAAATAGCGGTTCACGGCGGCGAAATTCAGTGCTGAGTCGAAGGACTCGATCTGGGGATCGGTTTCGTACAGGGCGGACGAGTCCTGCAGCATCTTGCTCCAGGGTTGCGTATCGAAATCAAGCTTGGCTAGCGGGCCTATCGAGACTACCGGTTCGGCGTGGGCAAAATCGTCTACTGGCTGGTCGACGGTGTACTGCTTCAGTTGGGCTTGCTTGGCGGTCAGAGCCTCGGTCGCAGCCTTGTAGGCATTGTCGGTGGCGAGCCAGATCTGATGGCGCAGGGCGACGACATCGTTGTCGAGCGGCATGAAGTCCATTGCGCCCTGGCCTTGGCCGAAGAAGCTGTCCTGCTTGTAGTCGCCTACCCGGACGACGACACGGAGGAAGCGGAAACGTGCCCGCACATCGGTGCGCAGGGCTCCAAAGGCCGCCTCGGCAGCGTACGCGTCCATGTCGATGACGCGATAGTCGATGTAATACGGTGCGGCCATGCCCTCCAGCTTGAGGGCTGACTTGGAGCGCTCCAGTTCGGTTCGCATTGCTTGCAGCACCGGATCGTCGTCGGCGGATGTTTGCGCGTCTTTCGCTTGCGCGTAGGTTGAAGGAACAAACAGCGTGATCAGTAACGCTAGAACCATCGCAAACTTTTGTTTTCTGGCGGACGGGCGGGGACGCCCGTCGCTCCATCGAAACATGCTTGGGGATTTGCGGAGCGTGGACTTGATGATCATGGCCGGCCTCCGGCTTTCGACGAGTGGGTGGACTCGGTCGTTTCAAAGCCCGGTGGCGAAAGAATCGGTGGGCGGTTCAGGGAATGGGCTCGCTTCTGCACCTCGATCTCGGAGAACAGCATGGCTGGGGCGACAGCTGACACGGGCACGCTGCCCGACTCTGCGCCGCAGATGCCATTGAACACCTCGGCCTTCTCTCCTGTAAGCAGAATGCGGGTCATGGCTGCTAGCGGAGTTCCCACAATGTCCACGCCGCGCACCAGTTCATCGGGGCGGCCGTCGGGGTAAACTCGCCATACGAGGACGGGCAGCACCTGAAAGGCTTGCGGCATCGCCCGTTGAGTCAGCGTGAATCCTCCCTGGATGTCTTCAAAATACAGTCCGTACGGCTTTCCCTGCTTCTTGATTTCATCGATCAGCTTCTGCCGCAATTCTGCATCCTTGGTGGTGTGGGACGAAGTGACGAGCAGGTTGCCCTGACGTCCGGTGGCCATCAGGCCCGGCTGGGCGCGCCCGTGGCCGTTTGATTTGGCGAAATCCTTGATGGGCAATCGCGCCATCAGAAAGTTTCTCAGAATCCCGTCCTTGATGACCTCCACCCGGCTGGCGGGCGTACCCTCCTCGTCGTACTCGTACCAGCCGCCGAGG
>JBGPJK010000456.1:0-3685 GCA_041485425.1 Terriglobia bacterium | reverse complement strand
GCTACGACGTGGAATTCACGCCCACTTTCAGTCCACTGAACTCGACTGCGGCATTCGGTCAGAAGTTCCTGGGTATCACCCAGGGCATTCCGCGCGACTTCAACAACGTGGCGCCGCGCATCGGCTTGGCGTGGGACCCGCATAACGACGGTAAGAGTGTTTTCCGCGCCTCCTACGGTTTGTTCTACGATCATCCCTTGCTGGCGCTGGCCTTCGACTCTGATGTCGCCGATGGCTCCCAGGCGCCGCAGATTGTGCTCTTCCCCGGCGCACCCGACGCAGCCTGCTCACTCAATGCCAGCAATGCCTTCCAGGGACTCTTGGGTTGCCTGCCAGCGAGTTTCACTTATCTCCCCAACGAGCAGCGTTTCAACCCTGCTCCCAATACGCAATCCGTCTTCACCAACCAGAACTACCTTGCTGGGGGCGTGCCATTGGCCATCCAGCCCTTCGGGTTTCCCGTTTCCAAGAATTTCCAGTACGCCCAATCCCACCAGGCCAACCTCACCTATGAGCGCGATCTGGGACACGACCTCTCGCTCAGCCTGGAGTACAACTTCAATGGCGGACGGCATCTGAACCGGCCGATCAACGTGAATGCCGTCAAGCCGAAGGCGCTGCTCGCCAACTGGCAGGCGGCGGTGGCCACCGCCACATTCCTTGGCATTCCGCAGAACGACCCAAATTTCCCAAGCAACCCGCTCGCGGTGGGCACTCAGAACCCACTCGTATTTCCGCCGTGCGGCGTCAGCCCGACAGGGTCGCCATACGTTCCTGCTGCACTAACCAGTTTCTTCCGGCCCTCTGGGTTCAACCCTTCACTGATGGGTGCGAACGCGTTCGGACCGTGTGTTCCGTTGGCAACCCTGGTTCTGCAGGCCGACGGCATACCCGCCAACTGCGATCCTACGTCGCTGGCAAACTGCGTTCCCTTCAGCGACATGCCGGCCAACTTCAGCAATGGCAGTTCGGTGTATCACGGCCTGACCGCCAACCTGCGCAAGCGCTTCGGACAGCACTACGAATTTCTGGCGTCCTACACCTGGTCGCACTCGATCGACGACTCCACCGACCTGCAATCGCCGCTCGAACCGCAGAACAACTACAACCTTCCGGCGGAACGCTCCAATTCGCTGTTTGACCAGCGCCACCGCTTTGTCTTCAGTGCGGTCTACCAAAGCGGCAGGCTGGGGGGCAGTGGCTTCCTGCGCAAGTTCTTCTCCGATTGGACGGTGGCGCCGATTATCGAGGCCACATCGGGGCGGCCGTTCAACATCATTGTGGGCGACGACCGCAACTTCGACTTCAGCACGCCGACGGATCGTCCGCGGACTGCGACTGCCGGAACACAAAATTCCTGCGGCGATAAAGCGGCCCCTTCACGATTCTCTCCCACCGGCTTCCTAATACCGGCCTGCTTCCTGGACGGGACGCTGACCGGCAACCTGGGGCGCAACGCCGGGACCAAGCCGTACAACCTGTTCACCGACATCCGAATTGCCAAGCGAATTCCCTTTGGGGAGCGCTTTGCACTGGAAGGCGTGGTGGACGCATTCAACTTCGTCAACCGGTTCAACATCTCAGACGTGAACCCACTTTGGGATAGCGGCCAGAAAGCTACCTCGACCTTCGATCCGCGGCAGTTGCAGTTCGCTGTGAAGCTGACGTGGTAGGAAGAAATTTCGATTGACGATTAGGGCGGGTTTCGTGCCCGCCCTTCTTCGTTCCCGCAGCCCTCCGATGCTCTCCTGTTACACTCTTTTTCACTCTTCGCGAACGCCAGGAGCCTGTTCCCCATGTCCGAACCCTATACGCCGACGGCACGCACGCGAGTGGTCCGCGAGGCCGACCGGGCGGTTTACGACCGGGCGGCGGCTTACCAGATCCTCGATGAAGGTTTCATCTGCCATGTGGGATTCGTGGTGGATGAGCAGCCGTTCGTGATTCCTACGGGTTATGGCCGGGCCGGCGACAACCTGTATATTCACGGGTCGGCGGCCAGCCGCATGCTGCGGCGCATCGACCAGGGGGTGCCGGTTTGCGTGACGGTCACGCTACTCGACGGGCTGGTGCTGGCGCGGTCGATCTTCAATCATTCGATGAATTACCGCTCGGTGGTGGTGCTGGGTACGGCAGTGGCGGTGGAGGATCCCGAAGAAAAGCTGGAAGCGCTGCGCTTACTCTCGGAGCACATTCTGCCTAGACGCTGGGCCGAGTCGCGTCAGCCTAACGAGAAGGAGATTAAGGCCACGCTGGTCATGCGCCTGCCCATCACGGAATTTTCCGCCAAGGTACGCCAGGGACCGCCGATTGATGACGAGGAAGACTACGGATTTCCGACCTGGGCGGGAGTGATTCCGCTGGCGATGGTGGCGGGGACGGCGATTAACGATCCGCGGCTGGACCCCAGGACGCCGGTGCCAGGTTACGCCCGGTCCTATTCGCGCAAGCGGGCAAGGTGAGGAGGGGCTCCTGGGCGTCGGTTCTCTTGTCTTTCCAGGAGTTCTCGGTTCTCAGTTCGCGGTTCTCAGACCAAGACATGTTGCCCTTGGTGGGATCCTGCGCGTAACATGCCGATTCGGTTCCCAAGGTAACCTGACTAATCCGGTTGTGGATTGACCCATCAAATCGAAGGATAGTAGGATTTTGGTGTCTATTGCTCTTGGGAGAGTCAGGCGCAGGTAGCGGTAAGTTATAGAGAAATAATGAGAATCACGAAACTCTATCTTCTGATCGCGCCGGTTGCCCTGGCTTTGGCGGGCACGGCTTGCCAGACGAGCCAGCGGTCGGCAGCGCTTCTACCTGCGGCGCAGGCGAACGCTCCGGCTTTGATCGCCGCTGCCACTCCCGGGCCACAGCTTCCCGTGGATACAGCGAAGTCTACCCCGGCGGAACCGGTCCAGCCCCAACCCAAGCCCGATCCGGTTGCCGAGCTGATCGCGAAGGTCGAGAAGGAATACCAGGCGGGGCAGGACAATTACAAGGCTGGGCATCTGGAAGCGGCCAAGCAGGATTTTGACCGGGCGTTCGACCTGTTGCTGGGAAGCTCGCTGGATGTGCGGTCGGATGAGCGCCTCCAGGATGAGTTTGACCGCGTTCTGGATGGAGTGAACGGGCTGGAACTGCAGGCATTGCAGGAGGGCGATGGGTTTACCGAGCAGAAGTCCGAGCCCGCGCCGATTGATGAAGCCAACGAAGTGACCTTCCCGGCTGATCCCAATGTCAGGGCGAAAGCCGCGGAAGAGGTGAAGGCCACCCGTTCCGACCTGCCGTTGATGTTGACCGATCCGGTGGTCAGCTACATCAACTATTTTTCGACGCGGGGACGGGGAACGCTGGAGCATGCGCTGGTGCGCAGCGGTCGCTACCACGACATGATCCAGAGCATTCTGAAGGAAGAGGGCGTGCCCCAAGATCTGATTTATCTGGCGCAAGCCGAGTCGGGGTTCCATCCGCTGGCGCTTTCGCGGGCTGGGGCCCGCGGCATGTGGCAGTTTATGTCGAGCCGGGCCAAGGGTTACGGTCTGGAGCGCACCTGGTGGGTGGACGAGCGGCAGGATCCGGAAAGGGCAACCCGTGCGGCGGCGCGACACCTGAAAGATTTGTACAACCAGTTCGGCGACTGGTACCTGGCGATGGCGGCGTACAACTCCGGTCCGGGGACGGTGCAGAACGCGGTGAAGCG
>JBGPJK010000455.1:0-3689 GCA_041485425.1 Terriglobia bacterium | reverse complement strand
GGGTATCAGCGATTTCAGGAAATGATATGAATTCCCATCGGCGAGCGTTCTTCGAACTCCGTCAGCGAGCGTCGGATACCAGACAAGATTCTCCGGTTGCAAGAATCTGTGTCGCAAAGGGTAATCGTGGCAACGCGAAATCCTATACCCCACCCTCTCAAGCAGAATGCCGATGCTCTTTCGCGTGAACCCGGAAAGATGCTCTCCGATCAGGCCATCGTCATTGAGGGCGATAAGATCGTCAGCGTGGGCCCCGCCTCCGCCGCACCGGCCGAGGCCAGCACCATCAATCTTCCCAACGCCACCGTTCTCCCCGGTCTGATCGACGCGCACACGCATCTTACGTTCAATCCCAGCTTTGGCTACCAAACTTTGGCCATTTCAATTCCGCGCGAGGCGCTCATTGGCGCGCACAACGCCCGCCTGACGCTGGAGGCCGGCTTCACCACCGTGCGCAACGTGGCGGCGCGCGGCTACACCGACGTCGCCCTGCGCGACGCCATCAACGCCGGCGACGTTCCCGGTCCCCGCATGCTGGTGAGCGGGCCGGCGCTGAGCATCACCGGCGGACACTGCGACAACAACCTGCTACCCTTCGAGTACCACGCCACCAACGAGGGTGTGGCCGACGGCATCGAGAGTGTTCAGCACAAGACTCGCGAGGTGATCAAGTACGGCGCCGACCTCATCAAGATCTGTGCCACCGGCGGCGTGCTCTCCAAAGGCGACGACCCGAATGCTCCCCAATTTACGCTCGAAGAGATGAAGGCCATCGTGGCCGAAGCCCACCGCCTGGGACGCAAAGTTGCCGCCCACGCCCACGGTGCGCAGGGTGTGATCTGGGCCTCGGAAGCGGGCGTCGACTCCGTCGAGCACGGGCACCTCATGAACGATGCTGCCATCGCCACTTTGAAGAAGAACGGCACATACCTGGTGCCCACGCTGTACCTGGTGGATTGGCAGAGGGAAAATGCCGCCCAAGCCAATTTGCCGGATTACGCAAAGCGCAAGATGGAAATGGTCGCGGAAACCGGACAGAACAACGCCAGAAAGGCCATCGCCGCTGGCGTCAAGATCGGACTCGGCACCGACGCCGCCGTTTATCCGCACGGACTTAATGCGCATGAACTCGCCGTGTACGTGCGACTAGGCATGACTCCGCTGCAAGCCATCCAGAGCGCCACCATCAACGACGCCGACCTGCTCGGCTGGGCGGACAAGATCGGAACCATCGAACCCGGCAAGTGGGCGGACATCATCGCGGTCGATGGCGATCCGTTGCAGGATGTCACCACGCTGCAACACGTGAAGTTCGTGATGAAAGGCGGCGAGGTGGTGAAGAACGAGTATGGAAAGTAAGCCGGCTGCTCTGCTGTCGAAAGACTGAGAACCGGCAACCGAGAACTGGGAACTGGGTTTATTCCTATCCGAACCATTCTTCTAGTCTGAACGAAAAAGGCCGGCTCCAGAGCCGGCCTTTGCGTACTGCAAGATGCCGGCGGGACGCCGGCGCTACCGCTACTTCTTGGGCGCGATCGCGTCCTTGGTGGCCTTCGCAATGCGGAACTTCACCACAGTCTTGGCCTTGATCTGGATGGGTTCGCCGGTCTGGGGATTGCGTCCCATGCGGGCTTTGCGATGAGCCTTGACCAGGCGGCCCAGTCCGGGCACCACGAATACGCCGTTCTTCTTGGTTTCTTTGATGGCGGTGTCGGTTAGCTGCTCGAGAAATGCTGCAATGGTCTTGTTGTTGGTCTCAAGTTTCTCGGCCAGATGGCGGACGAGTTGAGTCTTGGTCATGCCTGAAGCCATGAATCCTCCTCTGAATGCAACTCTGATTTTCCTGCGATGGACGCTATGTTACACCATCGCTCCTGTGGAAAAGAAGCGTTTCAGGCGCATTTTTGGCGGTTGTTTTCAATGATGACCCCAAAAAGGACTGAAAAAAGGCCTCTCTGGCGTCTGCGGGCTCCCAAATGGCCTGTCCAAGCAGGTCCGGCGGGGTTGAAAGCACTCCTTGAGGGACGAGACTCTCCCTGCTGCATGTCATAATATTTGCAGGAGACAAGTCTCAGTGAGTTGTGCGATCTGCGAACAGCGCAAGGAAAAACGTTTCTGTCCGGCGGTGCATGGCCGCATTTGCACGCAATGCTGCGGCGAGCAGCGCGAGGTCACCCTCGAGTGCCCCAGCGACTGTGTGTATCTGCAGCAGGCGCGGGAGCACGAAAAGCCTCGCCGGGCGCAGGATCTGGACCAATCCGCGCTGTTTCTGCAAGTCGAGCTCGGAGATCAGTTCCTCTACGAACGTGAGCATCTGCTCGCGGGACTGAGCTACGCCCTGACGAAGAGCGCGCGGGCCGACCGCACCCTCACCGACACCGATCTGATCGCCGCGCTCACCGCGATGGCCAAGACGTACGAGACGCTGGCTAACTCCGGCTTGCACTACGAAACGCCCATCACCGGCGTGGGTCAGCAGGCAGTGGCCGCGGAAGTCCAAAAAATGGTGAAAGAGTACGGCGAGGCGGAGCAGAAGCACTTTGGGCACACCCGGCTGCGCGATGCCGATGTACTGCGCGCGCTGGTTTTCCTGGTGCGCACCGCCCATGCCCGCACCTCGGGACGCCCGAAGGCACGGGCCTTTGTAGATTTTCTCTTCGCGCAATTTCCGGAGAAGCAGTCGGTGATCGCGTCGCCGGACGAAGCAGGCAGCCGGATCATTACACCTTAGTCGTCAGTCCTCAGCAGGACCAGCCATGATCTGCGCGGATTCAAACCAATTTGCTTTCTCTCTCGTTCTATCCGTGTTGATCCGCGTAAATCCCTGGCCTAGGTTTTGCTCACCTTCCGTACCGCTTGCCCCGGCGGCAAGGCGTCTTGCATCTCGCGGACGGTGCGCTTGAACACGGGATGCCGCGCCTCGGGAGCGATTTCCGCCAACGGTTCCAGAACGAACCGGCGCTCATGCATCGCGGGATGCGGGATGGTGAGCCCTTGCTTATCGGCGATCGAACTGCCAAACAGCAGGATGTCGATATCGATGCTGCGCGGTCCTTTCTTCTGCACGCGACGCCGGCCCATCTCCTGCTCAATGTCGACAATGCCAGCCAGCAGTTGCTTCGGCATCTTTTCCGTATCGAGCGCGACGGCACAATTCAGAAACCAGGGCTGCGCCGTGAGTTCCACCGGCTCGGTTTCATAGAAAGACGAGACCGCGATTACCGTCCCCAAGCCGCCGATGCCAGCGATGGCCGTGTTCAGGTTGGCGGCACGGTCGCCAACATTGGAACCGAGCGAGAGATAAACCAGCTTGTGCATTGGAGGATAGTTTCAAGGTTCTGGTTTCGAGTTTCCAGCAAAATGTTAAGAGCTGACAGTTCTTCCCTGCTACCTGCCACGAGCTACCCATTACCTTGGTCACCTTCTCGGCTCCGAAGGCGAGGGCTACCATTCAAATTGCCATGGTGTTGGAATCACTCCTCCTGAGCCGCGATGCGCAAGTGGTTCGCGTCCTGCGCCCCACCCTGGAGAAACTGTCGATTGAACTCGAGGTCTGCCGCGGCGCCCGTTCGGGCAGCGAGATCCTTTCCACCGAAAAATTCGACGCCGTCATTGTGGACTGTGATGACCTGCAAGGCGGCCTGGAGGTGCTCGAAGGCCTGCGCAAAGGTACCAGCAACAAGAACTCG
>JBGPJK010000454.1:0-3694 GCA_041485425.1 Terriglobia bacterium | reverse complement strand
GTTGTGCCATAGAGGTTGCCGTCGTGACCTTGGACCGGCGACACGGACATGGGGAGCGCACCATCGGTAAAGTCGAAATTGAACAGCGTGGTAAACGTCTGTGCGGGCGCGGCAATTGCCGTCGCGGTGCAGAGCGAAAGAACGGCGCAGGCTCTCTTCCATCCATCCAGTCTTGTCATGAAGATCCTCCGTGCGCGAGATCACAGATACGTAACGCTCAGAGAGACGGGGTCGCTTGCCTGCGGACCGCAAGGGGAGCTAGGTACAGCAGGTCGAGCGGTCAAATTATCCTCTTGGGGAAACGTGCGGTCAAGCGACAAGATTTTGTCACGGTAACTGGTGAGGTTTCCCCGTTCTGCCTATCGCTTTTGCAAAACTGGAAACATCGGTCACGTCCCCCGGAACAAGAAGAGACGGCGGGAGCGTGGGTTAAAATAACCCCAGGCCGGGATGGCGGAATTGGCAGACGCGCTGGACTTAGGATCCAGTGCCGCAAGGCGTGCAGGTTCGAGTCCTGTTCCCGGCACCAAGCCTCGCGAGGGTCCCTCGACTGCGCTCGGGATTTCGCCAGCAGCCCTTCGGCCTTGCTCAGGGCTTCAGCCTCGCGTCCGCTCGGCCTGCGGCTCGCTCACGCCTGCTAAACGGCTCAAGTTCGAGCCCCGTTCCCGGCACCAGAAGTTCCCTGGGGGGCAGGCAAAGCTCCACTCCAGATTTTCGGCCAGAAGTGGAGTGGCGACTTCGCGCCCCAGACTACTGCATCTGCTGCGACAGGCCCTGGTAAATCCACATGCCGCCAATGACCAGGATCAGCACTCCCGAGGCCGCGCCCAGCCATTTCACGATGGGAGTGACCTTGTTCAGCTTGTGCATGAGTTCAATCTGTTCCTTCTCCATGTGCGATTCAGATTCGCCCAGGAACAGTTGGTCATCCTCTTGCATCGTGAGCGTGCTGCGGTAGATCAGGAGGATGATGAGGACGGTGGTGAGAACACCCCATACAACCAGCGGCCACATCAGCATGGTCGTCATATGGCACCTCGGTGGCGATCAAGAGTCCCAAGCTCCGCCGGTGCTCCGACACCACAAATGGCACCGGCAAGGGTCCCCAACCGCGAATTATAGCCCTGAAAGGCATGGGCTAACGCTTTTTGTTTTGCGTGCGACGGTTGGGCCTCTGGGGTCATCTAACTGACTGAGTTACCAGTGGTTTATTTTGGCGGGCAGGATCAGACCCCGGCTTTGCTATAATCCATAACTACGTGATCTGAAGGAGATACGCGAATGGCCACAACAACAACTACGCCGACAACACCAGCAGTACAGCCCAAGCAGATGCCGATCAGCCTGACTCCGAGTGCCGTTACCAAGGTCAAGGAGATTATGGGACAACAGAACCCGGTCCCGGCCGGCCTGCGGGTGGGAGTGGTGGGCGGCGGTTGCTCCGGCTTCTCTTATTCGATGTCGTTTGAGAATGCCGCCGGGCTGATGGACAAGACTTTCGAAATGGACGGCCTGAAGGTGTACGTGGACGCGACCTCGGTCATGTACCTCAATGGCTGCATCGTGGATTACGTGGAGACGCTGGAAGGCGCCGGCTTCAAGTTCGAGAATCCGAATGTGAAGAGCACCTGCGGCTGCGGCTCATCGTTCAGCACATAAGCTTCGGTGCGGAGTTTAGAAGGCCCCATCGCGTGAGCGATGGGGCTTTTTGCTGTTCCGATGTCTGCAAGAGAAGCAAGACACTGGGCACCCCCGGTCCCCTTGTGGCCCCGCTAATCACCCCCATCTGTGTGGCACGTCACTGCCCGTTTCGTCACAGAGTTTGAGAATAAAGATGGACAGGCTTGCATCGGAGCTGGCCAACACGCCCGGCTCAGGGAGGGAATATGTTCCCTGCAATGCTGATTCAACTGATCGAAACCCACGCCGACAACCTGGCTGACGGGTTACTGCATAAGCTCAAAAGCTCAGACCGATGCCGTGAGCTGGTGCGGAGAGTGCCTCCGGACGAACTGAAAAGACGCGTCTATGAAATCTACCGCCACCTCAGCGACTGGTTGCTGAGCAAAACCGAATCTGAGATTGAGGAACGCTACATCGGACTGGGCGTGCGGCGCGCCCGGCAAGGCGTGCCCTTCAGCGAACTCCTATGGACGATCAACACTGTCAAGGAGCATCTCTGGGAATACCTGGCGCAGGAAGGCCTGCTCGAGCAACCCGTGGATTTCTACGGCGACCGGGAACTGCTGCAATCGTTGGAGCGGTTCTTTGACCGTGCTCTGTACTTTGCCGCAACAGGGTATGAGAGCGTCGGCCCAGCGCACGCTGAGCATGCGGTGGCAGGCGCGCAGGCGCGAGGGACGCGAGGGTAGGTCGCCATGTTCGACGATGTCAAAAGCTCGACGGCCGTGGCGAGCGATTCGACCGCAGTTCAGGAATGGAGTGAGACCTCTGCTCTGGATCCCACGCGCCGGGGCGAAGCCACCCGGGAATTCGAAGCCTTCCTGCGCAGCCGCATCGTTGGGCAGGACACCGCGATCGACGCGGTCACCGAGGTTTATCAGACTTTCCTGGTGGGAATGAATCCACCTGACCGGCCCGTCGCGAACATGCTTTTCCTTGGGCCCACGGGTTCGGGAAAAACCTACGTCGTCGAAGTGGTGGCGGAAGCACTGTTCGGTAACCGTCACTCTTTTGTGAAGATCGATTGCGCCGAATTTCAGGAACACCATGAAATTGCCAAGCTGATTGGCTCGCCCCCCGGTTATATCGGACACTCCCAAACTCCGCCGCTCCTTACCCAAGAAGCGCTGAACCGGTGGCACACGGACAAGATCAAACTCACATTGCTACTGTTCGACGAGATCGAAAAGGCGTCGGAAACCTTGTGGCAGCTCCTGCTGGGGATTCTCGACAAAGCGAGCCTGACCCTGGGGGACAACAGCCACGTCGATCTCTCGCAATGCATGATCTTCCTGACCTCCAACCTGGGTGCGGTGGAGATGAGCGGCCTGGTGGAGGGTGGCATCGGCTTTGCCGCTCATCCGGTCGTCGCCGATTCTGACCTGGATGACAAGATCGCGCGCGCGGCTTTGGAGGCTGCGCGGCGAAAATTTGCCCCGGAGTTCATGAATCGCCTCGACAAGACTGTGGTTTTCAACACGCTACGGCCTGAGCAACTGGAGCAAATCCTGGACCTGGAACTGGCCAAAGTGCAGCAGCGGATCACGGGGGCTGCGGGCCGGGCCCATTTCACCTTCCACTGCACTGCGGATGCAAAGCGATGGTTGCTGAAGGAAGGAACCGATCCCAAGTACGGGGCGCGCCATCTCAAGCGCGTCATCGAACGCAATATCGTTTATGCGCTTGCGAATCTCGTGGCGACCGGTCAAGTGACAGCGGGCGATCTGGTGAACGTCAGTCTCGGAAGCGACGGTCTGGTATTCACTAAAGCGCCGCCCTTGCGGGACGCGGGATCAGCGGCAGACTAGGAGCGGGCCATGAAAAAAATTCTGGTAGTTGACGACAACGAGTTGCTCTGCCGCCTCGCTTGCGACATTCTGCATACCGAGGGCTACCATGCCATTGGCGCGACCAGTGCCGACGAAGCGCTGGAGGCTCTCAAGAACCAGCAGTTCGATCTGCTGGTGACGAACTTTGCCATGCCGGGATTGAGTGGACTGGAACTGGCCCG
>JBGPJK010000453.1:0-3697 GCA_041485425.1 Terriglobia bacterium | reverse complement strand
CGCGCATTCTCGATCCAAGCTCGCAGGTGCTGACGCTGCCGGCGCTGGGTTTCGCGCCGGACGTGCAGGAGTTGTTCGAGGCGGCGGTGAGCAAGCCCTACGGCGTGGTGCTGGTGACGGGGCCGACGGGCAGCGGCAAGACGACGACGCTGTACGCGGCGGTCAATGAGATCAAGACCGACGAAGACAAGATCATCACGATTGAAGATCCGGTGGAGTACCAGATTCGCGGGGTCACGCAGATTCCGGTGAATGAGAAGAAGGGGCTGACGTTTGCCCGCGGGTTGCGCTCGATTTTGCGCCACGACCCGGACAAGATCATGGTGGGCGAAATCCGCGACACGGAGACGGCGCAGATCGCGATTCAATCGGCGCTCACCGGCCACCTGGTGTTCACCACGGTGCACGCCAACAATGTAGTGGACGTGATTGGGCGATTCCTGAATATGGGGGTGGAGCCCTATAACTTTGTTTCCGCGCTGAACTGCATCCTGGCGCAGCGGTTGGTGCGGGTGATCTGCGATTCCTGCCGGACGGTGGTGCATTATCCGACGGAGGTGCTGGAGGCCAGCGGACTGGATCCGGCGCAGTGGTCGCAGGTGGCGTTCTACGAAGGCCAGGGCTGCATTGAGTGCGCGGGTACGGGATTCCGCGGGCGAACTGCGATTCACGAGTTGCTGGATTTGAGCGACCGCATCCGGGAAATGATTTTGGCCAAGAAACCGACTTCGGAAATCCGGCGGGCGGCGCGGGAAGAGGGGATGCGGTTCCTGCGGGAATCAGCCCTGGACAAGGTGAGAGCGGGCACAACCACCCTGAAGGAGATCAACAAGGTCACCTTCATCGAGACCGGACGATAGGCGGGGTGAGTAGCCAGGCAAGACGCAGCGAGCTGCGTCTCTACGGAGCTCGAGACCGCAGAAGGTGAGCCCCTGTAGTGCCCTTCCAGTTATTGCATTTCCTCCATAATAGAGTTCTGATTGTTGGGACGATGAGCACGAAGTTCAAATCCGGATCGAAGCCGAAGCTGGCCTGCGAAATTGCGGCGGACCGGGTGCTGGCCGGGCGGGTGGCGGAAAACGGCGGCATGGTGGAGATGTGCGCGTCGCATGAGTTGGCGCCGGGCAGCGTGGTTCCGGACCTGATCGAGAACAACCTGCGCGAGCGCAACTCCGTGTACCAGACCATCCGCGACACCCTGGGCAGCGTGGGCGGGCGCTCGCGTGATGTGGTGGCGGTGCTGCCGGATGCGGCGGTGCGGGTGGCACTGCTGGACTTCGAAGAGCTTCCGGCCAAGCGGGAGGAAGCCGAGGGTGTGGTGCGCTTCCGGCTGAAGAAGTCGCTCCCTTTCGATGTGGATAAAGCGAAAGTTTCCTATCACGCGCAGCCGTCGAGCAGCGGGGTGCGGGTGATCGCGGCGGTGGCACTGACCAGCGTGGTGGAGGACTACGAAGCGGCGTTTCGTGAAGCGGGGTACAGCCCGGGGATCGTGCTGCCGTCGATGCTGGCGGCCCTGGGAGCGGCGGAGGCCGAGCGGCCGACCCTGGTGGTGAAAGTGGACGCGCGCACCACCAGCATTGCGATCCTGGATCAGCACCAGTTGCTGCTGTTCCGGACGCTGGAGAACACGCGCGGGGTGACGATCACGGGCGAACAACTGGCGGAGGAAGTTTATCCTTCGGTGGTGTTTTTCCAGGACACCTATCACCTGAATATCGCTCAGATTTTTGTGGCTGGTCTGGCGGAATCCGGCGGAGCGGCGCCGGCGCTACGGGCGCAGACGGGGGCCGAGGTCCGAGAACTGGTGGCGGCCTCGCAGTTGGGTGCGAGTGTGGGCTCGGTTCCGCGGTGGAGGATGGCCGGGGTGGTGGGAGCCCTGATTTCGTAAACATGCGCATGGACATCAATCTTGCGACCCAGCCGTACGAAGATGTACGGCGGTTCTGGCTGCGCTGGGGGGGAGGCGTGGTGGCACTGAGCCTTCTGACCCTGTTGCTGGTGTACAGCGCCATCGCGGGGTGGGGAACGGCGCGGAAAGATCGAGGCCTGATCCGGCAGCGACAGGAACAGATTGCAGAGCGCGACCAGGAAAAAGCGCAGGCAGAAGCGTTATTGAACCGACCCGAAAACAGCAGCACCCGCGACCGCTCGCAGTATCTGAATGATCTGTTCCAGCGCAAGGCTTTCTCGTGGACGAGAGTGTTTGAAGACCTGGAGCGGCTGATGCCGCCGCGCCTGCACGTGGTGTCGATCCGGCCAGAGATGGCGTCGGACAACCAACTGACGATCAAGCTGATCGTGGCAGGAGACTCGCGCGAGCACGCCCTGGCACTGGTGCAGAGGATGGAGAGCTCGCAGCGCTTCCAACAGACCCAGATCGAGCAGGAGAGGACTTTGACCGGGCAAGCGGACAGTGTGCAGTTTGACATCAGCGCGGTGTACGTGCCTGAGGTGGGGAGCACGAGCCTGCCAGGAAGCGGAGGGGCACGGTAATGCCCGACCTCAGAGATACCCGGCGCAGGGTGAAGATCACGCTGGCCATCCTGGTGCTGGCGGATGTGGCAGCAGCCGGGGTGCTGCTGTCGCCGCTGGTCGGTTCGGAGAGGTCCCGCAATGAGGAAATGAAGCAGCTTTGGAAAGAGCTGCAAGTGAGAACCCGAGAGGTGGAGCCGCTGCGCGGCCTGGACAAGAAGATCGTCGTGGCCCGCCAACAAATCGATGATTTCTACAAGAACCGGTTGCCGGCGCAGGATTCAGCGATTTCCCAGGAGGTGGGAAAGCTGGCGTCGCAGAGCGGGGTGAAGATCGGTGGGATCAAGTACACATCGAAGGACCCTGAGCAGGTGGGACTGCGGCGGGTGGTGGTGGAGGCGGATCTGTCGGGCGAATACCTGCAACTGGTGCGCTTCATCAATGCGCTGGAGCGTGACAATTTGCTGTTCATTATCGACAGCGTGGAACTGGGCGGCGCCCAGGGCGGCGCGGTCAAGCTGCAGATGAGGCTGGAAACGTATTTGAAGGCAGGGGCCTAGGTGAAAATCGGAGCAGAAAACCGGACCAAAGTGATCACGGCCGCGGTGCTGGGGGGATTGGCCGTGTTGCTGGTGGGACGATTCCTGTTTAGTTCCATGGGCTCTTCCGCGCCGACCGTGCCCCCAGTGGCGGGTGCGCCGGCCGCAGCAGGTTTGCGGGCGCGGGTTGGTGGAAAAAAGATGAGCACGGCGCCGCGCTCGCTCGATCCAACGCTGAGGTACGACTGGCTGAAGGCCAGCGAGGATACCAAGTATGAAGGTACGGGGCGGAACATCTTCCAGGCCGGGGCGGAGATACCGGAACCGCAGGGACCCGGGGTCACGGATGCCGCGAAGGTAGGACCGCCGCAGCCGACGGGGCCGCCTGCGCCGCCGCCGATCAACCTGAAGTTTTTCGGGTTTGCGAACCGGCCGGGGGAGCCGAAGAAGATCTTCCTGTCGCAAGGCGAGGACGTGTTCATCGCCTCGGAAGGCGACATAGTGGATCGTCGTTATAAGATTCTGCACATCGCGCCTCAGTCGGTGGAGGTGGAAGACGTGCTCAACAACAACCGGCAGAGCATCCCGCTGACCCAAGGGTAGTTTAGTGATTGGGTAACTTGGTAATTTGTAATTTAAGAATTCGTGGCGTACCCGCAGTTTCGAAATTACCAAATTACAAAATT
>JBGPJK010000452.1:0-3698 GCA_041485425.1 Terriglobia bacterium | reverse complement strand
TTGAAGGGCCATGGGCCTTTAGGAGCGCCCACGTTGCTTCATTGGCCGATCGCTTCAGCAACAGCAAAACCCAGATGCTCTGCACGCGAGTTTGCTCCGCTGCGCTTCGAACCGAGCGAGCGTGACCGTTAGGCGCGCCAGAAAGGTAACGTTGATCAGGGCGGCGTCTTTCGACCTTCTTACGTTTGTGGGAGGTATTCGTCGCATTGTGGGCGAGTCACGGGCAAGCCGGAAGTAATCCCGGCAGACCCGATTCGCGCCATTACTTCCGGTTGGCCGACAATACGTCCAGAATGTCGTAGACGCGAATGGCACTAGTAAGAGTAGAGTGCATACGGCCAGTGAAACCGACATCTCGGATGGTTCCTACTACGGGCTTCGGGGACTCATCCCATCCGGCGAAAGGCGTGCTCGCTATTCTCCCAAGTGGGCGCAATTACTTCAGTTTAGCGTATTCGGATTTGGCCGCGATGAGGATGGGAATGTCGGCATCGGCGTCCTTCCACAGTGTAAAGAAATCTTGATAAGCAGCACGGGATCGGATGGCGTCGCCCTGTAAGGCGTAGGCGCGGCCGAGCTGAAGGCGTGCTAACGCTCCCAGCGGGCAACTCACCGCGACGCCACGGTGGTCCAGGAATTTTTGGAACTCCGCCGCTGCTTCCTTGCCATGGTGCAGCGATAGGTACACTTCGCCGCGGATGTACACGGGATAGAGAGTGCCACCGACCTCGAACTGGGGAAGCGGTGATCCCAGTTCGTATGGTGCTGTGGCCTGGAGACCCTCGAGAGCTTTAGCCGAATTGTTCCGTCTAATTTCGATCGAGGCATAGATGGCCGGCAACCAGTAGCGATTTATTGCCGTATTAAGGGGAAAGAGCTCAGCTAAATCGTGCGCCATCCTCTCAGCTTGGTCGATATCTCCGATACGCGAAAATGCCAGGGCCGCAAGAACGCTTACATCTCTTGTGGGGGCTTCGGCCAGCGCAAGAGCGATTTGCTGGCGGGAGCGCGATGGGTTGTCAAACTCAGCTTCGCGCAGAGCGGCATTCATCTGCCATGCCGCTGCTGTTTCTTTTGAATCATTGCCGCGAGCGGAGTCGATAGCGCGTTGCGAGAGTTTTCGCGCGCTTGCTAAGTGCCCGTAAAAAGCCTCAGCGTCTGACTCGAACGAGAGCAGCACGTCCTCCCCAGGTTTGCCGCTAGACGCTGCGATTTGCCGCTGCATCTCGGCCGTGTTGTTCTCAAGGAAGGCGGCTCCATAGCGATTCCCGTGTAGGAACGGATTATCAACTTTGTGTGCAACGGCTTGCTGATATTTCGCGTCGGACTCATCGAGACGATTCACAGCAGGATACAGACCCACAAGGTTAGTGTAGGCGGCTGCGCTGCCAGGGTTTAAGCGGAGATCCTCGAGGCTCGCAATAACTGCTTTCTCGTATTGCCCCAGATAGGTGTAATCAACCCCCAAGTTACCGAAAGGTTCGCTGTTGAGAGGATACGTCTGCGTCCACACTTCATAGGTCTGGATGGCTTTCTCGAGTTCGCCGGTGACAAGGAGATAGTAGGCAGCCGAAATGCGGAACTTCTCCCGCTCGCTGACCTTGTCGCGCAAATCATAAGCCTTCTGCAAGTTCTCGTTGGCTAGACCCGGTTCTCTGAGATTGGAGTACGAGATTCCCAGGGCTTCGTAGGCGGCGGCGAAATTCGGGTCGAGTTCGATGGCTTGTTTAAAGAACGGAATTGCTGCCGCGCTACCTTTTTCCTGCAGAGTTTTGACCCCAACGGAAAGGGCCTTCAAGGCCTCGAGGGAAGGTGTAGTGGCTTGATCCAGGGGGGCGTCGAACTTCTCTACCGTGCTCAACGACTCACCGAGAGTCCCCCTGAGCTTCGTCGCCGCTTTGTCTAGAGCTTTCATGATGTGTTCTTTGTCTTCCGCCGTTACCTGCCCCTGCGCGAGTGGATCGCCTGTCTTGCAATTGATGGCATCTAGGCCGATCACATACTGACTGCCCAGGCTGGCAATTGAGCCCGAAATGTAAGCCTTACCGCCTGCGCGCTGACAGAGATCACTCGCCACGTCCGGCGTCAGCCTGGTGCCCGGCGTCTTTGCCATCAGCTTCAGTGTGGCGCGAGTTCTTGCGTTCGAAAGAATGTTGAGGAACGGGGACTGCGCCAGCTGGACTGAAATCGCCTGCTTCAAAGTGTCGTCGAAGACCGGGTCACCCGTTGTGTTGGTGAAGTCCGCCAGCACAAGAATGTCCTCTTTCGTTAGCTTCGGCGTTCGGTGGAAATATAAGTAAGTGCCGGCGGCAAGCGCTACAACCGCTACGGCAGTAGGGACTATGATTCTCCAGGGCTTTGGAAGGCGGGTCCTAGTTTTCGCCTCCGCTGTAGGCAACCCGACCGAATTTGAACCACTCTTCAGTTTCTGCAAGCCGTTCCGAATGTCGTCTGCATTTCGGTATCGCAGGTTGCGATCTTTCTCCAGCGCTTTGTTGATGATTCCTCCTAGCGTTGGAGGCAGGCTAGGATTCAAGCTTGCAAGCGGAATCGGCGCTCGATTCAAAATCGCATCATGAACGACGGCAGCAGTGTTGCCGGGGAACGCCATACGCCCCGTCGCCATTTCATAAAGCACCGCACCGAATGAGAAGAAATCCGTACGGGCGTCCAACTCTTCACCGCGTGCCTGCTCGGGTGACATATAGGCAATGGTGCCCACTGCGCTGCCGGGGCTCGTCAACAGTTCCCTCACACTTGCAGTGGGCATCGCAGAATCGCTAATACCCTCGGCGGCTGAAGTGAGCTTCGCCAAACCAAAGTCTAAAATCTTCGCTCGTCCTCGTTTCGTCACAAAAATATTCGCAGGCTTAATGTCACGGTGGACGATGCCCTTTTCGTGTGCCGCCTCCAGGGCATCCGCAATTTCTGCGCCCAGATCCAACACCTGTTCGATGGGAAGCGGTCTGCCATCGATCATCTCTTTGAGGGTCTGCCCCTCCATGCACTCCATGGCGATGAACGGTTGTCCCCGATCTTCCGCAATTTCGTAGATAGTGCAGATATTCGGATGGTTCAGTGCCGAAGCAGCACGCGCTTCACGTCGCAGACGCTCCAGCGCTTGCAGATCTTTTGCCATGTCTTCAGGAAGGAACTTCAGTGCAACGTGGCGACCGAGGTCTAGGTCCTCGGCTTCATATACCACTCCCATTCCCCCGCCACCGAGTTTCCTCAGAACGCGGTAATGCGAGATTGTCCGTCCGATGATCGGCGAGGAATCACTCACTGGGGGTGCATCTTATTCCAGCGCCCCAGCCCAGGCAACCCTGTTCGCTCGCAAACACCGTTTGTGGCCACAGAGTTAGATATCCAGAGACGTGGCCATTCCTGACACTTGGGCGATAGTTCCCGAGTGACGGGCAAACCGGAAGTAATGCCTCCCGGTTGGCAGATTGCTCCCGATAAACGCCCTTGTATTGAGTGGTCTGGTCAACTTCCGGGTAGTCGGCTACAGTTGGCTAGGCAACGCAATCCATGCTCACAAAAGACGGTGCCATCTTGAGGGTTCACCCCAAAGTTGGAGTGAACCCTTGAACTGACACACAAGAATGGGCACAGTTTCCGGGAGAGGAACCACAGGTGAAGAGGAAACGGTATTCCCGGAAATTTCAGCGAATGGCTGTCGCACGCATGGAGAC
>JBGPJK010000451.1:0-3712 GCA_041485425.1 Terriglobia bacterium | reverse complement strand
GACGCGCTGAGCGCCCACGTCCGGGTGTAGAATCTCTTCAACGGCGCATACCACGAGTACATCGGATTCCCCAACCCTGGAGCCTATGTGCGCGCCGGCTTTAGCTACAGGCTGAGTCGCGCGCCGGCGCCGTAGAGCAGACCTCAGCCATCGCGTAGTCTGTTTATTTCACTTCCAACAGCACCGGTTTCTGATTCAGCGAGAAGGTGCCGTTGGCTTTCAACGCCGTGCTGTTTCCGTCCAAGTCGCGTACTTGAGCAAAAGTCCGGTCGGGAGTGTAGCTTGTACTGCCACCCCGGCTGTTGAACCAGACGAATCTGCCTTTGTAGCTCCCGTTGTTCTTGGTGAAGTCACAACTCCAAACAGATCCGCCAGATTGGTCCCTTGCGGCGCAGGCCCGTTCGAAAACCGCTCCCAGCAGCCACGTACGTACCCGTTCATAAACCAGGGCAGTCGGGCATAAGTAACCCTCTTTCGCATCCCGGTTGGGAATGCTGCAGGCGCCCTCTTTCTGCCGCGACCACATTTGGCCATTGGGGAACAGGTCCCAGCCGAAAAAGATGTAGCTCTTGGATCCCTCAGCGGCCCGCAAAATCAGCGAACGGGCGAGCCACGAGCCGAGGACATCCCAATCAACATTGCCGCCCGCAGCCGCAATGCGCGGGACCCAGGCGTCCTCGGTGTCATAGACTGGCTTACCTCGCGTGCTGGTGTGTTTTTCCATGGCTTCGCGCAAGATCTGCACCAGTTCGACAATCCTCTCCGGCGGCCCATAGCCGTGATAGCTGATGCCGTCCACGACCGTGGGGCCGTACTTGTCGAGCGCACCAAAATAATCGTCGATCCAGGTCCGGAATCTCGGTGAGCCGGCCTTTAGGGAGTAGACGACGTTGGCTCCGAGGATGACGGCGTCAGGATTCATGCCTTTCACCACATCGCGAAAGTCTTTGGTCATCCTGGCGAACTGCTTGACCGTAAAAGTTTGAGGATTGGCGGTAACGACGTTGGTAGCTTCGTTCCATAGCTCCCAGTACTTGATCTTCTTGCCATAGCGCCGGGCCATCGCGGTGATGAAATCTTTGAAGATCTTGTCCGTCCCGTCTCCGTCGCCGCTGCCCACCACCTTGTCCACGTCATGGGGCGGGTCACACGAGCCAATGACCCGCAGGCGCGGAAATTTACGGGAGCTGCACTCGTCGTCGGGAGGACCCGCACAAGTCGCGTCCGGTAGGCCGGCGCCGCGGCACCGCGGCCCGTGGTTGGAAGCAAACTCCGGAACCGAGTACACGGTAAACATCACGTCCACACTGTGTGCACTGGCGTCGTTCACGATTTTGTCCAGACTTCCGCCCCTCGCATTGGTGCCCCAGTGGTAGCAGGGATCGCTAGGGTCGGGCCCCCCCTGGCAGGTCTCCAAATCAGACCACTTGACGATGCCGCTCACGGTTCTGAGGATCCCGAAAGGCACGGTCGGCCAAGGCTCACCCTCCCTGTACTTGTTCTGATGAAGCCCGAAGAAGCTCTCCTGGATTTGTGCCGGACACGGCTGGTACCACAGCAGCATGCCAAACAGGCACACGGTCAGCGTCGCCTTCATTCGCCTTGCCTCCTGTGTTGAAGAACCCCGATTATCAGTTTGGGTTGCGGGAAAAGACAAGCCACGGAAGGCCCTTTCAGGGTTGCTCATGTGCAGGCGGCTGCAGCGAGGCCGCGTCCTGCCCGCGTATTGTAAAGATAAAGCAAGCATAATGAATGGCTTACGTCATGACTTTCTGGCAGCAGAAATGCACTCTCGGGATGTGGAAATTCAGTTATAGTGCTGACCAGCACTGGTGAGGGTACGCGCTGTGGAATACAAGCCAGAGACGCCGTTTGACAACATCGAGAGCGCCCATGAGTATCTCGGGCTTCTGGCCCAGGCGCTGGATGAGGCCAAGCAGAACGTCGAGTCCGATATCGCGGATGAGGCGAATGCCAAGTCGCCTCGCCGACTGGACGCGTTTCGACTGGTGTCGTACAAGTTGGATAAGCTCAGCCAGCACGTGAAGAATGGCCGCCGCCTGCTGAACGATCTGCGCACCCTGCGCAGATTGCTTCTCGAAGAACGAGCCGAGCCGATGGTGGCGAAGCCGGAGACGGAATCGAAGGCGAGGTAGGCTGGGAAGAGTCCCGCTAACGGCAAGCTACCGATTCAAACCCATGTCCTTGACACCGGGTCGAACGCTGCTTAGATTGGATTCGACAGTTTTCTGGGGGGGGAACTGAATCTACTCTGAGGGCAGTGATGGCTCGTTTCTGCCTGGGCCGTTCCCCTGCAACACGCGAACTGCAAGTAGACCCCTGCCTGAAATACATCGCCGTTTCTCCGGGGTCCAAGTATTCCCAACAGAGCAAACACTACCGCATTCTTTCTGCGCAAATATTTTGGAGGTGTACGATGAGAAGCCCTCTTCCGCGTTCGTGGTTCTCCGCACTCTCGCCTCGTTTGACTGTTTTCCGGGCTGTCTTTTTGATCGCGATGGCTTCAACTGCCGGGGCTCAGATATTCGGTGCTGAGGGTCGTTTGCAGAACATGAAGCTCCTGACACAAAGCACAGGGTGGGCATCTACGCAGCACCGGCTATTCTGGACGGCTGACGGCGGTCAAAGCTGGAAGGACATCACACCGCACTCGGCAGTTCTATCGAATATCGCCTCCGTGTTCTTTGTGGACGGATCGATCGGCTGGGTGCTGTTCTCGAAATATGATGAGTCTGACTGGCGATTCGACTTGGCTGCGACCACGGATGCTGGGGCAAGCTGGTCATCAGTAAAGGTGAACACGTCGGGGCTGAACCCTTCAGGAAGTAATTTCGGTGGAAGTGCGTCAATGTACTTCCTCGATACCAAACACGGCTGGATCAACTTGAGCGTCACCGGCAGTACTGCATTCCATCCGGGTGCAGCTATGGCTACCCAGGACGGCGGCAAGACCTGGAACTGGATACCAATGGGATGCGGCTCGGCGGGGCCAATTGTTTTCACGACCGTGAACGATGGTTGGGTTGTGGGCCCGGAAGGTGCAGAGCTCTATGTAACTCACGATGGCTCGCAGAAGTGGAGCGAGGTTTCAGTAGCTCTTCCCTCCGAGTTGCGCATTCCGGATGCCATTCCGATTTACGATCTGCCAATCTTCGATGACAGCAAGCACGGCTTTCTAACCGTGGGCTACTCGAACGGAAACACTGGGGTCTCGGCACAGTTCACCACCGATGATGGTGGCAATACTTGGCGCTGCTACCGGGTCCTTCCAGCCCTCAGCGAGGCTTGCTATACGATTGTGCAATCCGCCTGGATTGCCGCTTCGATTTCAAAGCAGCAGGTTCTCAGTACGACAGAGTTAGCGTTCGGAGCCAGCCAAAGCGTCACGGTAAACGCGAATGTCGGGAAATTCGCAGGTCTGCATCGTGTGGGAGGTCCCCCGGGCGGGGGAGAAATGAGCTTCATAGATTCTTCGCATGGCTGGCTTTTGGCAGGTGCCCTGTTGTCAACACTCGACGGTGGAGCCACATGGACGGATATCACCCCCAAACAGGCGCAGGGGCAACCTTTCGGACGCGTACCCGGCCCTTCGCCTCGGCAAAAACGCATTTCGCGAAACACTGCGCAAGACCGGTCGCAACCTTCGGCTATTCCTGCAGTGAACACGCGCGTCGGATTCGACAGGCAGTTC
>JBGPJK010000450.1:0-3715 GCA_041485425.1 Terriglobia bacterium | reverse complement strand
GCTGGCCAGGTTGCAGGCTGAGTCGTCGAGGAACATGTACTCGCTGCACGGGTTGCTGGCGTTGATGCGGGCGGTGTTCTTCGAGGTGTGCCAGCGGTTGACCGTGGTATCGAACTGCATGCCGGGATCACCGCACTGCCAGGTGGCTTCGGAAATCTTCTTAAGCAGGTCTTTGGCTTTGTAAGTGGTGACCACGCTGCCGTCGCGGATGGCCTTGGTCGAGAAGTCGGTGTCGCGGACTACGGCGTACATGAAGTCGTCGGTGACGCGGACGGAGTTGTTGGCGTTCTGGAAGAAGATGGAGCTGTAGGCCTCGGAGTCGGGCGAGGAGCCGTCGTATCCGGCGGCGACCAGGGTGTGAGCCTTGGCTTCTTCTTTGGCCTTGCAGTCGATGAAGTCCACGATGTCGGGATGGTCGATGTTGAGGATGACCATCTTGGCGGCGCGGCGGGTCTTGCCTCCGGACTTGATGACGCCGGCGAAGGCGTCGAAACCCTTCATGAAGCTGAGCGGGCCGGATGCGGTGCCGCCTCCGGAGAGGCCTTCGGTGGAGGAACGCAAGGGCGAGAGATTGGTACCGGTGCCTGATCCCCACTTGAAGAGCATACCCTCGGTCTTGGCGAGGGTGAGGATGGAGTCAAGCGAATCCTTCACCGAGTTGATGAAGCAGGCCGAGCACTGCGGCGTGCTGTATCCGGTGACGGAGAACTCGACGCGTCCGGTCCTGGGATTCCAGTGCCAGTTCTGGGCGTCGGAGTTGGGCTCGATGCGGTCGCATCCCACGTTGAACCAGACCGGCGAGTTGAAGGCGGCGTACTGGCGGATGAGGATGTGGGCGAGTTCATCGTGGAACGTCGCGCCGTCCTCGGGCGTCTTGAAGTAGCCCTGGGCCAATCCCCAGTCGCGGATGGTCTCGGCCACGCGGGTGACGAGCTGGCGGACTCCGGTCTCGCGCTCGGCCGTGCCCAGCGTGCCGTGCAGGTATTTGCTGGCCACGATGTTGGTGGCGGTCATGGACCAGTCTTTGGGAACTTCGACGTCCTTCTGCTCGAAGATCACGCCGCCCTGGGAGTCGGTGATCTGAGCCAGACGGCGTTCCCATTCGACTTGGTCATAGGGCGATTCGCCGGGCTTGGTGAAGAGGCGGCGGAAGGCGAGGCCAGCGGCCTTCTTCCTGGTTTCGAGCGTGGTGGTCGTCGCCGGAGCGGCAGCCTCGTTCGTATTGGGGGTGATTTTTTCGGTCACTTCGGACATCTGCCTCTCTCCTCAATATAGATTCTGGCCCGGGGGAACTCGATCTTTCTGTGACGGATGACACCCCTGAAGGGGCTGGACGGGGTCAGAGGCCCGTCCCTACACAACCTGGCCCATTAAAACCCCAACGGGAGGGGTGCTGGAGGCTCGACCTCACCGTGGTGCTCGCCGCCTTCCATTTCAATCGATTGCGAGTTGCCGCCCATAAACGGCGCTGACTGCAGCGTGCCCACGATGCCGGAAGCCGCTTCCGACGACGAGGCCATCCACTGCTCGAAGGCGGCGCAGGCGGCGCGGCGCTGGGCGGCGTCTTCGATGGCGACGTAACGGGCGAAGCAGCGGCCGCTCGCAAAGCGCTCGCGTTCCGGGCTGCCGGGCAAGAAGAGGCGGCCCAGGGCCATGCCCAAGTCATCGGCTTCCGCGACCTGGAACAAGGCCAGCATGCGCTTTCCGCCGGTGGCCGGCACCTCGCCGGGAGCGATGACCTCTTCTCCTAGAGCGAAGAGGCCGGGCTTGCTGGGGACCAGTATCAGGCTGAAGCTGGACTCGCAGCGGAACCACTTGGACCACTGCAGGCGGCGGTGGTCGAGGGTGGCCTCAAACCCATGACGGGCCAGGGATTCGGTAACCAGGCGTGCCAGACCTTCCATTGGGGGCTCCTACTCCTGCCTCGGAGGAAAAGGACTGCGTGCCCTCCTGGCGAGGCGTTTTGCACAACTGCGTTGTCAACTGAGTCGCTCCCCGAGGGGATGTCCGGAAACCGGATCCAGGGAGCGGCCACCGCAAAAGTCCCGTCCGCTCCTGGCGGACGGGGAAGAACTTTGGCGGGGCGGTGCGGGGTCAACTCGGCCTGGCATCCGCCCCTATTTCTTACCCGTTTGCCTTGCATAGCCTCCGTTTCCGAAGGCGTTTACGTCTCTTTTGGACCGCAACAGTACGCCCGTATGTTGGGCCTGTCAAGGGGGTAGCCCTATATATTGTATATCAAGCTCTTAACTGGGTGAATGCCCGGCTAGGGGACTGGTTTTCCACAGCCGGGCCCTTCGGTTTGTCAGTTCAGAGGTGACGAGGAGGCGCGCCGCGGGTACAGCGGCAGCTTGCGGCGCGCGAGTGCGGGCCAGTTTTCGTCCGCTGGCCCCATAGGAACGTAGACGTCCTCAAAAATCTCGCGCGGCGCGATGCGGCGCGTGCCGTCGGAAGATTCCACCAGGTAGTCGCCGGCGCGGCCGCAATGTTCGCGCCCGAGTGCGTCGACGAAGACCAGGGGTTCGGTTAGTTGTTTGGCCCGGATCAGGAACCGTGTGCGATATACCTGCCAATCACTTGCCACTTTCATCGTGCGTGTCCACCCTTGGGGGAGGGAGGTTGCGGTTGTTGGTTGATTTTTGATTGTTGATTTAGGCATTGCCAATTGCCGATCTACGATTGCCAACTTCTCTACAGCACCTTGAGGCTGACTGGAAGGGTGATTTTTCCCCACACCATTTCACCTCGCGGCTGGTTTTTCTGTTGCGGTGAGGGAGAATCTACGCATGAAGTGCGGCGCGGTCAATTCCATAAGTTTGGTGCAGCGAGGAAAACTCAGCGGCGCGGATGTGACGAACGAACATCGATGATGCTCGATCTACGTGAGGTCCCTGGAAGCCGCGCTTCTACTTGCCTTTTGTCCAAACCGGAGGGGGCGGGGGGAAATCTGTTACACTCGCCAGCCGTAATTTCCACAGAGGGCGCACAGGAAATGCAGAAAAGCGGGTTGCAAAGTTTCAGAGGTTTCAGGGGTTTCAAGGTTTCACAGTTCGAGTTTTGAGAAGGTGAGGTTGGAATGATTCGGCGAATTGCATTCAGTCTCCTGCTCTTCAGTTTGATGAACGGCATGGTTGCGGCGCAGGCGCAAGCGGTGCGAGCGACTTACATCAAATGCGGGGCTCTCATCGACGGCAAGTCGGAGCAGACGCGCAAAAACGTCACGATCGCGATCGAAGGGGAGAAGATCAAGGAGGTCGGCGGTGGGGCTGCGGGCGGCGAAGTGATCGATCTCTCGCGGGAGACCTGCCTTCCCGGCCTGATCGATACGCACACGCACATCCTCCTGCAAGGCGACATCACGGCGGCGGATTACGACGCGCAATTGCTAAAGCAGTCTCCCGAGTACCGCACGATTTTGGCCACGGTGAATGCGCGGCGGGCGCTGGAGTATGGCTTCACAACGATTCGCGATGTGGAGACGGAGGGCGCGGGTTACGCCGACGTGGATGTGAAGCAGGCGATCAACAACGGGGTGATTCCCGGACCGCGGATGCAGGTGGCTACCCGGGCCCTGGATGTGACAGGAGCGTATCCGCTGCTGGGGTATGCGCCGAATGTGCCGGTGCCGCATGGGGTGCAGGTGGTAGATGGTCCGGAACAGGGACGCAAGGCAGTGCGTGAGCAGATCATGTACGGAGCGGACTGGATCAAGGTG
>JBGPJK010000449.1:0-3716 GCA_041485425.1 Terriglobia bacterium | reverse complement strand
TGCTCGACGGCGACCGCGTGCAGTGTCGAAAGTCGGAGCACAAGGTGCGATTGCTTCGCATCAAAAAGACCTTCTTTGATGTTCTGCGCACCAAGCTGAAATGGGGACAGCGCTAGCTGTTCCGACTGGCGACCTCAACAAGAACAGCAGCCAAAAGCCGCCGCGGTTATGACTTTGACCTTCGGCTCTTAGGTTAGAAATCCGTTCTCGGATGTCAGTTCCCGGTTCTCAGTGGGCTACTGTCCGCCGCCCTCCGCTGTCATCGCCATGGGACGGCTCAACTCCAGAACCAGTTCGGTTCCTGAAGGCAGTTCAGCCGACCGGTGCTTGCCCAGCCAGTGCGCCACGGTTGCGGTAGCGCCAATGGTGCCGCCGATCAGCAGGCCCTTTCCGCCACCGATCAGCCCACCCACGAGCATGCCGCCGCCGGTGCCGAAACCGATTTCGGTGAGGTCCTTGCCGTCATGGCCTGCGCCCTTGAACTGGCCCTCCTCGTTGACGTCGGTTCCGTGCCGGAGGTTGGTGTCCACCAGTGCCGCGTTCAACATGTAGCGCTCGCCGTTGGGCAGCACCACGGTTTCAGGGAAAATGCCGATGGTCGGCTTGCCCGCGATGCGCCGTGGCTCGTTTACTTTTGTCACCCGGCCCTGCACCGTGGCGCCGATCGGAATCACGGTTTTGCCATCAAGCACCACGGCTTCCGTCACTCGTCCCGAGAACGGGTCCCCGCTCTTACTCGAAGACGTGGATAACGTTTTCTCCAGCTTGACCTTCAGCGCAGTGCCCGCAGGGAGTGACAAGTTGGTTTGTGCCACCGCCGCGGCTGCCAGCAACATCACCCAAAGTAGTACAAGAATCTTCTTCATTGAGCCTCCTCGAAATCGTTAATCGGAACTTGCCAATCTCTTGATGGCCTCCATCACTTGCTCCATCGGCGCCCGATCGGTCTGGCCGTCGCCGCGGTAGATGTACTGCACCGTCGCAGCGCCATCGATGACCAGCGTGGCCGGATGCGCGATGTTGATCGCGTCCTTCCCCAAGCGGTGATACAGCCCGTACGCCTTGGTTACCGAGCGGTCCTCATCCAGCAGGAACGGAAACGAAACCGGATGCTTCTCCAGGAATTTCTCCGGTTTGAACATGCCCTCGCGTCTCTCGGCTGCGATGTAAACCACCTGCACTCCGGCGTCCTCGATCTCGCCCACCACTGGCTCAAACTGGGCCATGCGTTTGACGCAGTTCGGTCACCAGGTGCCGCGCAGGAATTCCAAAATCAGGGTTCCGCCCGATAGCAATCCGGACAGCGAAAACGTTCCTTCCCGGTTTGCGGCCGCCAGCGAAAACTCCGGCGCTCGCGATCCGATCCCGAGCGTTTCGGTGGAATTCTGCATGTAAGCCGACTCTAAAGCAGGCATTTGGCGGGGACAATAGCAGATGGAGTACGCGGAACCAGCGGAGACACCGTTTCGCGGAGGGCGGGCGTCCTCGCCCGTCTTCGGCTGGCTGGACAACAGTGCTATTCCTCCCACCACTGACGTCTGCCAATCCCCTCCGATATAATCACGGGTTTCGGGTTCATAAGGATGGCGAGGACTTATACCGGCGTTGGTTATCTGACGGGTCGCTGGCTTACCTTCAGCCCTGACCATCCCAGGGTGACCGTCGACGATGACACAAGAACCACACCTCCAGAGAAGGGCAGGCAGAAAGCCATGATGAACATCGTTGACATTCATGCGCGCGAGGTGCTCGATTCGCGCGGCAATCCTACCGTGGAAGCGGAGGTGCAACTGGCCGGCGGTGCGGTTGGCCGCGCCATCGTGCCCAGCGGTGCCTCTACCGGTGAGCACGAGGCCGTCGAACTGCGTGATGGTGACAGCCAGCGCTATCTCGGCAAGGGTGTCATGAAAGCGGTGGAGAAGGTCAACACCGAAATCGCCGACGCCCTCGCCAACATGGACGCCTCCGACCAGCGCGCTCTCGATCAGAAGATGATCGAACTCGACGGCACCGAAAACAAAGGACGCTTGGGCGCCAATGCGATCCTCGCGGTGTCGATGGCGGTGGCCCGCGCCGCGGCCGCCGAATACGGCCTGCGGCTCTATCGCTATCTCGGCGGCGCCGGGGCCAACCTGTTGCCTTGTCCCATGATGAACATCCTCAACGGCGGCGCGCATGCCGACAATAACGTGGACTTCCAGGAATTCATGGTCATGCCGGTGGGCGCGGAATCGTTTTCTGACGCGCTGCGCTGGGGCGTGGAGGTCTTCCACACCCTGAAAGGCGTGCTCAAGAAGCGCGGCTACAACACGGCAGTTGGTGATGAAGGCGGATTCGCGCCGTCGGTGAAGTCGAACGCCGAAGCCATTGAGGTCGTGCTCGAAGCCATCCAGCAGGCCGGTTACAAGCCCGGGGAAGAAATCGCCATCGCGCTCGACCCCGCCGCCAGCGAGTTCTATCAGGATGGCAAGTACGTCTTCAAGAAGTCCGACAAATCCGCCAAGAGTTCTGATGAAATGGTCCGCTACTGGGCCAAGTGGGTGAAGGACTATCCCATCGCTTCGCTGGAAGACGGCCTCTCGGAAGAGGATTGGGAAGGCTGGCAAAATCTGACCAAAGAACTGGGCGGCAAGATCCAGCTCGTGGGTGACGACATTTTTGTCACCAACATCGGAATCTTCGGCGAAGGCATCAAGAAGGGAATTGCCAACTCGATCCTCATTAAGCTCAACCAGATCGGCACCGTCAGCGAAACGCTGGACGCCATCGACCTCGCCCGCCGCAATGGCTATACGTCGGTGATCTCGCATCGCTCCGGGGAAACCGAAGACACCTTCATCGCCGACCTGGCCGTGGCCACGGGGGCGGGCCAGATCAAGACTGGCTCCGCATCGCGGACCGACCGCATGGCAAAGTACAACCAGTTGCTGCGGATTGAGGAGGAACTGGGCGGGGCGGCGAGGTTTTTGGGGTTGAAGGCACTGAACTACCGGTCTTAAGTTGCTGGAGAGCCAGAATCTCGATTGAGGCGGCAATATGTGGCTCCAGAGTATAATTCGCAGGAAGATAGATGGCCGAAACTGAAATCATTTTTTCTGTTCAAGAATCTCCGGAGGGCGGTTTGGAGGCCCGCGCTCTTGGGTATTCAATCTTCACCCAAGCGGACACCATGGATGAGTTGAAGCAAAATGTGCGCGAGGCGGTTCACTGCCATTTTGACGAAGGAAAAGCGCCCCCGTTGATCCGCCTGCACATGGTGAAAGACGAGGTCATTTCGGCTTGAGATTGCCTCGTGATCTTTCCGGTCACGAACTCATCCGGCTGCTCCGGCGGTACGGTTATGAACCCACCCGGCAGGTAGGTAGCCACATTCGATTGCAGTCGAGCCTTCGTGGTCACACTCACCACGTGACAGTCCCCGACCATCACAGCTTGCGGCTTGGAACTCAGCGCAATCCTTTCAGACGTGGCCGATTACCTAAACCTTGAACGCTCGAAGTTGGAGTCGGAACTTTTCGGAAAATGACCCGTCCCAAGCCACTCGTCCTCATCATCCTCGACGGATGGGGATACAGTCCCAAGACCGAAGCCAACGCCATTGCGCTCGCGCGCAAGCCCACTTATGACCGCCTGCTGCGGGAGTATCCCAATACGCTGATTCATACCAGCGGCAAGTATGTCGGCTTGCCCGATGGGCAGATGGGCAACAGCGAGGT
>JBGPJK010000448.1:0-3749 GCA_041485425.1 Terriglobia bacterium | reverse complement strand
TGGCTTCGTTCATAAGGGCGCAAGCGCCGCCACTTGATCCCCCGGCTGGACCTATTTTCCCAGCGGAGGTATTGACGGACGACCTACATCTCTTCCCGGCGGCGGTATCGTCGGGCGGCCCGGCTCTCGTCCGGGAGGCGGTATCGACGGTTTGCCATGCTGCGCCCTGATACGCTCTGCGCCGTTGCCCGGCGCGGCTTCTCCCAGCAATTCCCCCGGGACGGCAAACACCAGAGTTCCCAGCAGCTCATCGTGGATGGGTTCGTCGTGCTCACGAAAAACCCTGGACAAAGCGGCCAACGTTTCCAGCCGCAGCCGGCCGTTCATGTGCATCCTGAGCCGCAGCTGCGCCGCTTCTCGAACCGATTCCTGTACTGTCATGTTCAACTCTCCTGCTTCAGATGAGGCCGGAAAAAAATCGGCGCGAAGCTCGCCCGCTGCCACCCGTCAGAAGGGGATGGATTGTAATGGCCATGCCGCCCGCCTGCAAGACAAATCGGCGACGCCGCGCTCTCACTGCATCAAGCCTCGCGCCAGGTACAGCTCCGAGAGGTGCCGCTCGGACTGGTAGACATAGCTGTTGCCGTCGGCGGAGACGAACACCCGCGAGGATCCAAGGATTCCGGCCGGGTCCGCGGGCGTGATCTGGCGGATGAGTTCCCGCCGTCCGCTGCGGGGATCGACGCGATGGATAGTGATCGGCAACTGCCGTCCCTGATAAACGTAGAGCCAGCGGCTATCGGCGCTCCAGCGTATGACCCATTCCCTCTGGTCCAGGCCGCGGGGTTCAAGCAACTCGCCGGTCTTCAAGGAAACCAGCGCCGGTTTGCCGGCGGCGTTCGCACCGAACAGCAGGGTCCCGTCCGGGGAGATCAGAGAGCCGGTTACTCCCGGCGCGGTGATCGGGCGCGGGCTGCCGCCATTGATCTCCTGCACATAGGTTCTGGGGGGCTGGCCCGATTCCTGGCCGGTGAACACCACGCTGCGGGAGTCGGCGGTCCAGCGATAGTCACCCAGACGCTGCACAGCCTGGTGGTCAAGCCGCCGGATCTCGCCCGCTCCGGTGGGTAGGAGCGCACCCTGCGAGGAAGAGCTGTCGACTACCGTCGCCGCCCATTTGCCATCGGGCGAGAGGGCAACGGCAGTGCCATCTCCCAGCCGCACCGCCGGCGAGCCATCAGTCTTGCCCACGTACGACGCATACTTGGCCCCGCTGCCTTCTCCGTAGTACTGGAACAAGAAGGTGCTGCCATCGGGGGAGAGGTCGAAGACGCCAACGTTTTCCAGCCACGTCAGGTCACGCTCTTTCTGCTCTCCCGGCCCCACACCCATCACTGGGGTCGACGTGCGATAACTGGTGAGCAGCACCGAACCATCGCGCGCGATGTCATGCAGCATGAGATTGCCGGGAATGCGCGCTACCACGCGCTCCTTTCCCCCCAGGGTCACGGCATAGAGGGCATCATTTCCCCCTCCCTTGGCGCCGCTGAACCAGACTTCGTCGCCGCTCGGGGACCAGGCCAGCCCCTGGAGTTCCATCCATTCCTCAGACAGGCGGGTGCGCTTGCCCCCAAGATCGACTACCGTCACCCAGCCACCCCCCGTCCCGCCCGAGTGATCGAGAAAGGCAATGTGATCGCCCATGGGAGAGATGCGAGGGCAGCCGATCCAGCCTGTCGTCTCGAACAGCAACTTGCCCATGGGATATTCCAGGCGCACTTTGCCGCCCACGTAGCGAACCACCGCCAGGTTGGAACCGTCGGGCGAGTAGTCGGCTCGCATCACATCTTCCATCACTTCGCGGGGCGCGCCTCCGCCCAGCGAGACACGGGCCAGGGTGCCGATGGGAAAGAAGGTCTGCGAGTTGCGGCGCAGCAACACCGCCATCTCACCGGTGGATGAGATCGCCAGCAGATCGGCCTTCTCCAACTTGAACGCCCGGGACTCGGGGCTATCGCCGCGGGTGGAAAAAATGTCCGAAGGCTCTCCATTGAAGGACGCGCTATAGACGATGGTGTTGGCGTCGGGACTGAAGCGTGCCGACCACACCGTCCCTCGCCGCGCGGTGAGTTGCCGGTAAGACGGCATCTGCTTGCCCCAGATGCGGCGGCCGACGGTGGCGCCCACGGCCAGCATCGCGGCCAGCGCCAGCACGCCCAGCAGCGCTCTCAGCACGCGCTTGCCGGGCCGCCACTGCCGCCCGCCGGTTGCGGCAACCATTTCGCTCATCCCGGCAAGGGTTTCCAGCTCGAACACCAGGTCGCGCGCCGACTGGCAACGTTGTTCCGGCTCCTTCTCCAGACAGTGGCGCAAGATGCGCTGCATAGCGAAGGGCGTTTTGCGGTCGAGCGCGGGCAGCTCCGGGGGCTCCTCTTTGAGGATGGCGGTGATGGTGTCGGCAGGGGTTTCGCCGCGGAACGCACGCTTGCCGCAGAGCATTTCGTAGAGGATGGCGCCGAAGCTGAAAATGTCGCTGCGGTGGTCCACCGGCTTGCCGCGCACCTGCTCCGGCGACATGTAGCCGGCCGTACCCAGCACCATACCCGCGGCGGTGGCGCTGGTCATGGTGTTGGCGTCGCTGCCGCCCAACTCATCCGGGCGCGTCAGCTTGGCCACGCCAAAATCCAGGATCTTCACCAGGCCTTCGCGGGTGATAAACAAGTTCTCCGGCTTGAGATCGCGATGCACGATGTGCTTCTCGTGCGCCGCCACCAGGCCGCGCGCGATCTGCACCGCAAAATCAACCGTGGCGCGCACCGACAGCGTCCCCGCTTGCAGGCGCTGCCGTAGCGTCGTTCCTACCAGCAGTTCGGAAACAATGTAGGGCGAGCCCTCGTGCCGGCCGATGTCGTAGATAGCCAGGATGTTCGGGTGATTGAGCTTGGCAGTGGCGCGGGCTTCTTGCTCGAAGCGCTTCAGCCGCTCCTCGTCCGCGGAAAAAACCGGAGGCAGGATCTTGACGGCAACATCGCGTCCCAGGCGCGAGTCATGCGCCCGGAAGACCTCCCCCATGCCTCCGGCGCCAATCTGGGCCAGCACCTGGTAGTGCCCAAGCGTCTGGCCGACGATCGAGGAGGCCGCCACGCCGGGCGATGTTACGTGACGCTCCGAGGGCAAGTCAATGAAATGGCCAGCAGCGGGAACAGTGGAGCGCAAATGTGAATCATGAATCGAACATCGAACGTGATATTACGTTCATCATCTGCCCAGCACCGCCTGCCGCACTTTGTCGACCATCTCCGCTGGCACGCTCTCGATGGCGATCACCGTGTCGCTATTCCTCTCCACCGCGACGCGCCCCTCAGTGGTTTCCAGCCATGAACCAGCGAAGAGCGGCGCCGTACTCTTGCAGCCTGGGCATCCGCCGCCGACTCCGCTACCGCCGCCGCCACCGGTCAGCTTGTAACGCTTCTCGAACGTCGCTTCGTACAGTTTGCCGAAATCGCTTGCTGCTTGTGGGCTCGCCCACTTGGTCACCATCACCAGCGCCAGTTCCCCGCCGTTCTTGTGCTTCACCGCGTAATACCAGCCGCCGCGCCACTGCGGATAGATTTTCTTGGCTGCGTCAGCGCCGGAATAAATTTCCGCCATCACCGCGACGTCGAATTCGCCAATGGAACCCACGTCATACTTCTCCCAATCCTTTCCCATCAGCTTGGCGATATCGGGCACCGGCATTTCCGGGAGTTTTTCACCAGCGAGATAGGTTGCGGGCTCCATCACCTGGCGCGTGTTTTGCGGCGGTGACT
>JBGPJK010000447.1:0-3765 GCA_041485425.1 Terriglobia bacterium | reverse complement strand
AGGCGAAGGAAGTGCCGCAGGCCATCCGCAAGGGGATTGAGTCGGCGAAGAAGAACCTGGTCCGAGTCAACCTGACGCAGACCACCATCCCGCACCTGGTGCTGGGGCGCTACGGCGCGGGGAGAGTGTTGCTGAAACCTGCACCGGAGGGCACGGGCGTGATTGCCGGCGGCGCGGTGCGCGCGGTCATGACATCGGCGGGCATTCAGAACGTGCTCACCAAGTCGATTGGCACCACCAACCCGCATAACGTCATCAAGGCGACGTTTGATGCGCTGAAGCAACTGAAGAACCGGAATGACGTTGCCGCCATGCGCGGCAAGTCTGCCGAGGAGTTGCACTAATGGCCCGCAAGACATTGGAAAAAAGCAGTGGCGGCAAGATCCACCTCAAGTGGGTGCGTTCCGCCATTTGTGCGCCGGTAAAACAGAAGCGGGTAGTGAAAGGCCTGGGATTCACCCGGCTGAACCAGGTGATCGAGCGTCCGGACACGCCCGCCATTCGCGGGATGGTGGCCAAGGTCCCGCACCTGGTGGAGATCGTGCAGTAGGAAAGGTTTCAAAGTTTCAGAGGCTTCAAGGTTGCAAAGGTGCCGGGAGCGATTGTTCCTTGAAACCTTGAAACGTTGAAACCTTGAAACATGGGAAAAGACATGAATCTTTCGAACATTCGAGCACCGAAGAAGGCATCCGAGAACAAGAAGCGCGTCGGCCGGGGCATGGGGTCGGGCATGGGCAAGACTTCGACCCGGGGACACAAGGGCCAGCGCTCGCGCAGTGGTTCGCGCATGATGCGCGGCTTTGAAGGCGGCCAGATGCCGCTGCACCGCCGCATGCCCAAGCGCGGGTTCACCAACATCTTCCGCAAGGAATACAACATCGTGAACCTGGAGAAGCTGGCGGCGCTGGGCGAAAGCACCATCACGCCCGAAGTGCTGCGCAAAGCCGGAGTGGTCCACACCAAACTTCCCATCAAGATTCTGGGCGACGGCGAGCTTTCCACGGCGCTCACGGTGCACGCTCACAAATTTTCCAAGTCGGCCCAGGAAAAGATCACCAAGGCCGGCGGCAAGTTCGAGGTCTTGCAGTAAATGTTCGAGAAACTGGCCAACGTGTTCCGTATTCCGGACCTGCGCAGGCGCATTCTGTTCACGCTTGGGCTGCTGGCGGTGTACCGCCTGGGCGGGCACATCCCCACGCCGGGGGTCAATGCCGACAGGCTGCAGCAGTTCTTCGAGCAGAACAAGGGCACCTTCCTGGGCTTTGTAGATCTGTTTTCCGGCGGGCAGTTGCGGCGGCTGACGATCTTCGCCCTGGGCATCATGCCCTATATCACCGCCTCCATCATTCTGCAGTTGCTGACCGTGGTGTATGAGCCGCTGGCCAAGCTGCAGAAGGAAGGCGAACTGGGGCGCAAGAAGATCACCCAGTGGACACGCTATCTGACGGTGATGTTGAGCGCGGTGCAGTCGCTGGGCATCGCCCTCAGCCTGGAGAAGTCTGGTGACTTCGTGGTCAACCCGGGAGTCAGCTTCACCCTGATGACCATGCTGACCCTGACCACGGGCAGCGCCTTCATCATGTGGCTGGGCGAGCAGATTACGGAACGCGGCGTGGGCAATGGAATGTCGTTGCTGATCTTTGCCGGTATCGTGGTGGGCTTGCCGCGCGGCGTTGCCGACTTGGTCGAGAAGGTTCGCACCGACGCCTGGGGTGCGTTCACGGCGCCGGCGATGATCCTGCTGGTGGGACTGATGATCCTGATTGTGGCGTTCATCGTCTACGTGGAGCGCAGCGAACGCCGCATTCCGGTGCAGTACGCCAAGCGTGTGGTGGGGCGCAAAGTGATGGGAGGCCAGTCCACCCACCTGCCGCTGCGCGTCAACGCGGGCGGGGTGATGCCGGTCATCTTTGCTTCTTCGATTCTGACCTTGCCCCAGACCATGGGTTACGGGCTGCGGGACAACCGCTACTTCGCGCCCATCATGCACGCCCTGGGCTGGGGTGAGCCGCTTTACACCTTCCTGTACGCGGTGGGCATCATCTTCTTCGCGTACTTCTACGTGTCTATCGTCTTCAACCCCAACGAGGTTGCCGACAACATGCGGAAGTACGGCGGGTTCGTCCCCGGCATCCGTCCCGGTAAGCGTACTGCGGATCACATCAACGAGATCCTGACCCGTATCACCCTGGTAGGCGCGCTGTACCTGATCATCATCTCGTTTATTCCGGAGTGGATGATCGCGGGCATTCACCTGAACCACCTGCCCGGGGCGCTGGGTGCGTTCTTTGAGCGCTTGCCCACGTGGATGACCAACGGTCTCGGGGTGACGTTCTATTTCGGGGGCACGTCGTTGCTGATCGTGGTGGGCGTGGCCATGGATACGGTCACGCAGATTGAAGCGCAACTCATCATGCGCCATTACGACGGATTTACCCCACGCAGCGGACGGATTCGAGGGCGCCGAACGTGGTCTTAGCGGCGCTCTGTAGAGACGTTGCTTGCAACGTCTCAAAGATGCAGCAAGCTGCATCTCTACAGGGAAAATAGGATCGAAGTTAGAGCCAGTTCGATGGCGGACGAAACCTCGCGCAACATCGGGCCGATTATCCTGCTGGGGCCGCCAGGAGCGGGCAAGGGCACGCAGGCCAAGCGGATTGCCGAACGCTACGGCATCCCGCAGATCTCGACCGGAGACCTCCTGCGGGACAACGTGCAACGGGGTACGGAACTGGGTTTGCAGGCCAAGGCCATCATCGGGCGTGGCCAACTGGTGCCCGACAGCCTGGTGTGCGACATGGTGGCGGGACGTTTGCGTGAAGCGGATTGCGAGCGGGGGTTCATCCTGGATGGATTTCCGCGAACGGCGGCCCAAGCGGGCTGGCTCGACGCGTTTTTCGAGCACGAGTTCTTTGACAATGCGCACGGCGGCGGCTGCCGGCCAATTGTGATCCGCCTAGACGTCGACTATAATCGATTGCTGCAGCGGCTCATCGGACGCAGGACTTGCCTCGCCAACGGACACATCTATAACGTCTATTTCCAGCCACCCCGCGTTGCCGATGTATGCGATGTGGACGGCTCCAGGCTGGTCATCCGCAACGATGATCGTGAGGAAGTGATCCGGGAACGTCTGAAGGCGTACGACCTGCAGACCCGGCCGGTGGCGGAGTATTACGAGCGCGAGGGCCGCCTGGTTTCGGTGAACGGCGATGGGGCGGTGGACGAGGTGAGCGAGCAGGTGTTCCGCCAGATCGAAAGCCACTGCGTGGCTGCGGCGGGCGGCAGCTAGGGAATGGCGATTGTATGTAAATCGGCGGCGGAGATTGAAAAGATGCGGCGCAGCGGCCACATCGTGCGGGAAGTGCTGGATGAACTCCGTTCGCTGGTGGCGCCGGGCGTGACTACGATGGATCTGGAGCGCGCCGCCGAGCAGAAGATGAAAGATCTGGGCGCGAAGCCGGCGTTCAAGGGGTACTACGATTATCCCTGCGTGCTCTGCACTTCGGTGAACGATGAAATTGTGCATGGCATCCCGTCGCCCAAGCGGGTGTTGAAAGCTGGCGACATCGTTTCCATCGACTGCGGCGTGGTGATGGACGGCTATTACGGCGACTCCGCGATCACCGTGCCTGTGGGCAAATCGCTGGCGCCGGAGCTGCAAAAATTGCTCGACGTTACGGAGACCTCGTTGAAGAAGGCGATTGAAGAGGTCAGGCTGGGCAAGACCGTCGGGGACGTGGGAGCTGCGGTGCAGGAATACGT
>JBGPJK010000446.1:0-3781 GCA_041485425.1 Terriglobia bacterium | reverse complement strand
GCGCCGCCGGCGCACGGCCCCATGATGGCCGAGATCTGCGGCACCACCCCGCTATAGAGCGTGTTGCGCAGGAAGATGTCGGCGTAGCCGGCCAGCGACATCACGCCTTCCTGGATGCGCGCTCCGCCCGAGTCGTTCAGGCCGATGACGGGCGCACCCATCTTGGCGGCGAGATCCATGATCTTGACGATTTTGGCGGCGTTGGCTTCCGAGAGGGAGCCGCCGAACACGGTGAAGTCCTGGGCGAAGACAAAGACCAGCCGGCCCTCGATGCGGCCGTAGCCGGTAATGAAGCCGTCGCCGTAAAACTTCTGCTCGGTCATGCCGAAGTCCGAGCAGCGGTGGGTGACCAGCTTGTCGGTTTCCTCGAAGGTACCCTCGTCGAGCAGGAACTCGATGCGCTCGCGGGCCGACATCTTGCCTTCTTTATGCTGCCGCTCCTGGCGCTGTGGGCCGCCACCCTCCTGGGCGAGGTGGTCACGCCGCTTCAACTCTTCCAGCTTCTGTTCCAGGTCCATGGCGGACGATTATAGCGGGTTGGACGGACAGAGGCGTGGGACGGGGAGCGGAGGCGGTGTGGGACGATTGCCGAGCTTGGCTCGGCCTGGACGAGGCCGAGCCCCGTCCCCACACGAGTAACCTATTCCAGGCTGGAGCCCAGAGGCTGGTACCGGTATTTCTTGCCGTCCCAAAGCAGGACCGAAGTCATCTGATCAGCGCCCGCTTCTTCGGCGTAAATCGCCATCATGGCCTTCTTTTTCAACATCAACTTCTTCACCTGGATCTGAATGAAGGGCAAATTGATGATGACGAACTTGGCCTTGGGGGCGTTGGAACGCCAAGCCTCGGGGCCGTTGCCGTGAATGATCAGCAGCACCAGGCTGCGGCGGTCAGGATCGTCGGTCACGAACTCGGTCGAGATCTTGGGATCGCCATATCCGAAAAACGCAAAATACGGGTCCAGAACCTTGAAGTTGTGTTCGGCCTCGTCCATCAGCGGGTTGGTGCAGCGGGCGGCGATCACCAGGTCCTCGATGCCATCGCCGTTCAGATCAGCCCGGAACGGCGGCGGCCCGCCTAACAGGGTGCAGGTCTGGCCAAACTGTTTCTGCACGAAATTATTATCGATAGCGGACGGGGTGACCGCTGGCTGCGCGGCGGAGCTAAGGGTCAGCGCGAGCAGCGAGGCCAAAAGCAGGAAGACAACACGGCGACACGACATAAGCCTACTTTAGACTGGATGGGGGGCGAGGGATAGAGACGGAAAAGGTACGTTGGTACGTGGCCTCAGGGTCTGCTTGAAGAACCCGGCGCCCAGGGAAAGACGCCTCACTGCACCAGGTGCTGCCAGTTGAGGACCAGATCCAGAGGGGACGCACTGTGCTGCCCGACTGGCCGGATGGCCAGCGTGCGCTTACCGTCGGGCATCATGGAAATCATATCCAAGTCGGGGGGTGTGCTCATGAGCTCTTTGGGCGCCGAAAATTCCGGCGTGCTCCCACTGGTGCGGACTTCCACCGTGTAAATCTTGTCTCCCTGGCGATAGTGCAAGCTCTTCCCATCGGGGGACCAGTCCACCACACTCACATTTCCGGCTGATGATACGGAAACCCCGCCACTGGAGACTTGCCACTTGGAACCGCCCCCGGGAAAGGGCACTACGTAGAGTTCCCGCGTCCCATTTTCATCGGAGCTATACGCTAGCCACCTGTTATCGGGGGAGAGCTTGGGGTCGTACTCGGCGTACGGACTGTTGAGCACCGGCACCAGCTTGCGATCGCCCGCCAGGTCCATGGAATAGATGTCGAAGCCGGTCTTGGCATCCTGAAGTTCGAACAATACATATCGCCCATCCCTTGACCGGTCCGCTACATATAAGGCACCGTTGACGTCTCCCAGCTTTTCTTCCTTCCCGGAAGAGGTTAGCGAGTGCTGTAACAGTACGCTGTGGTAGCCGCTGGTAGCGGTGGTCAATACACTCTTCCCGTCCGAGGACACTACCCCTCTCTGGTCCAGCCCCGAATCGGGAGTGAGCCGCGTGATGGTCTTGCGCTCTGTGTCCGCCAGCCACAGGCTGTTCCCATGTCCGTCCGGATTGGCACGGGACAGGACTGCCATGCGACTACCCGGGGAAAGAGTTCCCCCGTCGTAAGCAGCCGGCTCACCCCAGTGCTCCAATTCCTTGCCCGTCGCGTCCAACCACACCAACTCACGATTCTCCTGGGCGGCCTGGCGATACACCAGGACATTCTGGGATACGGAAAAGTATCCGATGTCACGCGGGTTGTAGTACTCGACGGATTCCGCGATCGAGATGGGCTTGCCTTTGAAACCTAGTCCGGCCGCATCAAACGGCTGCCCCATCAGGGTTCCGTCCTTCACGTAAAACAGGTAGCCGTTGCTATAGGCGACGTTGGATCCGATGGGCAGAATCTGTTTTGGTTCACCCCCGTCGAGCGATCCAGCATACACGCTTCCTACGCTGTCCTTTCCGGCCCGCTGTATGAAAAGAAAGTGTTTTCCACCGGGCAGGAAGTGGGGGTTGCGATTGGTGAACTGGTTATCGTCTTTACGTCCTGGAGTCGCATCCTCGGGCGTACCGCCGCCATCGGACACCCGTTGCAGTGGACCGGAAATTCTCGGCGCGAACAGGATGGTGCCCTGCTCGTTCCAGGCGCCGCCGCGTCCTTCGGGGGCATCACACAGCACTTGCACAGGTCCGCCGGCAGCTGCGATTTTTCTCAGCTTGCCATTCGCAAAAAAGCCTAGATACTTCCCGTCCGGAGACCAGAAGGGGAACATGCCTTCGTCTGTGCCCGCCAGTGGCTCCGCTTTCCCCGTACTTAGCCGTTGAACAAAGAGGCTGTTCTTGGTGTCCTTCGATGCGACGAACGCGATCTGTTGCCCATCCGGCGACACCACCGGCGCCCCGACAAAGGTAAATGCGAAATCAAAGCCTGGCGGTTTTTCGATCTGGGCGCGCACCAGTTGCTGCGCCGAAGTCAGCCGGCTGGCATACATCGCGGCGAGGACCACCGCGGCCACAGCCAACAGCCATCCCACGACCATCGCAGCCGCCAGGAGCTTCCGCCGATTCTTGCGTTGTGAGACCAACACTGCCGGGGCTCCGGCCTGGCTGCCTCCGACCGTAATCCACTGCAATTGCAGTTTCAGGTCGTGCGCGCTCTGAAAACGCTGGTCCGGCTCTTTCGCCAGGCAGGTCCGCACCAGGTGCTCCAGCGCGGGAGGGGTCAGCGGCTGGATTGCCGAGATAGGCTCCGGCTCCTTCTCCAAGACTGCGCTCGCCACCGAAAGCTGGCTCTTGCCTTCGAAGGCGCGCTTGCCGGTGAGCATCTCGTACAGCATGGCTCCAAAGGCGAAGATGTCGCTGCGGGCATCGGCTTCTTTGCCCTGAATCTGCTCCGGACTCATGTACTGCACCGTGCCTACCACCGTTCCGGCTACGGTCACCGGCGAGGCCATATTCGGCATGGTGGCCACTGCCGAGAACGCCGGTGAGGCAGACTGCCCACCGCCTGCGAACGCCTGCAACTTGGCGAGCCCAAAGTCCATCAGCTTGGCCCCGCCCTTGGTCAGCATCACGTTGCCCGGCTTCAGGTCGCGGTGCACGATGCCGCTGCGGTGCGCCTTGTCCAGGGCGTCGGCGACTTCGATTCCGATGCGCAGGGTTTCCTCCGGCGTCAGCGGCTTGCGCGCCAGGCGTGCGGCCAGGGTTTCGCCTTCGAGGTATTCCATCACCAGGAAGTCGACCCCATCCTGG
>JBGPJK010000445.1:0-3786 GCA_041485425.1 Terriglobia bacterium | reverse complement strand
CGGATGGTTGCGGGGAAAGGATTTGAACCTTCGACCTTTCGGTTATGCGTGCCGGGAAACGGTAACTGAAGGAAAACACGGGCACGAGTGGCAACTCAAAGAGCCTTCAGGAACCGTCGGCTTCATGGTTGCCAGCCGGGTTGGCGACAACCACGATGTCGTATTCAAGCCCCGATGATGCGGGGGGCGTTGGGTGCTTGCCCTGGAGAACCGCGCCGCCCAGCAAGAGGTTCAGCTAAAGATTTCCGTCGCTCCATCCGATGACCATGTATGGGGCACCCTTCGCCGGACTGCGTCCAGTCGCGCGTCTTCCTGGTGATACCCACCTACAACGAAGGCCCTGTTCTGGCTTCCACCATCCGCAGCCTGCTGCCCTACGGTTATTCCATCGTAGTGGTGGACGACGCATCCTCCGACGGAACCCCCGGCATTCTGAGAGGCATGCCGGTCCACTATCTGCGGCACCCCATCAACCTGGGTCAAGGAGCGGCGCTGCAAACCGGAATGGACTATGCGCTGGCTCAAGGAGCGGAGTATTTGGTCCACTTCGACGCGGATGGGCAACATCCGCCCGACCGGATTTCCTACCTGCTGGAACCCGTCCGGAACGGAACGTGCGACGTCGCCGTGGGCTCCCGGTTTCTGGACGCGGAGAACAGTAAGTTAATTCCACACGGCCGAAGGATGCTGCTGAGGGCAGCAGTGGTCATCTCGGGCATTCTGACGAACATGTGGCTTTCCGACGCCCACAATGGATTCCGGGCGCTATCGCGCGCCGCGGCCATGAAAATCCGCTTCCACGAAAATGGTTTCGCTCACGCCACCGAATTTCTGGACGAAGTCCGGCGCGGACGGCTGCGGCTGCGCGAGGTATCGGTGGCCATCCGCTATACCGACTATTCCCGGGCCAAGGGGCAAGCGGCGTCGAACAGCTTGAACATCCTGATTGACGTGTTGTTAAGGAAAGTGCTCTAGATGATCCCCATTCAGGCGATTCTGGTCGCACTGCTGCTGTTGATTGGGGGGATCTATCTCACCACGCTATCCTCGCGGCTGGCTTCCCGGCTGGCAGTCTTGGGATTGCTGGGGATGGGCGTGCTCTTCGTGATCAACCCGGACTTGACCACGCGGATCGCCCGTAGCGTCGGAGTCGGCCGCGGATCGGATCTGCTGCTGTACTTGTTTTGCCTGGCAAGCATCGCCGTGTTTCTCAAGCTCTACAAGAAGAACCGGACCGTGGAAGAGAAGCTGACGCAAGTAGCCCGCCAAGTGGCATTGCTAGGAGCCCAGGGACCCGATCGGCAGGCGTGATGGAAGCCACGGTTATGCCGAAGGTCTTGACCGAGCCAAGCCACGGCGCGGAGCCCTCACGCGATGTGCCGCTTCGCATCCTGGCCCTGTGCGCGTTGGTGTTTCTGGTGGCGTGGCTGCCGCGGCTGCACTGGGGCTTCTGGACCGACGAAGCGGGAACCTTCTGGATGGCCTGCAAGGGTTGGCGGGAAGCCATTAGCCGCACCGGAACTTGGCCCGGACAGTCGATTCCGTATAGCGTGATCGAGTCCTTTTTCGTGTCGACGGGGTTCTGGAAAGAGCCGTTGCTGCGCATTCCATCGGTACTGGCGATCGCGGCCGCGGCGTGGCAGCTGAAGCGGGTGGCGGAGCTGGTGATTGCCCCCCGCGCCGGGTGGCTCGCCATCGTACCCTTCGTCTGCGCGCCCGAGATCGTCCAGTTCGGCACTTCCGCGCGGCCCTATCCGCTGGCGCTGGCGGCGTCGCTTGCGTCCTTCCGGTATTTGCTCGAGTGGCAAGAATCCGCGGACAAGAGGACCGCGGCAAAGTACCTGATCTCGTCGGTGCTGACGCTGCATTTCCATTACTTGTTCGGGTTCGTTTTTTTCATTCAAGCCGCTTATCTCCTGTGCTGCCGTATGTGCGGCCGAAGGGTAGGGTTGGGTCTGCCGTTAGCGGCCGCGATCGTGCTCCCGGCGAGCATGTTCCCACTCCTCGGAGTCTTGCGCTCTTCCGCAAGGCAAACGGGGAGCTTCGCCCACGCTGTGCGGCCGACCATCAGCCAGTTGGCGCAGGCCTGCTTTCCTCCCGCGGTGCTGCTGGCGATGGGACTGGGATTGGTGTTGCTGTTGGTATCCGCGCGAAATCTGCGGTGGCGGGGGACGCCTTTGCGGCCGGAGTTCGTGTTCCTGCTCGCGACCTGGATGACCCTGGGGCCGGTGGTTTTTTTCCTGGTGGCGCGGCTGACTGACCAGAGCGTCTTTGCCACTCGCTACCTGCTGTTCGCCTTCCCCGCCTTCGTCTTATTTGTGGTTTGGGTTGTGTCCGGCCTGGAGCGGCGGGAGTGGCGCTTCCTGATACTGCTGGGGATTTTCGCGGGCACGGTGCTTCATCCCGGCAACCTCTTGCTAATCTTTCGGGATTCTCCGTCCAGCTGGCGCGAGCCGTTGCACCTGATCGCGTCGCAGTCTGATGGAGCGGCTCCGCCGCTGTTTGTCGCCAGTGGAGTGATGGATTCCGCCTGGCTGAACTGGAAGACGCAGGATCCCAGCTCCAGTCCGCTGTATGCGCCCTTGACGGCCTACCCGATCCCCAACCGGGCGATCCCCCTTCCCTACCAGTTCGGAGAGCCCGTTCAAGAATTCATACGCCAGACCGATTTCTCCGCTTACCGGCCGGGTCAGCGCTTGTTTCTGCTGGCAGCTTCAGATTCTCCTTTGGGCTCCTGGATGTCGAGCCATATGGAACAGCTCGGATTCCGCGCCGAAGTTCATCCCATGAACGACTATGTCGTCATCCAATATCGCCGTGAATAGATCTAATGTTCGCGGGGGACGGGTGCCAATCATTGCCGAGGCATACTCGCAAAACTGCATCTGCTGCGGGAGTGCTGCCATTCAAACCGTATACACGGCGCGGTCCTTCCCCATATCCCGCTGTTCCTCTTGCGGCCTGGGCCGAACGACACTAGATAAGGATTTCGATCTTGAGAAGTATTACTCGGAAGCCTACTTTAAGGGCGATGTCGACGACGGGTATGCCGATTACACAGGCTCGGAGGAAGTCTTGCACCTGGAGTTCCGCCGAACAGTGACCCACCAGCTGGCGCTTTCCCATGGCAAAGGCACTTTGTTGGAGTTCGGATGCGCCTACGGGTTCTTCCTGATGGAAGCCGCGCCGTTTTTTGAGCGAGTGGAGGGAATCGAGCTGTGCGCCGAGGCGGTGCGCTTCTGTCGATCGCGAGGGTTGAACGTGGCGCGAGGAGTTGTGGGCTCCGCCACTTTGAGAGGGCCCTATGATGCCGCCGTGGGGCTAGACGTGATCGAGCACATACCCGAACCGCACGAAGCCGTGAGGCTGATTGCTAATCGACTCAATCCCGGCGGCGTACTCCTGTTAACCACGGGTGATTGGGGATCTCTGTTAGCCCGCGTGATGGGTCCGAGGTGGCGGCTGATGACCCCGCCGCAGCACCTATCCTTCTTCACTCCGCGATCCATGACACTGATGCTGGAGGCGGCAGGGTTGCGGGTAGTCGAACTGTCCCACCCTTGGAAACGCGTGCCGTTGTCGCTGTTCGCCTATCAGCTTCAGCGCCTTGCCGGGCTGAAGCCTCGCCCATTCTCCGCTTTGAACATGTGGGGACTCCCCATCAACCTTTGGGACGCGATGCGAGTGATTGCCATCAAATCGTGATTCGGAAACCGCGGGCATCCCCCGTGGAGCGGGCCTCTGGCCGGCCATGCCGCCTTTCCTGGCGGCATTCGTGCTCCCCTT
>JBGPJK010000444.1:0-3797 GCA_041485425.1 Terriglobia bacterium | reverse complement strand
TCTTCGTCGGTGTAGAGGCGCGTGTTGCCTTCGGTGCGGGAAGGCTTGAGCAGGCCCTCCCGTTCGTAGAGACGCAAGGTCTGCGGGTGGATGCCGTACATCTCGGCCACCGCCGAGATCATGTAAGCGCCTTTAGACCGTCGTTTAGTCACGAGTTCCCTCGCTACGCTCGGGATTTCGCCTGCGGGCTCCCGCTACGCTCACGCCCGCAAACCGGCTCAACATGTAAGCGCCTTTAGACCGTCGCTTAGTCAAAAGTTCCCTCTCAGGCGTGCCTATTCCTCTCTCTACTTTACATCAGCGATGAAATTCCACTGGCTAGACAGAATTGGAGCGGGGCCGCCGCGGTCGAGTTTCCAGATGCTTCTGGCAGCCGACGGCGTAGGCCTCGCGCACGAACGCCGCATAGTAGCCCAAAAACAAGAAGAGACGCAGCAAGCTGCGTCTCTACAGGGGAGATTAACGATTATGCCGCGGCTTCAGGCTTTTCTGCCGGCCGGGCCCAGCCTGCGGGTTTCAGCGCCACGTTCACAAAGTACAAAAACACGCCAGCGGCGATCAGCCACATGCCGAAGGCGAAGGCACTCATGCCGAGGACCTGCTCGGTTTCGCTGCGGACCACGGAAAAGCCAAGCAGCAGCATGGGAGTCACGCCAGCGGCAACGGCTCCGAACATTCCTCCCGGCACGCGGAAGGCGCGCGGCAGTTCGGGTTCGCGGATGCGCAGGACAACCAGGGCGACGAATTCCAACATCAGGCTGGCGCCGTAGAGCAGGATGTCGATCGTGACCAGGCGGGCGAAGCCCAGGCCGAGGCAGCAGGCCCATCCGATAGCGCAGACCCCGATCGCGACCCAGGGGGCGCGGGTGCGGGGATGCAGTTTGCCAAAGATGCTCGGCAGCATGCCGTCCTGGGCCATCGCCAAGGGCAGGCGGGAGTAGCTCATCACCAGGGCGTTGAACATGCCGAAGGCGCTGATCATGCCGCCCAGAACCAAGCCAATGCGCAGCAGCGGCCCGCCCAACAGTCCCGCGATGTCAGCCCAGGAACCGGTTTCCCAGGCGTTGGGCGGTAGTCCGGTCATCCAGAGGGCGGCCACGGGCACGATGTAGCAGAGGGCGACGATGACCACGGCGGCCAGCATGGCGCGCGGATAGGTGCGCTGCGGGCGCTCTACTTCGGTGGCGATGGTGGAGGCGTTGTCCCATCCCATGTAGTTCCACATGGCGATGAGCAGGCCGCCGATCAGGTCCACCGAGGAGGTGGTGGGCGTCGTCACGGCGTGAAGCAGCGCGCCATACTTGAAAGGCGAGAGCACCACCATCGCCGCGAACGGCGCCAAAAGCAGGAAGAAGAGCCAGAGCGACGTCGTGGAGACCACCTTCACGCCGGCGATATTCAGCAGGGCGCAAACGATGACCACGGCCAGCCCGACCGTCACGCCGCGATGGCCTTCGGCGAACCAGGGGAACATGCGGGTCAGGTAGAGCACGAACAGAGTCGGGTAAATCGCCATGTCGAAAATCGAGGCCACCAGCGAGAGCCAGGCTTCCTGGAATCCCCAGAAGTTGCCCATGGCGCGCCGCACCCAGGCGTAGTAGCCGCCCTCGTGGGGCAGGGCGCTGGAGAGTTCGCCGATCATGAAGGCGGTGGGAAGGCTCCACAGAATCGGGGTCAGCACCAGAAACAGGATGGCGCGTCCGTAGCCGGCGCCGTGCACGATGTCTTCGATACCGTAGGTGCCACCGGACACCATGAAGAAGGTGGCGGCGACCAGGGGCCACAGGGTCAGACGAACGGATTTTTTCCTGGAGGGGATTGCAAACGGATGCTGCTCAGGCTGGGTGTGCGCGGTAGCTGTCGCCAATTTCTATGGCTTCCTCCTCGGGCGACTCACTCTCACCACCCTGTCTCCCTTGTTGCGGGGCTCTCGGTGTACCGCGATTCCGAGGATTCGGTGGAGTTAGTTCGCAGTCGCAGAATACGGCAAATTGGATGCGCTGTGGGAAAAATTCGGGATTTTTTTGTCGAGCGGGCTGGTACGGAGGTAATGAACCTATCCTTTACCACAAAGGACACGAAAGCCCACGAAGGATTCCTTTGTGAACCTTCGTGTCCTTTGTGGTGAATGGTCTTCTTAGACGTTCCTCCAGAGCTCGGCGCGAGGGTCCTCGGGGTTCAAGCGGGCGAGTTCGCGCAGGAGTTCCTTGGTCTTTTCATCGTGGGGCATGGGGACGGTGATCTTGACTTCGACGATTTCATCTCCGCGGACGCCATCTTTGGTTGCCGAGGGTACGCCCTTTTCCCGCAGCCGCAGCTTCTGGCCGGATTGGGTCCCGGGTGGGATTTTGAGCAAGGTACGGCCGTCGATGGTGGGAACCTCGATTTTTGCGCCCAGGGCGGCTTCGGTGGCCGTCACCGGCACCGTGAGATGGATGTCATCGCCCTCGCGGTGGAAGACGCGGTGGTCGCCAGTGCGGATGATCACGTAGAGATCGCCGGAGGGGCCGCCGCGCAGCCCGGCGTTGCCTTTGCTGGCGATGCGGATGCGCTGGCCATCGCGGGTGCCGGCCTTGATGCGGACCTCGAGGGGTTCGGTGCGCTCGATGCTGCCCTCGCCATGACAATTCGGGCAGGTTGAAATGTTACGGCCGGTGCCCTGGCAGCGGGGACAGGGGACGTTGAACTTCATGCGCCCGCCGGTTTGGGTGACTTGCCCTTTGCCGCCGCAGTCAGGGCAGGTGCCTGCGCTCTCGACGTAGCCGTGACCGCCACAGTGGTTGCAGGCATCGCGGCGGGTGATGTTCAGGCGCATGACGCCACCCCGGATGGCAGTCCAGAAGGGGACGTTGACCTGATACTCCAGATCGGAGCCGGGCTCGGGACCCTCCTGGGCGGCCGCGCCGCGTCCACCGAAGATGCCGGAGAAGATGTCACGAAAGCCGCCGGCGCTGCTAGCCTTCTTGCCGCGGCCACCCTCGAACAGATCAGAGAAGTCGAAGCCGCCGAAATCAAAGTGGACGTTTTGGCCTGTGGCGCCCGGCTGACCGTGGGGCACGCCTCCGGGGAAACCACCCGGGAAGCCGGCACCCCCGCCGGCACGCGCGTAGGCCTCGGCCGCGGCGGGGTCGATGTTGTCGGAGTAGAAACCCAACTGGTCGTAAATCTTGCGCTTCTTGGAATCGCTAAGGACGTCGTTGGCCTCCGACAGGACTTTGAACTTTTCCTCTGCTACCTTGTCGCCGGGATTGACGTCGGGATGGTACTTGCGGGCAAGCTTCCGGAAAGCCTTGCGGATCTCCTCCGCGGAGGCGGATTTCTTCACGCCCAGGACTTCGTAGTAATCCTTCTTAGTAGAGGTCGCCATGAGTCAAGCAATCAGCACCCGGCATTCCGCACTCAGCGTGAACAAACCTCGTTCTCATCCGACAGGCAGCATATTTCATCTTCGGCCCACCTCAACTGAGGGTGCCTTGCTTCCCCATTTCCATCATCCCTACCCGCTCATGCTTGTCCGCGTCCACGTACACGGGGATGCGATGCACTCCCTTTGCCGTGGGCGCGAACACGTACCAGCGGTTTTCGTCTTCCAGAAAACTCAGAAAATATATTTGACCGTTCACTTCGAACTGCAATTTGAATTCTCCCTTGAACGAATCTAAAACCCAACAAATTCTGGCCACGGATTCACGCGGACTTACACGGATCAGGTTTTATCCGTGTTCATCTGCGCTGATCCGTGGCCAAGCTTAGCCGGCGAGACCCTTCGACTACGCTCAGGGCAGGCTGTCGGCGCT
>JBGPJK010000443.1:0-3819 GCA_041485425.1 Terriglobia bacterium | reverse complement strand
CGGCGCACCTTGTACGGACAGTTGTTCGAGCAGTAGCGCGTGCCCACGCAGCGGTTGTAGACCATATCGTTCAAGCCTTCCGTGCTGTGCACGGTCGCGCCCACCGGGCAAACTACTTCGCAGGGCGCGTTCTCGCAATGCATGCAGGGTATGGGCTGGAAGTACGCCTTCGGATTGTTGCGGTCGCCTTGGTAGTAGGCATCCACGCGCAGCCAGTGCATGTGGCGGCCGAGGACGACCTGCTCCTTGCCGACCACCGCGATGTTGTTTTCTGACTGGCAGGCGACGATGCAGTTGTTGCAGCCCACGCAGGCGTTCAGGTCAATGGCCATGCCCCAGGCGTAGGCTTCGCTCTTGTAGGGGTAGTCGGGATAGAGCGTCAGACCGTGCGCCGGCTCTTCCTCTTGCGCGAAGTTCGGCTCCTTCTTGTATTCCTCCAGGGAAGCGGCGCGCACCAGCGGACGCGCGCCCACTGGTGTTTCCATGGTCTGATAGCCCTGGGTGGTCGCCAGCTTGTAGGTGTCACCGGTTTTGCGGATGACAACGCCCGAGGCAAGCCACGGGGTCGCGCTGTAGCGCAAGGGATACATGTCAAAGCCCGCACCCGTGCCAACCCGGCCGGCGCGGCGGCGGCCGTAGCCCAGGAATGCAGTAACCGAATTGTCGGGATGTCCCGCCTGCACCCAGACTGGAGCCGTAAGCTTCTTGCCATTCAACTCCAGTTCGATCACGTCCTCGCTCTTCAGTTGCAAGCGCTCCGCCATGGCCGGACCAATCATCACCGGGTTGTCCCAGGTCATCTTGGTCATGGGATTGGGCACTTCCTGCAACCACCCGTTGTTGGCGAAGCGGCCGTCGTAGATGGAGGGATCGCGGCGGAAGTTGAGCTCGACCGCATTCTGGTCGGGAGCGATGGACTCCGGGAACTTGCCCGCCTTCAGGGAAACCTGCTTCGGCTGGAACGCGGTGCCTTCAACCCATCCATCATGCAGGGACTTCCGCCAGAAGGCTTCGAAGTCGGAGCCGAGATGCTGCTTCTGCCAGTAAGCCTGAACAATGTCGTGACCGGAGGCGGACGCTTGCCCGGAGAGGGCGGCCACGAATTCGTTCGCGCTCTTTCCGCCGTAGAGCGGTGCGATCAGTGGCTGCACGATGCTGACCGCGCCGTCATACGCGCGGGCATCACTCCAGGCTTCGAGGTAGTGCGCCTCGTTCACATGCCACTGGCAAAGTTCTGCGGTCTCGTTCTGGTAGAGACCCAAATGCACGCGTATGGGGATATTCGTGTTCTTGAGCGCATCGGCGAAACCGAAATCCGCAGGTGCATCGTAGGCGGGATTGCCCCCGAGGATGAAAAGCATGTCTACTTTGCCGCCACGCATGTCCGCCACCAGACCCTTAAGGGACTCGGTCTGGTTGATCGGGTTGGCATCCACCGGATCGGTGTACAAGACCGTCTTGCCGATGTTGCCCAGCTTTGCGTTCATCGCGTGGGCAAGAGCGTGAACCGCGGGAGACTGGTGATCACCGGGAATGACCACACAAGACCCTTGGTGAGCCATGAGATCGTCGGCTACCTTTGCCCCAAAGTCCCAAGGGTCCATCCATGTCCCAGCGTCCTGCCCATAAACTCCGACACACGAGGCAAGGAAACGCACAAGACCGTCGAAACTTGTTGCCCGCAAGGGCAACCGGTGATCCGCCTTCGCTCCCGTCGAACTCGCCGAGCTCTCGATCACGTACAGCCGGTTCATGCTTCCGTCGGGATTGCGGCGTTTGGCAAAGTCTCGAATGTAACGGGTGGACCCCGGGAATCCCGCATACAGGAAGTCGGCGTCGAGCGAAACGATTACGTCCGCATTTTCCAGCCGGTATTGCGTCTCCACCGGCTGACCGAAGGCCATCTGCGCGCCCGCGTACACGTTGTCGCGATTGATCGGCTCGTACACATGCCACTTGGCCTGCGGATAAATCTTCAGAAAGCCGCGCAACTGGTCGGCCAGCGTGGGCGAAGAAATGGTCTGGGTCAGGATCCTGATACCCGCACCTTGCAGTGCCTTCTGCACCGTCAAAGGTCCGCGAACCGCCTCGATGAATCCGGCCCAGGTACGCACATCGCCGAGGTGGTTAATGGTCTGGGAGCGGTCCGGATCGTACATCTCCAGCATGGAGGCCTGGGCGAACACATCGGTCCCGCCGAGGCTCGCGGGATGCAGATCGTTCCCTTCAATCTTGGTCGGCCGGTACATGTGGCTTTCGACCAGTACCGGCGAGGCGTATCCGCTCAGAGTGAACGCGGTCGCGAAAAACAGCGGCCGCCCGGGAATGACTTCTTCTGGCTGCCGCACATAAGGCACGATGGGTTCGAGCGGTTGCTTGGTGCAGGCGGTCATGCCGGCCAGCGCCAGCGACGCGCCCATGAGCTTGAGGAAGCCGCGGCGGGAGGCCGAATCCAGCCACTCCGAGGCGCCCTTGGGAAATTCGCGGTGCATCATCTCGCGAAATTCCGCGCTGCCGGCGAGTTCCTCGAGGCTGCGCCAGTACTCGGGCCCGTCGGTCTGAGCGATGCGCTCGCGAGCCGTTTCCAGGTCAAGCCCGTGCTTCTTGCCCGGACAAACATCCTCGCGCTGCGGCTGGCCGTTCTGTGCTTCCATCTTCATCTTTAATCTTTGCTGATGGAGGCCGGGCGTCCCCGCCCGGCTGGACGGGCGCGACGCCCGTCCTCCATCGTCCTCCGCTACCGATGACACGTCGAACAACTCGTAATGTCGGTGACTGTGCGCAATTTGTATTTCTTCACCAGGTCGATTCCCAGCGACAACTGATCGGTATAGGTTTTCCCATCGAGCGCCAGGGGCTTGCTTCCCGAGGGCTCCTCGTAACGCATGTTGAACACCTGGTCGCGCGGACGCAGAAATTTCTCCGGCGCGCGGTGGCATTCCAGGCACCACTCCATCTGCAGAGAAGCGTAGTTATACATCAAGGGCATGCGGTCCACGGGCCCGTGGCAGGTGTTGCAGCCCACGCCTTTATTGATATGAATGCTGTGATTGAAATAAACAAAATCCGGCAGGTCATTCACCCGGTTCCAGACCAGCGACTTGCCGCTGCGGTAGCTCTCGCGGACCGGCTCCAGCATCTGGGCGTTGGCCCAGATCTGGGAGTGGCAGTTCATGCAGGTGCGGGTGGGCGGAATGCCGGCAAAGCTCGAGGTCTCCACTGAAGTGTGGCAGTAGCGGCAATCAATCCCCAGCCCGGCCACGTGGTGCTGGTGACTGAAGGGCGCAGGTTGAGGCCGGGCCACTCCGGCATAGGTTACGTAGGGCGAGCGCTGCACGGTCGCTGCTACCCAGAACAACGCCGCCACCACGAAAACGGCGCCAAAAATCGTTGCCCGCGAGATGGTGTTCGTACTGCGATGAAAGATCTGCATCGAGCGAAACTTTTCCGTGCAGCGGGAACCATGCGCGGGGGTCCCCGGTTCATGCAGCGTTGGGTGGCCTGGTTAAGTGCTCACAGATGATTGTGACGCTGAACACGAAAACGGGTGATTATAACAAACCGGGAGGTTTGTGCCCTGTGCCCGCGAATTAAATGTGGAAAAGCGAGGGAATGGAAGTTTACGGGGTGCTGCAGTTTAGCACGGCACCGCCATACAGGCGTCATCCTGAGCCCGCTGTGTCGTTAGCACATGATATGTCCGGTTGATTAAGCAAGTGAAGTGTCCGCTTTCAGGCGGCGAGGGTAGGAGACCATGCAGGGCATGTTCTCTTACACGCAGGCCGCAGTGGAGCGGGCGATGAAGGTACAGGAAGTGAT
>JBGPJK010000442.1:0-3829 GCA_041485425.1 Terriglobia bacterium | reverse complement strand
GACAATTTCAACTCTTGAACCGCTTATCGGGGACGGACCGTTTTGGAACTTGAGACGAGCTAACTCCTTATTCCGGAATATTTTACGCATAAGTCCTTATTCCTCAAAGATTTTGGTGGTGGTCTGGCCGTAACCCCATCATTCCAAAAGATCAGGGGGGAGGGGGGTACTTACCTCGCGATCCTTGCGAAACGCAAAATCAGATGATCGAAAAGATTGCCCACAAAGTCGCCCAGCCGCCACCCAACGACAGAGTAATGTATTCTCTCTAACTTGGATCAAAAACAAGGCCTTCGCGAACTTTGGAACCCATTACCCACTTTCTGACCGGCGCCTGCATGGGACGAGCCGGACTGAATCGCAAGTCGGCACTGGCCACGGCTACGGTGACGCTGGCTGCCGAAGCGGCAGATCTGGACGTATTCGGCCGAATTAAGGGCCCGGCTTTTGGCTTCGCTCATCATCGCGGCTTTACTCATTCTCTCCTGGGAGTCGTACTAGTATCGGCGGTAGTGGTCGGCTTCATGTACGTGATTTGGCGACTGCGCGGACGAAAGGTGAAGGACCCGAATTTGCCCCCGCGCTGGGGATTGCTGTTTGGGTTTGCTTGTCTCGCGGGGCTGAGCCATGTTCTGCTCGACTTCACGAATAACTACGGCGTGCGCCCGTTCTGGCCATTCTCCGAGAAATGGTATTCGTGGGACATCGTGTTTATTGTCGAACCGATCATGTGGGTTCTGCTGACCGGCGGATTGGTGCTGCCCGTTTTCTTCTCCTTCATCGATCGGGAGATCGGCGTGCGCCGCAAGCAGCCCGCAGGCCGCTGGGGTGCAACTCTGGCGTTGATTGGCGTGGTTGCGCTGTGGGGAGTGCGGGATTACGAACACCGGCGCGCGGTGAATGCGCTCGAAGCCCGCACCTATGAGAGCGCCGATCCAATCCGTGCCTCGGCCTTCCCTTTGTGGTGGAGTCCACTGCGATGGGTCGGCGTGATTGAAACCCGAAACTTCTACGCCACAATGATGGTGGATTCAACGGCTCCCGAGGTCGATCCCGATGGGGAAATGCAGATTCTCTACAAGCCCGAGGAAACTCCGGCGACGCTCGCAGCCAAGCGATCCTACCTCGGACGCGTCTATCTCGACTGGGCGCAGTACCCCATCACAGAAACCGAGCCGCTCACTCCGGGAGAGCAGGGTTACGTGGTTCGCTTCAAGGATCTGCGCTTTCAGCAGCCCGGGCGCCCGGGTCGAAACGTGCTTTCGGCAAGCGTCGAACTCGATCGCAACTTGAACGTGGTCGGAGAGAACTTTGGCTTGCGCAGGGGCGGCACCTCGTCAGGAAACACGGGACAAAGCCGGGCGCCGTAAGATTCGGTTCTCTCCGCGTGCTTTGCGGATGTTCTCAGCGATCTCTGCGATTCAAGACGTGGACGTGACAATCCTTTGACTTGACGCCGCAGCCCTCACAGGCCACAATCTTGTTTGAGATTATTGAGTTTGAGATCATCGAGGTGATCGATCATGCTGGCCTACTTGTTCGTGCTGCTCGCCGTCGCGGTCCGGTTCATGCCCCATCCCTGGATGTTTACTCCGGTGGTCGGGTCGCTGTTGTTCTTCGGAGCCCGCGGATCACGCCGCCAGCTCTGGATCCCGTTCGTGCTGCTGGCCGCTTCGGACGTGGTTCTCACCAAGTGGGTCTACTCGTATCCTTTCTCGTGGGACCATTATGTGACCTTCGCGTGGTATGCCGCAGTTCTCTGGCTGGGCACAAGGCTGGGCGCTAAGACCAAGCTGGTACCGGTGATAGGCGCGGCGCTCGCCAGCTCCGTTTCGTTTTTTCTGCTGACCAATCTGGCAGCCTGGGCCTGGCTGGATATGTATCCGAAGAACCTGAGCGGTGTGATGATGTCTTACGCGGCGGGCCTGCCATTTTTTCGTCATGCGCTCGCGGGCGATCTAATCTTCACGGTTGCGATGTTCGCCACTCCGATGGCATTGCGCGCATTGTCTGGGGCGTTCGGCAACCACGGCGATCACGCGGCGGCAGCGTAAGAGCGCAACGCTAAACCCTAAGTCGCAGAGATCGCCGAGAACATCCGCAGAGGCGCGGAGAAATCTAGCGCATCTCCAGCGACACCAGGTCGCCGTCGGCCTTCCCTCCTGCTTTGTAGTTCACCGAGACGGTGCGGTCCCTCCAATCGCAGGAGAACTGGTCTTCTCCGACTAGAGAGAGCGACTTGTAGTCCGGCACCCGCAACTTCAGGGTTTTCCCGCCCGACGAAACGGTCAGGACCGCTGCCGGAGGCTGCGAGCAATCCACCGAGATCAGCCTGGCTTTGAGGTATTGAATCGGCCGTTTGTCGATCTGCGGCTGAGCCGGAGATTCGTCCGAGTTCTCGTCGTCGGCCTCCGCCGTCGGCTTGGGTATCTTCTTTGCATCTGTTTGCGGACTGGTGTGGGTCGGAGTCGAAGCGCTAGCTGTCGCCGGCTTCCCCTCCGGCTGGGTTGCCGCTCCCGGCTGCGCCGCTACGCCATATTTCCGCAACATGGGAAGGTCCTTCAAATACCCGCGCGCTGCGCTTGCCAGTTGCGCATCCGGGCCGGCGGCAAGGCGCTCCAGCAGCGCGGTGGCCGCGTCCCAATTCTTCCCTGCGAGATAGACTCGAGCCATTTCCAGCAGATAACTCTGGTCCCGAGGGTTGAGCTGCATGGCGGCGCGAATGGAATCCGTCGCTGCGTGAACACCACCGCCTTCGCGCTGCGCCCAACCCAGCATGTGGTAGGCCTCGGCGAATTCGGGTTTCCACTCGAGCACCGAGTGCAGTTCCGGCATCATGTTCGCCAGACCCCTAACCTCATGCACACCGCTCTGGAATTCCTGATACTTCGTCAAGGCCAGGTAGTAGTACGGCCACGGATCCTTGGGGTCCAGTTCAATCGCCTTGTCGAACTCCTCGCGGGCTTGCTCGGACTCCTTCTTCTCCATGTGGTCCCAGCCCAAAGCGCGGTGAGCGATGGTGGTCTCGGTCCGGGCATCACTCACCAGTGACTCAAGTTCCTGCCGCGCCGACTCGCGGTGCTCGGGCAACCGCAGGCTCATTTCTGCCAGCAGCGCCTGGGCGTAAAATGCCAGAACTTCGTGAGGGCTGGTCCCGATGACGTCCCCCGCGGCAGGAGTGAGGGATTGAATGAGCGGATTGGCAGCGGCCGCGTCTGATTTTCCGGCGGGTTGCTTCTGGGGCGACGAAGTCAGTGAGTGAAAGTAGTCTTTCACGGCCTGTCCGAACTGTGCCGGGCTCACTCCATACGCCTTTTGAATGGCTTCTTCGACCGGCAGCTTCTCGATTTGCACCAGCCCGAAATAAGTGCCGGTCTCCGGCAGCTTGTTGTTATTGATCAGGTAGTGCATCACGATCCAGGTCTGGGCGTCGAACAGTGTAGGGTGTGTGGCCTCGGCAGCGTGAGAAGCGTCCGGCGAAGCGGTGAACATCTGTGGAATGGTTTGCCACTCGGCTGCGTCTAGTAGGTCCACAAGTGACTTGGGCCGAGCGGTCCCTGGCCCCGGAGGCGGATCCCGCGGATCGCCGATCTGGGCCTTTGTGTTGTCCAGGCGCAAGGTGGAGAAATACTCAGCGAATCCCTGGTCAAACCACGCCTGAGTCGGCGGGTAGTTGTAATTCAGCAGGAAGCGCGCAAAGTCATAGGAGATGGCCCGCCAGCTATCGCCCTTGGAGAGGTTGAGAACGAAATAGACTCGGTCTGCGCCCAGGACAACGAAGCCGCCTCGCGCAATGCCTTCATCCGCCCGGGTGGGGCAGATCTTGGAG
>JBGPJK010000441.1:0-3838 GCA_041485425.1 Terriglobia bacterium | reverse complement strand
GGGAAGATCCCGTGAATCCTGGCAAACGGATTTGGACATTCCGCGGCGTCGCCGGTTTCGTCCTGGCGTTTGCCATCGCCAGCCCCGCTGCCCTCGGCCAGAATCCGGGATCGCTCAAAACGGTCGCCGTAGCCGAGATAAGCGTTCTCTAAGTAACTATACATTTTGTCCCGGTTATGTTTGAATGCGGCATGCCCTTCCCGAGGAAGCGCACCGTCTTGCAGTTCACCGCACCGGAAGAGCGCAAGCTGGAGTCCATCCGCAAGTCTCGAACGGAAGAGAAACGGCGTACTCTGCGGGCGGCGATCCTGTTGGATTCACGGTCGGGGCGAAGTGACGAAACGATCGCGCGGCGCCATCACGTGAGCCGTGGCACGGTGGTGCTGTGCATCCGGAAGTGCCTGGAATTCGGTCTGGACGCAGCGCTGGGCGAATTGCCCAGGGCGGGCAAGCCGCGGCAACTGCCGGACGACGCGATTGCGTGGGTGCTCAATTGTGCTTGCCAGAAGCCCAAGGAATTAGGTTATTCCTACGAACTGTGGACCTACCAGCTTTTGACCTCCCACGTGCGCCGGCACTGCGTCGCAGCCGGGCACCCGGCACTGCAAAAGTTGAGCCGCTCCAAGCTCCACAAGATTCTACGCCAGGGCGAACTTCGGCCGCACAAGATTCGATACTATGTGGAGCGGCGGGACCCGGCCTTGGAGTCCAAAATGGCGAATGTGTTGCACGTTTACAAAGAGGTTCAAATCGTCAATGAGTAGAGGCGGGGCGAGCCGGGGCGAGCACTGGGCAGGGTGACGATCTGCTCTGACGAGAAGCCCGGCATTCAGGCCTTGGCTGTCACCACGCCAGATCGGCCGCCGGTGGCGGGCCAGAATGCCAGCCACTGGCGGGATTACGAATACGAGCGCCTGGGAACGGTGTCGCTGTTGGCCGGTCTGGATTTGCACAGCGGGAGGGTCATCGAAATCATCAGCGACACACACAAGAGCGCTGACTTCATCGCCTTTCTGAAGAAACTGGACGCCGCCTATCCTGAGGCACAGAAGATCCGTTTGGAGTTGGACAATCATTCCGCGCACATTTCCAAAGAGACACGGGGCTACCTGGACACGATGCCGCAGCGCTTCGTCTTTGTGTTCACACCGACACACGGCTCCTGGCTAAACTTGATCGAGAATCAATTTAGCAAGATGACTCGCACGCTGCTGCGAGAAATCCGCGTAGCGGGCAAGCAAGAGCTGATCGACCGCATTCATCTATACTTCGAGGAGATCAATGCCGCCCCGGCCGTGTTTCGGTGGAAGTACAAAATGGATGAAGTCTTTATTGTATAGTTATTAACAGAACGATCATCCAGCAGCCCTGAGACAGTGCTGATCGTTCTCAACCCTGGAGCGGAACATCATTTTTACTCCAACGAACGATGTATCCGCCGAGCATTTGTGCCGTCGTCAATCGAATTCTGCTTCTTGGCCTTCAGGACGTCGCGCGGGTTGCGGCTCGTCTCTACCGCAATGTCGAACCAGCCGATCATCATCTCTTCCCAGCTCTGATCCCCCCAGCGGACCTCTTTCGTCGCATCCGGATTCGCCGGGTTATTGGGCGAGTTGTCGAAGTGCGCGGTGCACTCCATGCGGGTGCCCTTCGGAATCACAAGTTGATCGGCCAGGTAATAGAACAACTGCCAGTTGAAGTCGTAGCGCGGCACCCGCAGGATTGTCTGCGTTTCGCCGGTCGGATACACCAGCCGGTACTCGAAATCCTTGCCGCGGACATGCATGTGCGGCATCAGGTCCACGAGCTTGGTGTCTTCCAGGAACGTGATCTCGCTCTTCACCTCATGAGCCGCGGCGCCGGGCGGAATCACGAATTTGGAATTCGTGGCGTTGCTGGTGAAGACCCGCTCCTGCGGCGGCTCCTTCGAGAAAATCAGGCCAATGCGGCTGCGGTCGGTGGCCGCCGCGCCGCTGGCCGTGTAATGCATCTGCAGCACCAGGTCGGACCCGGCCTTGACCAGCTTGGCTTGTCCCGCACGCAGGATCATGGGCTCCATACCCGGGGCGTAGCCCACCAGCAGCTCGCTCGGGCCGCCCTCGCTGTTCTTATTGTCTTTCCGCGGTACGTACGGCACGCCCGGCTTGGCGTCGGCCAGCCACTTCGAGCCCGCCTCGCGGGTAAACGCGATGATGTGGTGCGTCACTTTGCGGTTGCCCGGCCGGGCTTCCGCGATCTCGACCCACTTATCTTCCTTGAAGCCCGTCGGAATCACGATGTACTGGTATTCGATGGTTCCGGAGGCGGGCACGGCAAACTCGTTGGGCATCTCGACGACAAGGTCGGGCTTGGGCATCAGCCAAGCTTCGGCGAACCGCGCCGGCGGCGGGGCCTGCTTCGAATCCCCTTCCGGCGCGCCCGCCGCAACCCACGAAGCAATGAGGTCGATCTCGTCTTTGTCCAGCGACCGATCGTTCGTGAACTTGCCGTAATGCGCGTCAGCCGGCCACGGAGGCATCTTGCGTGAGATCACCGCTTCGCGAATCGCCTTCGCCCACGGCCGGACCTCCTGGTAGCTGAGGAACGACATCGGTGCGATTTCGCCCGGCCGGTGACAATCCTGGCACCGCTTCTGCAGCACGGGCAGGATGTCCTTGTGAAATGTAGGAGACTCGGTCCTCGGTGCGGCGAGCGCGGCCGCGGCGGCCAGGAAAAACACTGGGACGCGAGTCAGGGTCATCACGACCTCCCAATGATTGCAGTATACGCCATCGACTCTAGCGGTTTACTGGTGCGAAGAGTACTGCGACTGCGGCGGCTTCAGCGTCACCTCGACCGTCTTCTCTTCCTCGTTGACTTCGATGACGTCGCCGTATGTCTGGTAGCCTTTGGCGTAAACCTGCACCGTGATCTTGCCCTGCGGAATCGGAGGAATAGAAGCTACGCCGTCCTGATTGGTTCGCAGCTCCCAGTTGGTCTTGATCTTCTTGCCCAGTTTGGCGACGGATCGCCCTTCGATGAACCGCACCACCACGCTGGCGCGCTCCACCGCCTTGCCGCTCAGGCTCTTCACCTCGATGCGCAGCTTGGTCATCGGCGGGTCGGCGACCAGCGATACGGAGGCCAGCAGCAATGCTGTAACGACAATCCACGCTTTCCGCATGACTTCTATTATCGCAAACACCCGCCGAAACCCTCACGCGATGTCGGGCAGCAGGAACCGTTCCGGGCGCCCCGCCGCCCGCGCCACGGCTTCGGCGGCGATATACCCGCTCCGCACCGCGCCTTCCATGGTGGCCGGCCAGCCGGAGCGCGTCCAGTCCCCGGCAAGGAAGAGATTCCCCGCCACCGATTCGGGCCCTGGACGCAGCGACTCCAGCCCAGGCTTCGCGGAGTAAGTCGCCTTGACCTCTTTCACGACGTGTGCGCGCTCCAGTTTAGCCTCGCGCACCGCCGGAAAAAATTCGGCCAGTTCGCGCAACGCGAGGTCGATCACCTCGCCGCGGCCCATATCGACCAGGCTGCGAGACGCGCTCACCACCAGTTGCAGATAACGGCCCTCCCCCTTGTTAAACATCCATTGCACCGTGCGGTCCAGCAGCGTGGCATGCGGCAGGCCGGTGATTTTGCGGTCGAACCACAGGTGAATGCCGGTGATCGGCGAATGTTCGAGCCATGACGTATCCAGCCCAAGGCCGGGAGCAATGGCGGCCAGCCGGTCCAGCGGCAGCGCCGCGACGTAGTAGTCCGCGTGGCGGACCGCCTCCCCGGTCCGTAGCCCCGACACGCGCCCGTCCGCCAGGTCGATCGCTTCCAGCGGCGTCCGCAGGCGCAGTGC
>JBGPJK010000440.1:0-3865 GCA_041485425.1 Terriglobia bacterium | reverse complement strand
CCGATGGCCATGCCCGCGAGAATGGCCGTCCCCAGGCAGACGGCTTCCGGAGACCGCATCAAGTGCAAGCTGCGAGAAGACAAGCCAGCTCGTAACTTCAGGCCGAGGCGGGATCGGCCTCCTCCCCCTGCCACATAAACATCGTCGAAAGGCCCGACCACAGATTGCAAGAGCTCCGCCATAGCCGCGAACTCGCACGCGATGCCTTCGAGGACCCCTTTGTAGAGGTCGTTGCGGCTGGTGTTCGGACGAATTCCCAGGATTACCCCAGTCGCATGCGGGTCGAAATCAGGGTTGCAGGTTCCCAACAGATGGGGAGTGATACACAGGCCCGTCGGCCCCTGGGGTGGGTTTGCCTCCAAGGCCGCGCAGAGTTCACTGACCGACTCTTGGCTGTCCGGGTAAAGCAGATGGAGAAGCCACTCCACCATGATCCCCGAAGGAAAGTACGCCAGCGTGACGTAGCGGTCAGGCACGACGTGGCAGTAAGAGTTCAGGTTGGCGGACAACGCTTGCTCATTGATCGCGGGTGCTGCAGAGGCTGCAACCAAGCACTCGTAGGTGCCAAACGAGGCTGAGACACGTCCCGGCGCCAGCACTCCGCAGCCCAGCGCAGCACAAGGCTGGTCATGCCCGCCAACGGCGACGATCGTTCCGTTCGGTAGCCCCAGGTCGGAGGCAATCGACGGCTGCAAGCGCCCGGCTACCGTGCCGCTCGGCACCGCTGTCGAAAATTGTCCCGGTTTTAATTCACACGCTGACAGAATTTCCGAGGACCAACGTCGCTGGCGGACATCAAACGCCAGAAATCGCGAAGCCAGGGAATAGTCAACATAGGCTGGTAGGCCGAGACGCGAAAGCAGATAGGCGGGCAAAGCGAGAAAACAAGCTGTGGAGGAAAAGACATCTCGCTGGTGCTCACGCATCCACAGGATCTTGGCGACGGGATACATCGGGTGCACCGCAAGCCCGGTGATTTCGAAAATATGGTTTCGGCCTAGTGTGTCTGAGAGCCAATTGGCTTCGGTCACCGCCCGGTTGTCGATATTGAGGATTGCCTTCCCCGTGGGTTGCTGTCGTGAATCGACGGGAATGAACGTCTCCCCGTGGGAACTGATGGCGAGGACCTCGACCGGTTCGCTCGCCTCCGCGGCGACTGCGCGAGTGACCGCCCGCAAGGCATCCCAGAACTTGTCGGCAGACATCTCGGCCCAGCCCGGACGCGGCAACTCAGGTGAATGGGCATGACTGCTCTGCGCGAGGACTCGGCCGTCTTCCGAAAAGACTACGGCCTTGCAGCTGCTGGAGCCCATATCGACTGCCAGGAAACTCACAGTTCCTATCTCCGCGCCGGCTCGCCGCCCGCAAGCACGGTACGCACCCGCTGTAAAAGCACGGGCATGTTATCGGCCTGAAATACGTTCCGTCCAAAGAAGACGCCGGCTGCACCGGATTGAACGATGGAGCGCACGAAGTTCAGAACGTCGTCGTCCGAGCCGGTACGACTGCCGCCCAGAACCAGAATCGGGACCGGGCAGGAGTCCACAAGCGTGCGCATTGTGGCCGTGTCGCCCGAGTGCTCCGTTTTGATAAGGTCGGCGCCCAGCTCCGCTGCCATACGAGAGTGCAACATGAGCCACTTGGGGTCGCAAGGATTCTCAACCTGTGGCCCGCGGGCCAGCGATTCCACCACTAGCGGCATCCCGAAGCGCTCACACTCGCGTGCGACCGTGGCAACACGCCGGACCTCATTTTTTTCAAATTCTGCGTCACCCGTCCCCACCACCAGGAAAGTGATGACGGCATCGGCGCCGAAGCGAAGAGCATCCTCGGGGCGGGCTACGAGGCAGCTCTTGAACTGATTTGCGGGAAGCTTCGTGGCGTTGCCGAGGGCGGTTGTCCAGTCCAGGCGTGCGATCAGCCCCGGCCAGGGCTTGCCGGAGGATGCTTCTGCGAAATACCGAAATGCCCCCAGATTGAGCAGCACAGCGTCCACCTGGGCGTCGATAAATCGCTGAATTTGCCCGGCCGGGTCGGTGGTGCCCCGGATCGGACCATGGACAATGGGGTGATCAAAGGCAACCACGAGCCGGCCACGTCCGGCACCAAGGATTCGGTGCAACCGAATACGCTTGCCATAATCTCCCAAGCAATTTCTCCGGTGAAACGATACAATACAGGCAAATCTAGACTTCGGGTGGACGGCTGTCAATGACGATCGTCCCCCGGCTGGGTGAGTTGGTGATTTTTGGACCAGGTTGTGTTCCTGATGCGAGCAAGGCTATGGACCGACTGAAGCGTTTGCGGGAAGAGGTCTTCGAAGCAAACCTGGGAATCTACCGCGCGGGCCTGGTGACCATGCACAGCGGGAACGCCAGCGGCATTGATCGCGAGAGCGGCCTGGTGGTGATCAAGCCCAGCGGCATGGACTACGAAAAGTTCTCTCCGGCGCTCTTGGTTGCCACTGACCTCGTCGGCCGCAAAATCACTACCGGAGAACCCGGCGACCGGCTGATGCCGAGTGTCGATCTGCCTCACCACTTGTATCTCTACTCGCACTGTTCCGACATCGGCGGCATCGTGCACACCCACTCGAACTATGCAACCTGCTTTGCGTTGCTGAAGCGTCCGATTCCCGCTTATCTGACGGCCATCGCCGATGAGTTCGGGCCGGAGATTCCTTGTGCTCCTTATGCGGACAACGTTGGCGACCACATCGGCGAAGCCATCCTGCGCCACCGCAACACAGCGCCCGCGGTCCTATTGGCCAACCATGGCGCTTTCGCATTTGGAGAAACGCCGCGCGCGGCGCTGAAAGCGGCAGTCATGCTGGAGGACGTCGCCAAGACCTGCCATCTGGCGCTGCAGATCGGAGATCCATCTCCGCTGCCGTCCGAGGAAGTTCGAAAGTGGTACGACCGATATCACACGAGCTATGGCCAGAAAGACAACGAGGAGAAGGAGTAGTCTTTCTGTCGGAGAGAATGCTGACTTGATCGGCCGCAGGACACCAAAGATGGTCACCATCCGCGATGTCGCAGGCGAGAGCGGGTTCTCGGTTACCACGGTCTCCATGGTCTTGAACGATGGGCCCGCGGCCCAGCGCATTTCCGCACGGACCCGGACCCATGTTTGGAAGGTGGCCAGAAAATTGGGCTACCGTCCTAATCTCTTTGCCCGTTCCCTTCGCAGCCGCCGCAGCCAGACCGTGGGTGTGGTCGTGTTCGACATCACCGACCCGTATTGCACGCAGATTCTGCGGGGCATCGAGAATCATCTGCGCCCGTCCGGTTACTTTCCCATCGTCACCGACTTGCAGGACGACCGTTCCCAGTTTCACCGCTGCCTCGATATGCTGCTGGGGAGGCGCGTGGAAGGCGTCATCGCGATGGCGAATCCCATCTATCTCGATGCGCAATTGTTGTCCGAGTTTGCCGATCGCAACGTCCCTGCGGTCGTCATCGGTAGCGCATTGGAAGATAGTCCCTTGAGTTCGGTGGTGGTTGATAACGAAGCGGGTACCCGCCTGGCGATCCAGCATCTCTATGAACTCGGGCACAGCCGCATCGCTTTCATCAAAGGCCCGAAAATCCTGGTGGACAGCATGCAGCGTTGGCGCGGCCTCGAGACCTTCGCCCAGGATGTGGGGCTGCGACTCGACCCCAAGCTGGTGCTGGAGATCAAGGGGCGCAATTCTACTTATGCCGAAGGCTGCCAATTGACACAGGAACTGTTGAAGCGCTCCCCGGACTTTACCGCGCTGGTTGCGTTTGACGACGTGACTGCCTGTGCCGCCATTCGCGCCCTGACGCAAGCCGGCCGCCAGGTCCCCAAGGACTGTTCGGTGGTTGGTTTCGACGATGTT
>JBGPJK010000439.1:0-3883 GCA_041485425.1 Terriglobia bacterium | reverse complement strand
CGGACCCGGTGTTAATGGCTTCGCGGCGCGCTTCTTTGGCGAGGCGCTCGACCGTGGCCGTGTTCGACTCGGTGACTTCGCCTTCGTAGATATTCGCCTTGATGGCCTGGGCGACGACTTTGAGCTGCTCGCGCGCCGCGGGACGGTAAACGTCCACCGAAACCAGCAGCGGGCGGTGGCCGCCATTCTTGAGCCAGTTCGCCAGCTTGCCGGAGGTAGTGGTTTTGCCGGATCCCTGCAGGCCCGCCATGAGCACGACCGTGGGCGGCTGAGAAGCGAACTTCAGCTTGGCGGTGTCGCGGCCCAGAGTCTCGATCAACTCGTCGCGCACGATCTTGATGACCTGCTCGCCGGGCGAGAGCGCGGTCGCCACCTGCTGGCCGACGGCCTTCTCCTGGATATGGTCGATGAGCTGCTTTACGACTTTGAAGTTGACGTCGGCTTCGAGCAGGGCAAGGCGGATCTCGCGGAGAGCGTCCTGGATGTTTTCTTCACTCAGGACGGCCTGGCCGCGCAGGCTCTTAAAAGCGCGCTGAAGTTTTTCCTGGAGATTCTCGAACATAAGGATTTACGGGACAGGACGTGGCGGAAAAGCTTGGATTTCTAGCGTCCCTGAGTAAGAATAACATGCCGGCCGCACCTCTTGTGCTTGCACCGACCCGCCACAAACTTCTCTCTGGGCTGCGGTTTCCCGTGATTCTTGCGCCATTTCTCCTGCGGTTCGTACGGTATAGAATCCTTGGCGTCCACATGGCGGCTCAGCGCAAACGTAGCTGTGCTGTTTGTGCTGGGTGCATACCCAGTTAGGCTCTGGGAATACGGCAGTCAGGTGGCCGGCGGGACCCTTCGACTGTGCTCAGGGCAGGCTGCGCTACGGCTGGATAGGAGACTCGATGGCAACTTCGGTCACCACACCTTCGAATGAAGCGGAATCCAGGCTGATTGCGCCGGGATGGCATACGGCGGTAGTGCTCGTGGTTCTGCTCGCACTTTCTGCGCTCTCGGTGTGGAGAGGCGCGCGGACGGCGCCTGGCACTGCAGGCCCGCATGCCCGCGTGGTGAACTACGCGGTGATCATGGTGTGGGAATGGCTTACGGTGGCGTTCATCTGGTGGGGGGTGCGGCGTCGCGGTATTCGGATTGCAGACCTGATCGGCGGCAGTTGGCCCAGGTGGACTGCAATTTTGCGGGATCTGGGCATCGCAGTGCTGTTCCTGATCGCGTCGAATGTGATTTTGGGAATCATCCGATTTGCGCTCAAGGCGAAGCCTAACCAGGCAGTGCGGAGCATCATTCCCCAGACACCCACGGAGATCGGGTTATGGATCCTGCTGGCATTCACAGCGGGTTTTTGTGAAGAGATTATTTTCCGCGGCTACTTGCAGAAACAACTGGGTCTGATGACCAGGAGCGCCGCAGCCGGGCTGGTACTCCAGGGCATTGTGTTCGGGATTTCTCATGGATACCAGGGCGCAAAGTTCATGTTCACCATCGCAGTTTACGGCTGTCTATTCGGGCTGCTGGCCTACCGGCGGAGGAGCCTGCGGCCGGGCATGATCGCCCACTTTCTGCAGGATGGGGTGACGGGATTGTTGGCAAAATACATTTTCAGGTAATTTCCTCTCAAACTCCCAGCTCCAACCTGATTATTCATGCTTGAGTACGACCCAGTCACCATCGTTGGGGATCGCCACCTGCTGGATCACGCGCGCCGCTTCCAATTGAAACGCCAGATCGGCGCGGGTCAGCAGGCAGTGGTTGATGGCTTCCATGTGCGCGGCGACGATTTGGGCGTTGGGCGCAGCTTGGCACGTAGTGATGACATCATCGGCGGTCATGGTGATGGGATCGCCTTCTAGGAACTGTGCGGCTCCGGTATTGACTACGATGATATCGGGTTGGTGCTCGCGCAGGGCTTTCTGCACCTCACTGCACCAGATGGTGTCTCCGGCGATGTAGAGGGTGGGCTCACCATCGGCGCGGAAGATGAAGCCGGAGACTGGGGCCATGGCCTTGCCGATTTCTCCGGTGCCGTGCTGGCCTCCGGTTCGAGTGATCGTGATTCCTCTCCAAGCCAGCAGGTCTTGAACTGGCTGCACATTCGAAAAAGCCTGGGAGCGGAATTTTGCCTGATCTTCGGGCTGACCGAAGAATGGAATTGGTTTGGGCAGGAGATCGCCGGCTGCGGCGTCCCAGTGGTCGCTGTGGGTGTGGGTGACGAGGATGGCATCCACGCCCTGCCAGAGTTCTTCGGCCGCAATCGGCAGCGGGACCAGTGGGTTGTTGCGGGGGTTGGGGGAATTCTGGATGGGTGGGCGAGCGCTGGCGTCGTCGAGCATGGGGTCGATGAGGAGGGTGTGCTGGTTGTATTCGACGATCAGCGTGGCGTGGCGAATGAGGCGGAGGCGCATGGGGAGATGGTAAATCATGCCCGGGTCATGACGCCGGTTCACATCTTGGGCGATACCGGTGAGCACAAGGTCCTTCGACTCCGCTCAGGATGACAACTACTTGGTGGAGAAAATCTCTTTGGCGGCAATCACCGTGTTGCAGTGGATGGTGACGGTGTCGTCCACTTTCTGGGCGTAGCCTCCGGCGAAGGTGACCATGACGGGGATATCGCCGGCACGCGCCACACGAAAGACCAGCTCGTCGCGGCGTTTGAGGCCTTCGATGGTGAGGGCGAGTCCGCCGAGCTGGTCTTCGCGGTAGGGGTCGGCGCCGGCGACGTAGCAGAGCAATTCGGGATCGAACTGGCGCAGACCGGAACTGAGGGCGTTGTCAAGCCAGGCGAGGTAATCGTCGTCGCCGATTTCGTCGGGCAGGTCCACATCAATGGAAGAGGGTGGCTTGAACGCCGGGTAATTGTTTTCCTGGTGCAGCGAGATCGTGAAGACCTCGCCGGCGTGAGCGTTGCGCATTTTCACCGGGGCAGGATTCAGTGTGGAAGCGGACGTCGAGGGGAGCGGGTTGCCGGGAATGCGAACCCCGGCAAAGATCGCTGCCGTGCCGTTGCCCTGGTGGACGTCACAATCCACGGTCATGGCGCGGGTGATCTTGTCGTCGCGCTGCATGCGGCGGATGGCAATGGCCACATCGTGGATCATGCAGAAACCTTCGCCGTGATCGGGAAAGGCGTGGTGAAAGCCGCCTCCGACGCTGAAGGCAACACGGTCGTTGAGCGCATAGTCGGCCGCGAGGATGGAACCACCGGCTGCCAGCCAGAAGGCGCGCACCAGTTCGGGCGAGTAGGGGACTTCCATTTCCAATTCTTCGCGGGCGGAGAGGGTCCCGGTCTTGAGCTTGTGCACGTACTGCGGGGTGTGGACGAGCAGGACATCCTGGTCGGAGGCGGGTTGCGGAGTGACGAAGTCTTTCGGCTCAGCGACTCCGGTCTCCAGCAGGTGGTCGTGAATACGACGGTATTTTTCGGCGGGGAAGACGTGGGCGCCGATGGGGAGGTAATAGTCGTCGCTGTAGACGAGCTTGAAGGGGAGCATAGGGCTCTCGGCCAAACGCTCCATGATACTCGCGGGGCCAGCAGTCGGATAACGGGTAGTGATCCTTCGACTCCGCTCCGCTCAGGATGACAAATGGATGGATTATTTCCTTTTCGGGGGTGACGCAGGGGCGACGGTGATGCGGCGGACGGGAACGATGGCGCCTCGCGATGGGTCTGCTGCGGCGGTGGCGCGCGAGAAGACTTCTTCCTGGATGTACTTCACGAAATCCTGGATCTGGCGCTGCATTTCTTCCATGCGCTCGCGCATTTGCAGGATGATGGCGATGCCCGAGATGTTCACGCCCAGGTCGCGGGCGAGCGAGAGGACAAACTCCAGCCGTTGCAGGTCTTCGTCGGTGTAGAGGCGCGTGTTGCCTTCGG
>JBGPJK010000438.1:0-3893 GCA_041485425.1 Terriglobia bacterium | reverse complement strand
CGTAGCTGATGGTCTTGATGTTGCTGGCACTGACGCCAGCCTGCACCAGCGCGTTCTTTACGGCGTTGGCGCGGTTGTCGCCCAAAGCCAGGTTGTATTCGGTAGACCCGCGCTCGTCGCAATGCCCCTCGATCGTGAAGCTGATGTTGGGATGCTGCTTGAGGAAATCAATATCGCCCTGCAGCCCGGATTGTTGGTCGGCCCGAATATCGTACTTGTCATAGTCGAAGAAGATGTCCTTCACGTTCTGCGCGAACAATTCTTCCTCGGTCGCTGAGGGCGGAGGTGGCGGTGGCGGCGGAGGCGCGGTCACGGTGACGCGCGCCGTGGCGTCCTGGGTTCCCCCGGGTCCCTTCGCGGTCAGGCGATAGGTGGTGGAATCGACCGGTGACACTTGCTGCGAACCAGTGGCCTGCACGGCGCCGATGCCGTCGATGCTGACGTCGGTGGCATTGCTGGTCTGCCAGGTCAGACTGGTGGATTGACCCTTCTGGATGGTATCGGGGTTCGCGGTCAGCGAAGCTGTGGGCGCGGCCGGTGGCGGCGGCGGTGGCGGTGGCGGTGGCGCCACTTTTTTCTTACAGGCGCCCAGCATCATGACGGCGCCCAACGCGAGTATGAGCATGAACCACTTCAGTCTTTGCTGCTTCACCTTCTCCTCCGTGCAAAATCGCGCACCCGTGCGGCCCGGCGCGCAGTTCGAGTCCATTCGGGGCGGGCCAACTTCTCCGCCTCCGGCGGACCTGATTGAATGAAAGAAACGCCAAACATAAGTGATGAACCTACTTCCAACTCCAGTTCGGTTGCGTATTGCTGCCCGTAAAAGTCAACTGTTTCTGATTGCTACCATCCGCCAGCATGGTCCAGATCTGTTCACCGCCAGAGCGGCTGGATTGAAAGATGATATGCCGTCCGTCTGGTGACCAGCAGGGGAAATCATTCCTGCCACCATCGTGAGTCAACTGCACCCACTGCTTGCTGGCGATATCCATGATGTATATATCTTGCGCCCCCGGGGCCCCGGGACCATAGTGCCGAATCCAGGAAAATACAAGGAATTGCCCGTTTGGGGACCACGATGGCGACACCGCATACCCCTCGTCCGTGAGCCGTTGCACGTTAGTGCCGTCGGACTCCATAGTGTAGATCTGGGGCAGGCCAGTGCGCCCGCTTACCCAGGAGATTTGGGATCCGGTCCTGCGGTTCCACACCGGCGAAACCTCGGGCCCCTTGGAAGAGGTGAGGCGTTTGAGATTTCCACCCGAGGAATCGACCACGTAAATCTCGGGAGCGCCGCCGCGTGAGGAAGACAACGCCAGCCTGGTTCCGTCGGGCGACCATGCCGGCGATAGATTCGTGCCACCAAACTTGGGAAAGGTCACCAACCGGTTGAGGTCCATGGAGTACATCAGGATGTCCCAGCCGTTCTTGGTGAGGGAACTGAATGCTAGCCGCGAACCGTCCGGTGAAATGCGCGGCGACAGGGATATCGTTCCCAGGTGGGTGACCGCATGCTGGTTGGCCCCGTCATAGTCCATGGCCCAGATTTCTTTGTGCCCAGTGCGGCTGCTCACGAAGTAGATCTGGCTTTCCGCGATTCCCGGAATGCCGCCGCCCAGCCGAAAAATAATCTCGTCGGCAAACTTGTGAGCCGTGCTGCGGGCGGCATCGGCAGTGGCGGCATCCTGATATTGCTTGCCCAATACCTGCGGGGAAGTGACGTTCTTCACGTCGTACAACCAGCCCTGCACCGTGACGCTGTTTCCCGAAATTGCCAGATTGCCGAAAGCGAGCAGGGAGGCGTTGGGCGGGGGCGAATTCCAGGCGTCGACCTTGACCTCGGAAGGGTTGCCCGGGGTTTCCACCGGGAAGAAGCTCTTCGAGACCATGTCGAAGATGCCGGCATTATCCAGGTCATTCCACAGAGTGTCGTTGAACACCTTGAGCAGTTCGGCGTTCTTGGGATCCTGATTGGAAGGCTTGAAATCAGGAACCGCGAGGCGAACTTTTTCTACTCCCAATCCGGTACCGGTGCGAATCCAGTCCTGTTGGGCGAAGGCCGGCGTCAGCAGGAGGAAGAGCAGAAACAAGTTTGAGAACCACTGCATGGGGCTATTTCCTTATGAAACCCTGAGAGCCATTCGCTAGTACCCATCTCACAAATCCCGGGACTGTCATTCCGACTCTGAACGCAGTGAAGAGGAGGAATCCCTACCTCCGCCAAGAATGCCAAGGTAGGGATGCTTCGCTACGCTCAGCATGACAACTCTATTTATGAGATGGCTCCTAGCTACCTCTTGTAATCGAACCAGAACTCAACCGAAACCTTGTTGCCAGAATAATCTCCCGGCAGCGGACCAAACGTATCAATACGCTGGATGGCCCGGACTGCCGACTGGTCCAGCGAGGGCACGCCGCTGGACTGTTCGACCTGGACATTCGTCGGATGACCATCGCGCACCACATCAAATGTGACATAGACGCGCCGAGCCTCGGTGATGCGCGGGTCCACCTCGTATTTCAGCCAGTTCTCGGACACTTTCTGTTGCACCACGCGCACATACCAGGCGTAACGATTGCCGAAGTCGCCGCCTCCGCCGGTAAACCCGAAACCGCCCTTGGCCCCACCCGCGTTGAACATTCCGTACGGTCCGCTGACCGGCCCGCCCTGTCCGAAGGGAACCACGTTGCTGGCTTCCTCAATCGGCTCCGGCTGGGGCCTCCGCTTGCTGGCGCTGGTCTCGGGTTTGGGTTTCTTCTTAGAAGTCTTGTCGGGGATCGGGATGGCTTCCGGCTCTTTTTCCTCCACCTTGGGCAGGGATTGAGAAAGGCCCTTGGACTCGTTCGCGAGCACGTTCTGGGTTTGTACCAGACTGGCGGGCAGAGGAACGGTGGCGACCAGGGTGACGCCGATGGCATCTCCACCGCCGCCCGTGCCCCAGATTCCGGTGCCACGGCCCGGAGCCAGCGCGGCATACAGGAAAATCAACCCGGTTAACGCGACGTGCAGGGCGACCGACCAAGCCAGAGGCTTGCCCCAGTCGCCGTGCTCAAGAAAAATCTCAGCGTTGGCTGCCATGGGTTTCGAGCGGTTGGGTCACGATACTCACGTTGCTGATGCCCGACTGCTTCACCGCATCCATCACCGTGGCGAAGGCGCCGAAGGGGACGTCTTCATCGGCACGGACGAAGATGGCCTGGTGCTGCGGGTCCCTTATTTTCTGCCGCAGCTTGGCCCCAATTTCGTTGATGTTGACAGGATCGTTGCCCAGGAATACTCGTTGCTGCTTGTTGATGCTGATGACCAGTCGCTCTTCCGTGATTTCTTTCACGGTGCGGGTTCTGGGCACATTGACCTCAATGCCCGATTGCAGCACCGGCGCTGTGACCATGAAGATAATCAGCAGCACCAGCACCACGTCCACCAGCGGCGTGATGTTGATATCCGCAAGCGAAGTTTGGGTGCGTCCGTTGGGAGCCGTAAAGGCCATTACCGCCGCACCTCCGTACCCTCGGCGCGATAGGCGGCTTGCGGTTGCTGGCGTTCAACCGCATTCAGCATCTCCAGTGTGAAGTCATCGCCGCGCGCGGCGAAGTCGCGGATGGAGCCGCCGATCAGGTTATAGGCAATGACCGCTGGAATGGCCGCAGCGAGCCCAGCCGCAGTGGTGATCAGCGCCTCGGAGATGCCCGGGGCTACGGCGCGAAGGGTCGCGGCGCCCGCGGTGCCCAGGCCGTGGAACGCATCAATGATGCCCCAGACCGTGCCGAACAGTCCGACGAACGGGGCGGTGGCGCCAATGCTGGCGAGAATGCCGGTGCCGCGGATCATCGCCCGGCCGGCGGCGGCTTCGAGCCGTTCCAGGCGCGAGGCGATGCGCTCCTTCACGCCG
>JBGPJK010000437.1:0-3905 GCA_041485425.1 Terriglobia bacterium | reverse complement strand
TTTCTCCGGCTACCGCTCAGATGGTTTCGCCTGCACAGCAGAGCGCTTCCCCCAGCACTCCGCCGCCGCAGTCGAATCCTCAGCAGTAGCAGCCCCGAAGCCCGGTACGTGGCTCCCCCGCGCGTACCGGGCGCCCCCCCGAGTTCCTGGGCTCCGGCGCATTGACAGGAACTTGGAGTTAAAGCCTCTCGACCGCGAGAGGCTTTTTCATTGGTGTTTCCGACTTCGGAGCTTACCTTCCGAAGAGCAATCGCTCCAGTCCTGGACCGATGGCCAGGGCAGGAAGGTAGCTCAGAGCCACCATCGTTATCAAACAGATTGTGAGTAGAATCCCGAACGAAAAAGAATGGGTCGGAAGGGTTCCCGACGAAGAAGGAGTACGTCTCTGACGACCAAATAGAGATGACAACGCTAATGCAGGAATCGCCAAGCCAAACCTGCCCACCATCATCGCTAATACTGTCGTGAAGTTGTAAAACGGAGTGTTCGCACTTAGACCGGCAAAGCTTTGGCCATTGTTGGCGAAGCAGGAAGTATAGGCAAACAGAATCTCCGTAAGACCATGCGGGCCGCTGTTGATCGTCAACCCGGACAGTCCCGCCCTGGTACTCAAGGCAATCGCGGTGAGTGGGAGGACGACCACCGGCGCGGCCAAAGCGTACAGCAGGATCATTTTGTTCTCCGCGGGCCCGATCTTCTTCCCCAGGTATTCAGGCGTGCGCCCAACCATAAGTCCCGCTAGAAAAACAGCGATCGCAGCGGTCATGACCATGCTGTAAAGACCAGTCCCGAGACCTCCGAATACGAGCTCTCCGAGCAGCATGTTGACGAGCAAAACCATGCCACCGAGCGAGGTGTAGCTGTCGTGCATTGAGTTGTATGATCCCGTGGCCGTGTTTGACGTAACGACGGCCGTAAGAGTCGAACCGCTGATGCCGAAGCGCACCTCCTTCCCTTCCATGTTCCCACCAGGCTGTACGGGGCTATTTCGGAAATCCATATTCCCGACTTGAGGACCTCTTTGCTCGAAGTGATGTACGAGGACCAGTCCACAGCCGAAGAAAAGCATCATCACGCAGTAGAAAAGCCATCCCTGTCGAGGCTGGCCAACCATCCTGCCGAAGGTGTTGGTCAATGCCGCGGGCAGGAGCACGATCGCCAGCATTTCGATAAAGTTTGTCAGCGGCGTGGGATTCTCATATGGATGAGCCCCATTCGCGTTAAAGAAGCCGCCGCCATTCGTACCGAGATTCTTGATGATCTCCAGTGCGGCTACAGGACCCTGCGGTATGACCTGCTGGGCACCCTCAACGGTAGTGGCGACCGCATAGGGGCGGAAATTCATCGGAACGCCCTGCCAAACGAGAAGCAACGCGCCTATCAATGCTCCCGGCAACAGCACCCAGAGCAGGGCGCGCGTCAGGTCAACCCAAAAGTTGCCGAGCGTGTCGGAGAGTTGCCGGGCAAGACCGCGGATAAAGGCGACACCCACGGCCAGCCCCGCAGCACCAGCCAAGAAGTTCTGTGCGCAGAGTCCCACCATCTGGCTGAAATAGCTCATCGTGTTCTCGCCCGCGTAGGCCTGCCAAGTGGTGGTGGTCGAAAAGCTGATCGCCGTATTCAGAGCCAGGTCGGGGGATAACGACGTCGTGTGGTACTGGGGGAAGAACCAGGGAAGAAACTGCTGCATTCTGAGAATGGCGTACAACAGGAGCGTGCCGGCAAAGCCAAAGAGCACGAAACACGTCGCGTACTCCCTGCCGGTCATCTCCACGTTTGGATCAACCGCAGTAACGCGATAAATCAGCCGCTCAACAGGAAGGCATAAACGATCAAGTACGGTCCGCTTCCTGGAAAAGACCCGTTCCATGTACCCGCCCAAGGGCTTCACCAGGGCGGTGACGATGGCCACAAACAACAGGTATTGAATTGCGCTGTAGAGATCCACCAGCCCTACTCAGGAGCAGGCCGACCGAGGCGTCGTAACATGCTTAAGAAACTTTTCTCAATTCGGCTTTCACCTTGGTCTTCACTGCAATCGTTTATCAAAGCGCGAGACTTGCTGATCCCCCGAACGCCCTAGCCGCGCCTTTGCCCTGCTTAAGGCATTCTAGCGCCGCCTCGGTGTGTTTGAAAGGGAACACGTCGCGACGAGGTGGGTCTTAGAGGGCTGTGCCCGCTGACACCTTGGCCATAGTTCCCGACGGGCCACGCTCAAGCAATCCACCTGTGAGTTTCAATTAGCCGGCTGAACGATTGCGATTCGCGTCTCCGAGCCGGTCGTGCCGATGGCGAACACCTTGGTGGCCCCCGGCCGGCTGACGGCAATGATCTTCTGGCCGTTGATTTCCGTCACTTCGGCGTCGGGGTAGCGGCGCCTGTAGTAGCTGACGACCGCTGCGACGGAGTCGGAGGTGGTATAGACCTCGCTGGCCACGGGGATGCCGATGTCGGGGAGGTTGGCGTCCTTAACTTCGACCGGCTGCGAGCCGGGATAACGGTCGGAGTCGGACGAATCCACCGCTGGCGCCGGCGGTTGTTGCTGGGATGGGTCTCTCTGCTTGCCCTGCTGACCCAGGGTGCTCAACGCGCTCTGCACCGCCTGCGGGTCGATGCTGCCCGCCGACGAGTGGCTCGCGGGGTTGTTGGCGTCCGGGACGATGACGGGTTGCTGCGGCGGCGGCGATGTGACTGTGTCGGGAGTGCTTGCCTGACCGGGCGGAGTTGGCGCGGCGGTACCTTTTTGGGTGGGAAGCGGTTGCTGGAGCGCGGCAGAGGAGGTCTCGCCGCCGAAGCGGGCTGCCCGTTGGACGAACATCACCCGGATGACGATTAGCCCCCCGGTTAATACGACCAGGCCAAGCACGACCACCATGAGGCGCATCTGTTTGTGGTGGCGATGGAGTTCGGCGGTCATGGCCTCGACCGCGTCGGGCGCGATCGGTGCCCCGCAGGCAGCACAAAAACGCCCGCCTTCCGCCCGTTTTCCGCAGTGGCTACAAAACGCCATTTCTGCCCAAGGATACCGCATCAGCGCAGAGACTGCGCAAAGCACGGCCGGCTCGGAAATTAGCGGGCAGCGCGACCACAATTTCCGGATCGGGGACAACCCAAAAATTGGCAAGGACCCGACTCGAAGCCCTAGGCGGAAATTGCTGCGGTCGTTTAGTATTTGGGACCATGATCGCTTTCATGAAGGATCGGCTCCCCTTAATTGCGTTGCTGTTCATGTTGCTACCGGGCGTCCTGGTGGCGGCGAACCTGCCCGCAACGCCGCCCTTTGGAAAATATACGTGCGGGGTTTTTCTAAGCGGCGGCAAGTATATGTTCACCCAATACGTGACGCTGAAGGACGGCGGATCTTACGAATCGTCGGCGGGTCCAACCGGCAAGTTCCACTATGATGCCGCTTCCAAGCGAATCCTCTTCGACAGCGGGAAGTTCCAGCCGCTGTTCGGCAGTTACGAGCCGAAGACATACCCAATGTTCCGTTTATCTTTGCGTTCGGACGCCCAGGAGTCAGACTACACTCGCGCATGGCGCAGTCAGGTGTGTAGCACGAAGTGAACGGCAGACCGCGTATACGATCTGGCCGCATGGAAACGCTCTACTACTCCACCTGGCAATCTCCCATCGGCCCGCTCACTCTGATCGCCTCAGAACGCGGCCTGGTCGCGCTGGAATTTCGTACGCAACTGCAGCGGAAATCCAAGGCTACCTGGCTCCACTCCGACGACAAGCTCGCCCCTTATCGCCGTGAGTTGGAAAAATATTTCGCGGGAAAACTGCGCGACTTTACTGTTCCCCTGGATCTTCGCGGAACCGATTTCCAGATGCGTTGCTGGCACGCGCTTTTGAAAATTCCCTACGGCCAGACCCGCACCTACGCCGACCAGGCGCGCGCC
>JBGPJK010000436.1:0-3921 GCA_041485425.1 Terriglobia bacterium | reverse complement strand
CTTGGCCCGCTGCTCGGCCGAGAATTTACACTCGCGGTCGAGCGCATCGACTGCCGACTTGGCGGACTCCACCGCGGGGGCGCCCGGTTCGGCCGGCGCGGCCTTCGCCTTGGCCGGCGCGTCAGCGGCCTTCGCCTTAGCCGGCGTGTCGGCGGCCTTCGCCTTAGCCGGCGTGTCGGCGGCCGACGCGGCGCCCGCAACCACCAGCATCGCACACAGCAACCAGCAGGTGCATTTCATCGCTCGTACCCAGAGCCAGATCGGCTTGAGCGTAGTTGCAGCTCTGCGCCTGTATGGGAATTGGATCGGGCGCAGCCGTCAGTAATATCGCATCACCCAGGAAGGCATACATGTTATTCGCCGGCACTGGCTGGGATGCGAGGTACTGCGGTGGTGGTGCCTGCTCAAGATCACTTGGTTTCGAATCCGTCGGCGTATCTTGCCGCCAAGTCGGTATCGGACTGAGGCTGGACGATTGACGATTTTCTCGTGGCTTTTCGTGCAGTTCGTAAAGCACTTGCCGTGCCCGAGCACGCGCGTTTCTACGGGTATGTCTGTCCGTGCCGGTTTGTGTGCCCTCTAGCGCATCGATGACGCGGGCAAAGCGATTCTCGATCTGACGCGCGAATACATCCTGCATCGTCAGTGTTCCGGGTTTTGCAGATTTTGAAGATTTCTTCGACGTACGCTCCACCAACCGGGAGCGGAATTCGTCGCGCAAGCTGCGAATTTCATAAATCTTCGATTCAAGCAGCATTCTTTGAGCAGCCGTCGGCAAATCTGAGTTGCTTTTCGCTTCGTCATTCTCCATCTGCTGGAGCAACATAACAGCCTCATCGAGCGAATGACTGAGTGCATCGAGAAGGCGGTCAGGCTGACCGCCGATATTAAAACTCTTGAATAGTTTTTCGACAACATCATCCGGAATCGGGGCGGGGTCGCGATGCTCCGCAAAAACATCGTTGGAAACAGCCGCGCCTAGCGCTATCGCGCCCAAACATCCGAGAAATAAACGGCGTTTCATTCAGGCCCCTTTATATGGCTCTTCACGGAGGTGCGTTACTGGATGTTCGCGGTGACGCCGGACATGGGATTGCCGTTCACGTCATAGGCCTTGAGGTTTGTCTGCGTCAGGCCGGTGATGCCACCGGCAATATAAAACCTGAACCGGGGCATGTTACCTGTTTTGCCAAGTCTTGAGAGAGTTTGGCCATTTGTCGGCGTGACCATAACTTTCAAGTTGGTCCCATCATCAGTCCATACGACGTTCTTGATATCGTCGCGCGGATTGACAACATATGGCACACCGACACCCGGGGTGCGGGTAAATTCCACCTGGAGTGAATGCGGTATGACTTCCGCCCCATTGGCATTGAGATAGGTGTTAAAGGTCACCTTATAGCGTGCGCTGGTCTCCATCGACGACAAGCCGCCCGGGTAATTAGACAGAAAGTCCGTCGAACCGCCTCCCCCAGGAGATAAATAGACATTAAACAGATTCGAATTCCCAGTTCCGGACAGGACTTGAACCGTTGCGGGTCCAATTCTCGCGCCCGCGCTGTCAACAAAAGAGACCGTGGCAGACCCGATGGGCAAAGTGGAGGGCAGGTCCAGCAGGATCATGGTTTGCCACCATTCGGAATCCCGGGTCACGAGATTTTGTATAGCGCTGCCGATACCGTTGTCATTGTTCCCCAAATCTTGATTGGTGCTCGATCCGACAACAAGACCGGAAGAAGGGTCGGGATATAAGTTAATGATGCCCCGCACTCTCGAATCATTGGGTGAATAGGTCACCGACGGGCCCGACGATGGGGTAATCGTGACCGTGAGATTCTCGTGGAAAAGATTTTGCCGGCCGACCGCCAAGGCCACCGTATCACCGGGACGGGCTATCGGGGTAAAGGTCTGTGTGCCGACGCAAGCGGCGATCCACAAGAGAAGCAGGAGAATAAGGAAAAGTCGCGGTGATGGTAGCTGGTTCATCTGCGTAACCTCCTAAAAAGTTTCTAATCCAAGGGCTTTACGACGGATCCGGGATACATCGGCCGAGTCCACTACTCCATCCGGCGCGCCCGCGGGCGCGACATCGGCATGAGTGAGCTGGGCTCCCGTCGGTGTAGTCAATCCCAACGCGAAACGTTGCGCCAACGACACGTCGGCCACGTCCACGACGCCGTCTCCATTGAGATCGCCATCCGGCGCGCCCGCTAACGTCAGTAAAATGTCAATCTGGCCGATTCTCGCTGTGCTCGTTCCGCTGGCGTCGGTCACGGTGTACTCGAAACTATAACTGCCGACCGTCGTCGGCGTGCCGCTGATCTGGCCGTTCGAGACATTCAGGCTCAGCCCCGGTGGCAGGGAGCCGGAGGTAATTTTCCATGTGTAGGGCGCGGTCCCGGCGCCCGCGAGATTTAAGCTGAAGGGTTGGTTCACTACTGTACCGCTGACAAGATCAAGCGGTGTTGTCTCGCCGGGAATGCTCTGCCCATTGCCCTCGGCCAGCCAGCGACTGTCCGCCACGTAGGCATTGGTGCCTATCAGGGTTTCGATTTCGTCGGGGATTCCGTCGGCATCGGTGTCTGGTAAAACTGTCACCGGGAATGTTTTTAGCACCTGTGCCGTGGTAAACGCATCATTACCCCAGCTTCCATTCGTAGGTGATTGCTGATTGATCAAATAATCCTGGGCAAGCAGTGCGGCGGGGTCGCCTGTTCCTTTTTCCGCGGCAATTGCCTGATAGGCCAGTGCCGTTTCCAAAACGGTGCCGCTTGCTCCTTCGCCAAATCCGCCACCACTTTTTTGTTGTAACTATCGAGCGCCTGCTGGACCGCCATTGATTCCTCCGGCCCGAGGAAAATCTTCGCGCCATCCACCGGCGACTGAAACCACACGCCCTGCTCGCTCAGTTTGCGCAATTGTCCCAGGCTCCACACCTGGAAACCACCGGAGTCGGTGAGTATGGGGCCGTCCCAGTGCATGAAGCGGTGCAGTCCGCCGTGCGCCTTGATCGTTTCCACGCCCGGGCGCAGCATGAGGTGAAAGGTGTTGCCGAGAATGATTTCCGCCCCGCACTCGCGCAGCTCTTCCGGCGTCATGCCCTTGACCGTGCCGTAGGTACCGACCGGCATGAACGCGGGCGTTTCAACTACGCCGCGTTCGAAAACCATGCGTCCCCGGCGGGCGGCGCCATCGGTTGCCAGTAATTCGAATTTCAGGCTCATGTCGGACACGGATGGTAACACAGCCGCATCACACGCTTGTTGATCGTGTGATTGAGTACTTCAGGACGCGTTTCGAGATGTGTCGTGTGAAAACGTGAATGGCTCGTGTCGCAACGCGAGGCGATCACCCTGAGTAATGAGCTAAGTCAGGTGCTCAATGCACCTTGGGCGGTTCGATTCGTTGCAGGTGAGGTGCCCGGTGGGGTGCGGTTCATCTCAATGGTGTCTGACCCTTTTGGTTCGTAGGTGTAGGTCATCTGGGTCGTTAACACGCCACTGGGGAGATTGCCGCTGCTACGGATACACCGCCACCGTTGTGCCCGTGCCCGCCGGGATTTCGACGTCCTTCGGTGACACGCGCAAGGGTTTGCCGCAGCGGCACATCTCGGATTCGATGAGGGCGCAGAGGCGCGCGAAGTCTTGGATGACTTTCCAAACGACAATTTTTTTGTCCTTCGACATGATGCGGATGGCGGAGACACCCCAGCGGCGGTTGTCGGCGTCGAAATCCGGGTTGGCGAGCATGGCGATCTCGGTGATGTCGTCGAAGGCGATGAAGCCCGGGTTGCGCACGGGCCAGAAGACCGGTCGCTCCGGTCGCAGATTGCTGGCGATGCCTTCATCGGTGACTACCACAGGTTGCATTAGGATTCTTGTCTGGCGCCAGCCCCACAGCGACCATAAGACGAGGAAGAGG
>JBGPJK010000435.1:0-3934 GCA_041485425.1 Terriglobia bacterium | reverse complement strand
AGTGGCCGGCAGATGAAATGTGCGCGTGCATCTCGATTGAGTAAATATTCTGAGCCGAGGGGCGAGTTATGGGTGTGCTGGGTGTCACAAAAGAGAGTGACCCAGTTCACTGCGACGGCTTGCGGCGGAGCCTAGAAGATTAGAGAAGGAGAAGAGCCACCAGAGGACAGTCGCCGATACGAAAGTTATTTCGTCGGGCTGGAGGAAAGAGGATCCCATGCTCGTGAAAGAAGTGATATCGAAGAACATTTTCTTTTGCACACCGTCCGATACAGCGCAAACTGCTGCCAGAACGATGGAGGCCAACGGAGTTGGCGCGCTCCCTGTAGTCTCGGATTCCGTGAATCGAAAGCTCGAAGGCATCATCACGGATCGCGATTTGTGCTGCGGGGTGGTTGCCACGGCGAAGCTTGCCGAAGCCGCCAAGATAGCCGATCTCATGACGCGAAATCCAATCACGTGCGAGCCGGAAAATACCCTGGAGGACTGCGAAGAACTCATGCAGAAACATCAGATTCGCAGGCTTCCTGTCATCGACAAGGAAGCTCGATGCATTGGGATGATCGCGCAAGCAGATATTGCGCTCCATGCGCCAGCCGCGAAAGCCGGCCGGACTCTCGCGGAAATTTCTAAGCCGGCCATGGTAGGGAGGCAAGCCCGGGCTGCGGGCGGCTGACGTCAAGTGGGATGTGGCGTTGCTATTGACGGCCAGGAGTTGAAAGGGAATGAGTTGATGTGCAACTCGAATTGAGGGCAGTAATGTTTCTCGAAGAGGAACAGGTGTATTTCCAAGACCGGGCAGATGCCGGTCTCAAAGTGGCGGGACGTCTCCACGCCTACGCAAACCGGAAAGACGTAATTGTCCTGGGAATTCCGCGCGGTGGCGTACCGGTTGCTTTCGAAGTCGCAAAAGCGTTGAACGCTCCGCTAGACGTCTTTGTTTCACGAAAGCTTGGCGTGCCAGGACAGGAAGAGCTCGCATTCGGCGCAATTGCCGGTGGAGGCGTGCGAGTTCTCGATCGGGAGATCGTTGAGGCTGTCGGTATTTCCGATCCGCTGGTTGAACAGATCACCGAAAAGGCCAGGAAGGAGTTGGAGAGGCGCGAGAAACTCTACCGGGGCGAGCGGCCCTCGCTCAAACTCGAGGGACAGACTGCCATCCTGGTAGACGACGGCATTGCGACAGGTTCGAGTATGCGAGCAGCCATCCTAGCATTAAAGCAATTAAGGCCGGCCCGAATCGTGGTCGCGGTGCCCGTGGCTCCCCTATCAACCTGCAATCGGCTCAAAGGGGAAGTGGATGAACTGGTCTGTGTGGACACGCCAAAATACTTCCACGCCATCGGCCAGTTTTATGCCGATTTCTCGCAAGTGGCGGATGGGGAAGTAACGGAATTGCTTCAGAAGGCCGCGAAACCTGCATTGCAAAAGGTTGAGGAAGATGACCCAAGCGACCCAGAAAGGAGCCCGACGTTGATTCCCGGCCGGAAGACCGAATTGAGTGTCGCTCGGCGCGAGGTCTCCATCGACGTCGAAGGAGTGACGCTGGAAGGCTCGCTTGCTATGCCTGAGGGCGCAGAGGGTATAGTCCTTTTTGCCCATGGAAGTGGGAGTAGCCGCCATAGTCCACGCAATCGTTACGTGGCGCAGATACTACAGTCGCAGCGCATCGGAACTCTGTTGTTTGATCTTTTGACGCGCCAAGAAGAATCGGTCGATCAATTCAGCGGCGAGTTTCGTTTCAATATTCCTTTCCTTGCAAAACGCCTGGTCCGTGCGACCCGCTGGGCTATGAGCACTCCGGGAATAAGAGACCTCAAAGTAGGATATTTCGGAGCCAGCACCGGAGCCGGCGCTGCGCTCGTGGCGGCCGCCGAGCTTCCGGGAGTGGTTTCTGCGATCGTATCGCGCGGCGGCCGGCCAGATCTTGCTGGAAGCGCTCTCGGAATTGTTCGCGCACCAACGCTTCTAATCGTTGGAGGAGACGACGAACCGGTCATCACCATGAACCGGGAAGCCCTGGCACAGCTCAAATGCGCCGACAAGAAACTGGTCATTATCCCGGGTGCTACTCATCTGTTCGAGGAGCCTGGAACATTGGAAGAAGTAGCGCGGGTTGCCGCGGAGTGGTTCCTCCGGCATTTCATGCCTATCGAGAAAGCTCAGGCTCAAGGAGCGACTGCTCGGGCGTCCTAGGATGAGTCCGCTGCAAAATTTGGCGGCCCTAACAGGGCCGCGGGAGGTTACACATGCTCATGCCAGAGCGTTTGGAATCGCACTTGGAACAACATCATATTGCCTACTCGCTTATCCTGCACGTTCGCGCGCACAGCGCGCAGGCCGCTGCTTCGATCATGCACATTCCGGGCAAGGAGGTGGCCAAAACCGTCGCTCTGTGTGCCGGAGAGAAGACTCTTCTGGCAGTGCTTCCCGCTTCGTACCACATCAACTTCGAAAAACTGTCCGCCATCGCGGGGGAGAAGGTCCAGTTGATGGAAGAACAGGAGTGCAACGAGTTTTTCCCCGATTGTGAGGCCGGCGCGACTCCGCCCTTCGGGGAGCTCTATGATGTGCCCGTGTATATGGACCAGGCGCTGGCTGATGATCCGGAGATCGTTTTTGGCGCAGGGACGCTTTCTGAAAGCATACGTATGGGCAACGCTGATTTTGTACGGCTGGTGGAACCTAAAATTTGCTCGTTCGCTGAAAAGGATCTGGGGAGCTTTTAAGCTGCGGAAAGCACCTGAGCAGGGAGCGCAGAGATGAGCTTGGAAGAAACCTTGATTTCCGTGTGGCGGCAAGCGCTTGTTGGGGAAGTTGAGGCAGTAAAGCTCAACGGACGGCTGTTTCCCGAATCATGGACAAGGCCGCGCAGTGGAGGGCTGATCTGATATTTCTGGGCTCGCATGGCTGCAAAAGTATCGATCGATTTCTAATCGGCAGCGCATCGGAAGCTGATCGCCGCCATGCTCGGTGGTCTGTTGAGATCGTGCGAATCGCAGCCAAAAAGGCGGCTTAACGTCCACAGAAACTTCCTCTGTCGTGAACCGTAGCAGGTCAGGATTTCGGCCGGCACCGTCCTGGAACGAGGTAAAATACTTCTTTGGCGGAATCCAACTTTTCTGAAGCAGTTCGAATGCAAACCAAGCGCAGAGTGACCCGCTACTGGACTTTGGGATGAGCTGCCAGGTAGTTGACACAACCATCTACCGTGGCGAGCTTCGGATAGTCCGCCTCCGGAATTTCAACCTGAAGTTCCTTGTGCAGACCGACGACAAAGTTCAGCAAGTCCATGGAGTCAATGTCCAACTGATCGCGGATTCTGAGATTGGGTTTGATTTGCGCGAGATCGGCTTCCGGGGCAATCTGGCCAAGAACCCGAAGAACAATTCCTTTGATCTCATCTTTCGTCATAGCTTTTCCGGTTCCTGAAGCTTGCGATCCACGGCAGCTAGAAAGAGTCCCCCGCGGTGTCCGTCGCTCACGCGATGGTCGGCGGAGAGAGTTGCCGTAATTGCGGGCCGGGAGACGACTTGGCCGTCGAACGACCATGGACGCTCGAGTAGCTTGCCGAAGCCTACAAGCGCGACTTGAGGAGGGTAGATGATGCCGAAAACCGTCTCTACCCCTTGCTCTCCAAGGCTTGTAACCGTGATGGTGGGATCACTGAGCTCCGAGCTCCGCAGGGAACCGGCTCGCGCCCTTTGAATCAGGTCGCGAAAGTTCTTCATTAGCTCATCGATGCTCAGACGATCCGTGTGGTGCAAAGCGGGAGCAACCAGCCCGCCGCCTCTCAGGGAGACTGCCACACCAACGTGAATATCAGAACACTGGGTTGCGCTTGCACCTGTCCAGACGGAGTTCAACTCCGGAGTCTCACGTAGAGCGAGAGCTACGGCCTTCAGGAGCAGCACACCATATACGAGCCGGTCCT
>JBGPJK010000434.1:0-3934 GCA_041485425.1 Terriglobia bacterium | reverse complement strand
GTTCCACCTGGCACGCTCTAATCCTCTCTGCTGACCTTACGCCCCGGCCATGGCGGGCTCAACCTCGTAGATCGAATGCCACGAGGTGGCAGCCTTCAGGCGGGAGTTGACGTTGTTGATGTTGTTCACGCCCTCGGTCTCGAGCCACTTGCGGAAGGCAGCGGCTCCCTGCTTGGCATAGATCGGGATGCCATCTTTCCAGGTGGCGCGGCCGCAGAGCACGCCGTTGAACTTCACGCCGGTTTCGGCGGCAAGGTCCAGGGTCTCAGTAAATTCGGCATTGCTCACTCCAGCGGAAAGATATATGAACGGCTTGGAGACCACGCCGGCAGCTTTGTGAAACAGGTCGATCGCTTCCTTCTTGCTGTATGCCTTCTGGCCGGTGTAGACCTTGACGCCCTCGACGAACTTCATGTTCACAGGGATTTCGACCTTCAACACGTCCACGCCGTAGCGGTCCTTGGAGAATTCCTTCATGCTCCCGATGACAATGTCTGGCTTCTTCCTGGCGTATTCGAGGCCCTTCTCATCCGCGCCTTCTTCGTAGCCCACGAATTCGAGGAAGAAGGGGATGTCGACGGCGCGGCATTCATCGCCGATGCGCTCCACCCAGGCATGCTTCTTGTCGTTCACGTCCTTGGGATCGAAGGGGTTGTAGTAGAGCAGGATCTTGCAGCAGTCCGCGCCTGCTTCTTTCAGGCGGCGCACCGACCAGTGGTCGAGCAGGTCTCCCAGGCGGCCGGGGCCGGTCTTGTCGTATCCGGTCTTCTCATACGCCAGCAGCAAGCCCGCGTTCTTGGCTCGCCGCTTGGCCGCAGGCAGTCCCCATTCGGGATCAAGCAAAATGGCACTGGCGTGCGGGGTGAGGACCTCGGCGACCAGCGACTTGAACTCTTCCATCATGGCGTCGGTGATCTCGGATCCTCTCTCCTTGGCCAGGGATTTCTGCAGCGAGCCGCGTTGGTCCATGGCGGCGGCCGCGATGACACCGCGTTCGTTGGAAACTGCTTTCAGGCCGGCGAGTTTTCCAGGGGTGAGTTTCATTGATTCCTCCAATAAGTGCAGACTAGAAAGAAGGACGGTGCCCGCTCTATGGTCCGGTTCCGGAGCGGGGACGGCCACTCATTGTATACGTTTTTGGGGAAGGAAACCAAAACCGCGGAGACGCGGGCAGTGGTGCAGTTTGCCCGAACCGTCCGTGATGACGTCCTCCCGAAACCCGGCGCAGTTCAGCCGGGTGAGGGATCTGGCGCGCCGGGGCAAGGCGCTGGGACCCCGGGCACCACGCCGCTGCACGCCAGATCTTTCGCCCGCGGCAGGCTCAGGATGACGCCCGTACGGAGTCGGACCGTGCCAAACTGCGCCACTATCGAGACGCGGGGGACGGAGAGACCAAAGAGGCCCAAGACGCAAGGGATTCTGCGAGTTCCCGGCCTTCTCTGCGGTAATACTTTATTGTCGCAAAGTCAGCATCCCCAGGATGGCTTGCTGCTTGGCGATCAGGGATTGTATGCCCTGGCTGGCCAGCGCAATCATTTTCCCCAGTTGTTGCTCGTCGAACACTTGATGTTCGGCGGTGGCTTGCACCTCGACGAACTTGCGGCCAGCGGTCATGACGAAGTTCATGTCCACGTCGGCGCGGGAATCTTCCTCGTAGCAGAGATCGAGCATGATCTCGCCATCCACGATACCGACGCTCACCGCGGCTACAAAGTCGCGGAAGGGAACCGAGGTCAGGGTCCCCGCCTCGACCAACTTTTCCATGGCCAGTCCGAGGGCCACGAAGGCCCCGGTGATGGATGCGGTGCGGGTACCGCCGTCGGCCTGAATGACGTCGCAGTCGATCCAGATAGTGCGCTCCCCCAGGCGTTTGAGGTCGGTGACCGCGCGCAGGGAGCGTCCGATGAGACGCTGGATTTCGTGAGTGCGCCCGCTGGGACGGCCTTTGTTCACTTCGCGCGGAGTGCGAGTCAAGGTGGCCCGGGGCAGCATGGCGTACTCGCTGCTGACCCAGCCCTTGCCGGTGTTGCGCAGGAACGGGGGGACGGTCTCCTCGACCGACGCGGTGCAAATGACGCGCGTGTTGCCCACCTCGATGAGCACCGAACCCTCGGCGGTGGTGATGTAGTCCGGGAGGATGTTGACCGGGCGCATCTGGTCGGGGGCGCGGTTGTCGGAGCGGTAGATCATGCCGAGATTTTAAATGAAAACCGCGGAGGACGTTGAGGATGCAGAGGTCCGAAGCAAGAAACCTGGGTCTACGCCTGAGCAGCCAGCGTCCTTCACGCCTGGCTTCAATGACTCATTTCCCCTGCGTTCCCTGCGGTTTTGGTTGGCTATTGGGACGCCTGCAGTTGCCCCACCATTTGGTTGATCTCGGAGACATCGTAGAAGCCGGAAAGATCGGCGTGTCCGGCGAGGGTATCGCGGGGCTTGCCGTCCACCAGGATCTTCACGCGAGTAATACCGGGAACGTTGGCGGAGAGGGTTTGAACCAGTGACGCTATCGTGAGTTCCTCGAGCAGAACCCCCGAACGGTGGCCATCGGCGAAGACCGTGTTGGTGTCAATCACCGCCAGCCCAGGCTCCACCAGATAGACATCGCGGACCTCGGCCCCGGTCGCCAGCGGATGGGGCGAGGACCGGTCAAGGTAGAGGCCAAGCAGAGCGCGAAGCAGCTCCTGGGCGCGCTGCTGGCGTCCGGCAGGGAGCGGAATGCGGGCCGATTGCGCCCGCAGCACGCCGGGATCATCGTAGGCGACGTACAAGGTGACCTGCTCGCTGGGGCCGGAGACCGGAGGCGCCACGGGTGCGGTGTTGCTGGCGGCGCTTTCAGTCTGGGTGACGCGGCCTCGCATGCGCCAGACGTACACGCTCATCGCCAGCGCAACCACCAGCATGACGCTGACGCCGATCAGCAGGTGACGGGGGATCATCGTCCTGCCTCCAGTTTGTCGCGCACCGCCGTGATGCCGTCCGCCACCGAGCTGGCGACCAGTTGCTGGTAGGCGGCGGAATTCAGCCCAGAGATCTCCTCTGCCGGCGGCGCAACCTCAATCGCCACGGCTGCCGCAGTGATGTTGTTCAGCGGACGCAAGGGCGCGATCAGCGCGCGAACCGGCACCTGCCGCTTCTGGAACTCCGCTGCCAGGCCGGTTTCGGCAATTTGACTCACGGTGTGGAACACAGACTGAGCCGTGTCCCAGTCGAGAAACGGTCCGTGGCTCTCACCGACTGCGGGGACGAGCGCGGTGTAAAGGCGAACCCCGTTACCCTCCGAGGCAGCGTGCACGCAAATGTAGATTGCGGGATGGGTGGCGTTCGTCATGTCGGCGCGCTGGTCGAGGGTGAGCGTGGTATCCCCGTCGCGAATGAGCAGGGTGGTGAGCCCACGAGCCTCCAACTCCTGGCGCAGGCGGCGGGCGAAAGCCAGGGTGACATCTTTCTCCGACAATTGATTGGTAAGAGCGGCCCCACGCTCGTCGCCTCCATGGCTGGCGTCCACCACGGCGAAGTAGCGCCGCGCCGCCGGAGCCGCAGGGATCACCGGAGTTGCGGGCGTGACAGAGGCAGGTGGCGTCCCCGGCGCCGGGGTTGTCTGTGCGGCGGGTTGCGGCGCCGGGGCAATAGTGATGGTGCGGCCATCGTTGCTGAAGCTGGCAAAGAGCGGTTCCGTCCCGGTAACGGTGATCTCGGCGGCTCCGTTGTTTTCCTGGTAGCTGGCCGAGGGAATGGTCTTGTTGTCGAAGGTGAGCGTCTGCGAGCCCGGCGGAACCAGCGGTTCGTGGCTGAATACCATGCGCAACTTCCCCGGCTCGGTGGCAATCATCGGGTTCACCGGAGAAGTGAAGTCCATCACCAGGGTCGGCGGAGTGGTTTTGCTGACCTGCGCGGTGAAGTGGACGGCGACATTGCCCACGAACAGGCGGCGCGC
>JBGPJK010000433.1:0-3934 GCA_041485425.1 Terriglobia bacterium | reverse complement strand
CGCAGGGCCGGCTCCTGCTGCGCGCCTACCACGAAGGCGGCCAAGTCAACATCGAGATCATCGACGACGGCGGCGGAATCAACGCTAGCCGGGTTAAGCAGAAGGCGGTAGAGAAGGGTCTCCTCCGGCCGGAACAAGCAGAGCGATTGAGCGAGCGCGAAGCCGTCAATCTCGTATTTCTGCCCGGATTCTCCACGGCCGAGAAAGTGACGAGTATTTCCGGACGTGGAGTCGGAATGGACGTGGTCAAGACCAACATCGAGAAAATCGGTGGTGTCGTGGACCTCACCAGCCGGGCCGGCGGAGGTACCACCGTCAAGATCAAGATCCCGCTCACCCTGGCCATCATTCCCGGACTGGTTGTGAATAGCGGAGGCGAGCGTTTCATCATTCCGCAGGTTAGCCTGCTGGAACTGCTGCGGCTGGAGGGCGAAGCCGGCCGTAAGCAGATCGAGCGCATTCACGGTACTCCCGTGTATCGTCGCCGCGGCAAATTGCTTCCCATCGCCTACCTGAACGAGGTGCTTCACTTGCCCGCGGCGAGCGCCGACGCCGAAGCGCTCAACATCGTCGTATTGCAAGCCGAAGACCGCCAATTCGGGCTGGTGGTGGACGCGATCAACGACACGCAAGAGATTGTAGTGAAGCCGCTTGGAAAGCAGTTGAAAGGGCTCAGTTCGTATGCGGGCGCGACCATCATGGGAGACGGCAAAGTGGCCCTCATTCTGGACGTCCTGGGTATCGGGCAACTGTCTGGCGTGCTCTCAGAATCGCGAGACCAGGCGCGTGCCGATTCAGCCAAGGGAGACCAGTCGCACCAGGAGCGTCAGACCTTCCTACTGTTCCGCGCCGGAAAGTTTGAGCGTCTTGCCGTGCCGCTCTCGCTGGTGGCTCGCTTGGAAGAATTCCCCAGCGCCCGGATCGAGCACGCCGGCGGCAAGATGGTGGTGCAGTATCGCGAGCAGATCTTGCAGCTCACGCGGCTCTCCTCGGTACTGCAAGACGGCCAGGAGCCCCTGGAAAGCCTTTCCGATCCGGCACAGGTCATCGTTTTCTCAGAGGGTGATCACATGGCGGGTTTGGTCGTCGACCAGATTCTCGATATCCATGATGAGAGCATCCGCATCGGGAAGAAGGGCGAGCGGCCGGGATTGTCCGGCTCCGCGGTGATCGGGGGCAAAGTGACGGATTTCCTGGATCTTCCCGCGGTGCTGCGGAGCGCGGACGAGAACTGGTCTTCGGAACGTTCGGTGCAGGCAGGCCCGCGCATTGCGGTGCTGGTTGCCGACGGAAGCGCCTTCTCCCGCGGGCTGGTGCGAAATTACCTGGAGCTCGCGGGACATCCAGTGATGGAAGCGGTCGACGAACCAGACGCTTTGGACAAGCTCGACCGGAACCAAGTCTCGGCCGTCGTGACTTCCCGCAATCTTCCCTCCGGCGGAGGGAAGGGGCTCGTCGAGCAGATGCGCAGACGCCCCGCCTTGACGCACATCCCCGTGGTCGCGCTGTGCGATTCCCAAAAAGACATTGGCGTGCAGAACACCGGTGAATTCGACGCCTGTATAGAGCGGTTTGACCGGGTTGGCTTACTGGACTCGCTAAGACATTTGTCGGCAGCCCTTCAGGAGAAAGAGACGCTCCAGGACCGGTTGACGCCGGCTGGATCCAGGAGATGACCATGACAACGGAAGAGATGGCCAACCCGGCACACGACGCGGCGCCAGACCGCAACCGGCAGTACTCCACCTTCATCGTCGACAACCTGTTCTTCGGGATCGAAGTCCTGAAAGTCCAGGAAGTCCTTCGATATCTCGAAATGACCAGTGTGCCCCTGGCGCCAGAAGTGATCGAAGGCCTCATCAATCTGCGCGGCCAAATTGTCACCGCGGTCGACATGCGCCGCCGGCTAGGGCTTCCCAGGCGAAAAGACGGAGAGACTCCCATGAACATGGTGGTCCGCTCCGAGGATGGCCCCGTGAGCCTGCTGGTGGACGAGATCGGAGACGTACTTGAGGTGGGAGCAGACAGCTATGAGCCGCCACCAGACAATATGCCCGCGGAACAACGCGAAATGATCGAGGGCGTTTACAAGCTGGACGGGCGTCTGCTGCTGGTGCTCAACGCGGAGCGCGTTCTTCAGACACAGGTGTGCAACTAACATGTTTCATGCCGCGTCGACTGTCGTGTTAGCGATCCTCATTGCCGGTATCCTGCTCCGGCGCCGGAGGCGGATTCACGTGCCGGTGATGATCACGGCGTTCAGTCTCGATTTGCTGTCCGTACTGGCGATCGAGATAAGCCGCGGGGCGATCAAGAAAGCCACCTCCGCGCCGCCACCGTTGTTGCTCTTCCACGTGATTGTGTCCGTGTCCGCCTTGGTGTTTTACGGCGTCATGTTCGTGCTCGGGGAACGCGTGCGCAAAGGATCGGACCACCTCCGCCCCTGGCACCGCCGGACTGCCTGGTTGTTTGGCGCGTGCCGCGCCACCAATTACGTCACTAGCTGGATGATTTGATCAAGAAAGAGAAGGGATCCGTCCGCAATGAGAGTCAAGACCACTGGCAACCAGAAGACCGCTGTTCTGGAGCCGATCTATGAACGCATCGGCGGTGAGGCCGCCCTTACGGCCGCGGTGGACGCCTTCTATGTCCGCGTGCTGGCCGATCCAATCTTGCAGCCATTCTTTGCGCGCACCAACATAAAGGCCCTCAAGGCCAACCAGCGCGCCTTTTTCGCTCAGGCGTTGGGAGGACCGGCAGCTTACCGGGGACGCGACATGCGCAGCGCGCACGCCCGCTCAAAAATCGGCCAACAGCACTTCGACAGAGTGGCCGGTCATCTCGTGGACACCCTCAAGTCGCTGGGAGTCGACGAGGAAACTATTGGGGAAATCGTTGCCGCGGTCGCCCCGCTTGCAAAAGACATCGTAAACACAAAGGAAACCGAGGAGCAAAACATGAAACAGCAGGGAACGACCAATTCGGGCGGCGCCGCCGTCCTGGAAGCAGAATCCGATCTCTTGAACGCCGTGGAAGGCATGAAGGGCGCCCTAGACAATCTGGGGACCAACGTCTTCATCGCCGACCGGGACCTTCGATTGGTCTACATGAACCGCCGCGCAAGCGAGATCATGCGCAAAATGGGTACGACGATCGAGAAGCTGTTCGGAGTTTCCTTCAGCGAGCTGATCGGAACCAAAATCGACAGCTTTCACGGAGACCGCGCCAAGCAGATCCGCCGTATGTTGGGCGATGCGAGCAGCCTGCCGATCCGGACTGAGATCCGGCTCGCGGAACTGATCCTGGATCTGAATGTCAACGCCATTTTGAGCGAGTCCGGCGAGTACATAGGCATAGTCGTGAATTGGGAGGAGATCAGCGAGAAGAAGCGCCTGGAATTGGAGGCGGCCCGGGTACAGTCGATGATGGAGAACATGCCCATCAACGTTCTGTACGCCGATACAGACCTGATTCTGCGCTACATAAACCCCGCCTCGCTCAAGCAGTTGAAGGCCGTGCAGCATCTTCTGCCGGTGAAGGTGGAGGACATGCTCGGCAAGTCGATCGATATCTTCCACAAAAACCCGGAACATCAGCGGAAAATGCTGGCGGATCCCAAGAATCTACCTCACCGGGCCCACATTCGCCTCGGACCGGAGACGCTGGACCTTCTGGTCAGCCCGATCTACGACAACAAGGGCAACTACGTCGGGCCCATGGCCACGTGGAGCATCATCACCCAGAAGTTGGAGCTGGAGACCCAGCTCGGACAGAATGCCTCCGCCCTGTCATCGTCGGCCGAGGAACTGACGGCGATCAGCCAGCAAATGGCGGGCAGCGCGGAGGAGACGGCCACGCAGGCGAATATCGTCTCGGCCGCCAGCGAGGAGGTCTCCAAGAATGTCAGCGTTGTCGCTACCGGCTCGGAAGAGAT
>JBGPJK010000432.1:0-3946 GCA_041485425.1 Terriglobia bacterium | reverse complement strand
GTCATGCCCACGCCGTAGTACTTGCCGCGCTGATCCTCGCGCAGCAGAGCGTAGGACTTCGGGTCGAAGAAATTGGAGTGCGGATCGAGCACGTGCAGCATGCCCGGAATGGCGCCGTTGTATATGGCCTTGTCCGGGTTCACCGCTTCGGCGTAGTTCTGCTCGACCACATCGTAAACCGAGGTGAACTGGCGCAGACTGTCACGAATGTCGCCATCGGAACTGGAGGCCACGGCCGGGTTCTTCTGGCCGAAGAGCAGGCCGAGAAAACCGCAGGTGACGAGTATTAGAACGACCAGGAAAAGAGAACGACGAGAACTACGAACCATCTTTGATTTCCTTCGGTTCGGGCGTGAACATGCCCCGCCGACCGCTTCTGATCGCAGTATAGCACGTCCCCAAAGGGCAAAAGCCCTAGTTTCCCGCACCCGAAGTAACCAGCGCGGTAATGGATACGCACCACTGCGTACTTATAGGATGCGCCAGCGAGGGCTAGGGTTCGGGACGTTTTTCAGCACTCCACCGTGTTTGTTCGGCGGGTTACCAGAGGATTGCTGGGCAGTGAGCACAGGCGGTATCATGGAGACACTATGAATTTGGGCATGCCCGAGATGATCTTTATCTTCGTGATGGCTCTGATCATCTTTGGGCCCAAGAAATTGCCCGAAATTGGGCGCCAGATTGGCCGGGCGCTGAACGAGTTCAAGCGCGCCAGCAACGAGTTCAAAGCCCAGATCGAGTCGGAAATCGGCCAGCTGGATGTTACTGAAACCAAGCGGCAAATTCTGCCTCCCTCCGAGCCGCCGCATGGTACCGTCGCCAGCGGGCCGGGGATACCCGAAGCCGTACCTTCCCCTGAAGTCAGCGTGTCGCCGTCTGAACTAAATTCCGTAGCCAAGGCTCCCGATGCCTGAAATTGCCGCCGCGATACCTCCCGCCGAGCAATCGCCGGAAGCGATGCCCGCCATGAGCTTCCTCGACCACCTCGAGGAGCTGCGGAAAAGGCTCGTCTACTCCATCATCGCGGTCGCTGTGGGCTTCTTTGTGTGCTGGGGCTATGCCGAGAAGATCTTCGGCTTCATGCAGCGGCCCATCATGGATGCCCTCAAGGCCCACGGAATGGCGGAGAAGCTGGTCTATCTGAACCCTACCGAACCCTTCAACCTCTACTTGAAGATCGGGTTCATGGCTGGCATATTCGTGGCCTCGCCGGTGATTCTGTACCAGGTGTGGCTGTTCATCTCTCCGGGCCTGTACCGGCACGAGAAGCGCTATGTATTTCCGTTCATGCTTTCGACGGTGGGCCTGTTTCTGTCGGGCGGTTACTTCGGCTACAAAATGGTGTACCCGGCAGCGCTCGACTTCTTGATCGGGTACGGCAAGCAGTTCACGCCGATGATTACCATCGGGGAGTACACGGATCTTTTCCTGACCATCATCCTTGGGCTGGGCGTGGTCTTCGAGTTGCCGATTCTGGTGTTCTTCCTTGCCTTGATGGGAATTGTGACCGCGGGGTGGATGTGGCGCAACATCCGTTATTCGATCCTGGTGATCTTCGTCATCGCGGCCATTCTCACCCCCACCACCGACATTCTGAATATGTGCCTGTTTGCCGCGCCCATGGTTGCGCTGTACATTCTGAGCATCGGGGTGGCCTATCTGGTGCATCCCAAGCAGCGTAGAGCCCGGCGCGACCGGAAGGCCGAATGATTCCAGCAAACCGCGAACCTGAAGCTCCGTACCGGGAGCTGACTGCGCTGTGTCTGGTGTTGCTGCTGGCGCTCGCTGCGTGTGCGCGCGAGAAGTCTACCGAAGCCCCGAAGCCGGCGGTGTCGTCCACGCTGGTTCCGACCTCCATGGATGTACCAGGAGTCGCCGCTGATTCCCCTCCGCTACCATCTTTCAACGCTACCCGGGCGATGCAGTACGTGAAGGAAGTGGTGGCCTTCGGTCCGCGTCCCATCGGGAGCGCCAATCACAAAAAGCTCGAAGACTACATCTATTCCCACCTGAAGGGCGACACCGTGGAGGATGACTCCTTCACGGCCGACACGCCTGAAGGCAAGTTCCCGGTGCGCAACATCATCGCCAAGTACCCTGGGACACGCGAGGGAATTGTCATCATCGCCGGGCATTACGATACCAACTACCCGCTGCGCAACACCGGCTACGTGGGCGCCAATGACGGCGGCTCTTCGACGGCCATCCTCCTCGAGTTCGCAAACCAGTTGCGTGCCAAGAAACGCGACGGGTACAGCGTGTGGCTGGTGTGGACCGACGGAGAAGAGGCGGTCAAGCAGTGGACGGAGACGGACAGCGTCTATGGCAGCCGCCATTTGGCCGAGAAGTGGCTGAAAGACGGCACGCTCAAGAACATCAAGGCACTCCTGCTGGAAGACATGATTGGCGACGCCGACCTCAACATCGAGCAGGAGACGAACTCTACGCCGTGGTTGGAGAGCGTGGTGTACCAGGCGGCCACGCGGCTGGGATATCAGTCGCATTTTTTCGGACGGACCGCCAGCATTGAAGATGACCATCTTCCGTTTGTGCAGCGCGGGGTGCCCTCAGCCGACCTGATTGATCTGGACTACGGATACAACAACGTGTTCCACCACACCCCGCAAGACACCATCGACAAGCTAAGTCCCAAGAGTCTGGAGATCGCCGGCAGCGTGACGCTGGAGACGGTGCGGTTGCTGGCTGCGATCAAGTAGCTCCCTCCCGCAAGAACCAAAAGATGTACCGCAGAGCTCGCAAAGAAAGGCGCGCAAAGGCCGCAGAGAAGTTCCCGCCAGAAAGCTTTTCTCTGCGATCTCTGCGAATCCTTTGCGCACTCTGCGGTAAAGCCTTTTGCTCTTTTCCCGATTTTCATTTCTAATTCCGCGTTATGCGAACCGTGAAGCTGTGTCTCCTGCTTCCCGCCGTTCTGGTGTGTGCAGTATTTGCCCAGGACTCGAGTGACCGCATCATCGCGGAGGCGCTAAGACCGTCCCCGCTCGAAAGCAACCTGCATCGCCTGACAGATGAGATTGGGGGCCGCGTTCCCGGAACGCCCGCCATGCAGAAGGCGGTCGACTGGGGCGTGGCGGCCTTCAAATCAGCAGGTGCGGACAGCGTGCGTACCGAGACCTTTAGGTTGGCGGTCTCCTGGGCCGAGGGCGCTACCCAGATGGGCATTGTCGCGCCCGAGCAGTTCACGATTCGGGCGATCTCCCTGGCTTGGGCTCCGGCGCTGGCAGCGCAGCATAACGTACCGGTCCTCGATGTCGGCAGTGGAAGCGCCGAGGACTTCGCCCGCGCGGGAAAGATTGCGGGCGCCATCCTCCTGGTGCACTCGGAGGAGATGAAGGAGTGGAAGGACTTGTTCGACGAGTATCTGAACGCGCCGCCGATTATTGCCCGCGCGGTGCAGGGAAAAGCGCTTGCCATCGCCTTCCAGTCCACCCGCCCCCACGACTTGCTCTACCGGCATACCAATTCGGCAGACGGCGAAATTGACCGCATTCCCATGGTACTGGTGGCACGGGAAGATGCGGGACGCATGGCGCGCCTGCTGGCTGCGGACCAGAAGCTGTACGCCGACCTCGCCATTCCCAACCGCATCGGGGGACCGATTCCAGCGGCGAACGTTGTGGCAGAGATACGAGGAAATGAGAAGCCGGACGAGTTCGTCGTGCTGGGCGCCCATCTTGACTCCTGGGAACTCGGCACCGGCGCGCTCGACAACGGTTGCAACGCCGCGCTGGTAATTGACGCCTTGCGCACCATCAAGGCTTCCGGCCTGCGCCCGCGACGCAGCATCCGGTTCATTCTGTTTTCCGGGGAAGAAGAAGGCATGATCGGATCGCATGCGTATGCTGTGGCTCACCGGAGCGAACTGGACAAAACGGCGGGCGTGGTGGTGTTCGACTCAGGCATTGGCCGAGTCACGGGGTTTTCGCTG
>JBGPJK010000431.1:0-3969 GCA_041485425.1 Terriglobia bacterium | reverse complement strand
GGGGCAGTGCCGGGAGCGCAGTTGGCAATCAGAAACGGTTTCACGAACGCCACTGACACCGGCACCGTCGAACCGGACGGGTTGTAGGCTTCCGCAGTGGCACTAGCACTGACACTATTGCCACCAGCCCCCCAAATCTTCGCAAAAAATGTGGGCAGGTTCGTCCGTTGCACTGTCACCGTGATCTGCGGATCCTCGGCCTGGCTGACATTGCAGCTTATGGATTGAACCGTCGCCGGCGCTCCCGCGATCAGGTTCTGGGCAGCGGCAGCCTCCGCCGCCTTGTTTGCTGCCCCGGAGCCCCCGGTTCCCGCCAGGGGATTGCACACGTCGTCGGCAGTTGGGAAACCCGGCACAGTGCAGGTGCCTGGCGGACAAGTAGTGAACCCCGAACTCACGAACACCTTCGCGCCCGCCAAGGCAGCCGCATCGGCGGCGCGCTGGGCTTCGGTGCGGGCCACGTAAAGCGTAACCACGTCGATGGCTAACGCCGCCATCCCCAGCAGTACCACCAGCGCCAGCGCGACCAGCAGGATGGTTACGCCGCGTTCGCGGGGCCGTTGCGAAAAGTTGAGGTCCGAGCGCATAGCAACTCTCTTCAGTTCAGGTTCTGCATCACCGCTACCGCGGAAATCGGGCTGGTGGCGGCAAAACCGGCCCCGCCCGTCAGCAACTGGAACGCGCCGTTATACTGCCATCGGTACGGATAGCTCAGCGTGATTCGCGTCGCCTCCACGTTGATGCCCGAGGGGTAAAGCGTGGAGGTGCCAGTCGTGTAGGTGTATCCGCGCTCAATGGTAAGGGTCAGAGTACCGGGGCAGCCGTTGCTGTTTGCAGTATAAGTCCAGGTCAAGCCTGATGAGGTTACGGTTTGCTGCAGGGAATTCGACAGTCCACAGTCATTGATCTTGGCCGCCAACAAATATTGTCCAACCAGCGTGGCCACCGCCTCCGGCGAGCCGGTGGAACCGGCATCCGCCCGTGACAGATCGGTTGAGGGCTGGTTGGAAGCGAAGCGGGCTCCTTCCCGCGCCGCGTTGGTGAGTTTGTGTTTTACACTAAACGCATTCCCAAAATCGAAAATACCCACGAGAAACACTACCAGCAAAGGCAATGCCACGGCGAATTCAACGATTTGCGAGCCTCGCGCGTCGCCCAGCAGTGACCGGTTCGCCAAAGAACCGCCCGCGATCATACCCACCCTTTTGCTCCCGCCTGGGCTCGTCACTGCTCCTCCCTCGCCTGCGCTTGGGTGCTGATGGTCACGGTCTGCAGGCTCGTGGGTGCAAACGGCAGCGGCAGGTGGAACGGATACTGGAAGCTTACTGCGGTACCGCAAGCCACGGGCTTGTAGTCTTGCAGGCCGAGGTTCACGTCGTGCTGCACGCACACCGAGGGAATTGCACTTGTTCCGAGAGGGTCGCACTGTACCAGCTGGGAGCACCCGACCAGACCACACGTGCAAAAGTTCGGAGTCACACTGCTGGTGACCCGGTTGTTGTCAAGTCCGGAGGCCGCCAGCACCGGAGCGACAAACTGGGTCGCTACCTGGTTCGCGGGCAACCGGTCGTTCGGAGTAGCGCAGGTGGCACAGGTGGACGATCCTGCCGCCCGCGCCCCCTCGCGGGCTGCGTGATTCATGGCAGCATAGATGTTGTAGGCGCGTCCCACATAGAAGATCCCCAGCAACAGCGTGAACATGATCGGCAGCACCAGGGCGGCTTCAGCGATCTCCGAAGCCTTGCTCTCAGCGACCATTGTTTTCCACCGTCTCATACGCCCTACCATACCCCCCATGCCTGTCTGGCAGTATAAAGAACAACCGCCACCGCCACCGCGACCCCGAACGGAACCTTCAGCGACTGCGGGTTGTCGAGAGAAAGTTCGGGCCCCGGCAGGTGAAGGGTGAAGAAAGCGGCCAGCATGTGCCCCAGGTTACGCAATGTTTGACGAACCCGCTTCTTCCATACGACCAGTACCGCGGCCATCAGGCCCGCGACCAGAAGCGCGCCCACCAGCACTGCGATCAGGTGGTGCGGGCCCAGGAAAGCGCCCAGCGCCCCTACCAGTTTCCAGTCTCCTGCGCCCAGGCTACGCACCAGCACGAACGGCAACAGCAGCGCCAAACCCAGTGCCGCACCCAGCAGCGAGTCTTTGGCGCCGGTCCAACCCGAAGCCGCGGAATTCAATCCGATCCCCAGCAGCAGGCCCGGCGCCGTCAGCCAGTTGGGGATTCGGCGGGACCTCCAGTCGGTCCATCCCGCAACTACCGCGAACAGCGCGGCCAAAATCCACACCTCCTGTTTCAGCATGAGCTTGGAGTATAGAGCAGAAAGATCTGTGCCCAACCACGGATCCACCGGAAGTAAGGAAGTGGAGTTCCCATCGGAAGCTCCAGACTGCCGGCCGGTTCTCGCCAAAGGCCGCCTCGGGAGCGTTCTATGCGCGGATTCTCGCACAGTCATCCGCCCAAGTTAATGTGAGATGCGTGCTCGGTAAGGACGGGCAAAGCAAAAAGACCCGAATTCCTCGGGCCTTCTTGCAACTGCTGAACCGAAGGGTCAGCGGCTCAGGCTGTGCGAAGCAGTGCGTTCCGCAACCACCTTGCGCGCGTTGTCCGCCAGTGCCTTCGCCTGGGGCAGAAGGTCCAGGGCCTTGACCACTTCCGGATCGGACTCCGCCCGAACCCTCAGACCTTCCTCTTGGCCGAAGGCGTCCACGAAAATCTCGCTGCGAATGCTCGAGCGCAGCCAGTCGTTGTTCTCCACCAGGTCCGCCTCGGTGTAGGGAACCTTCTCCTCGTCGAGAAACTTGCGGAAATCCTGCATGGTGGCGTCATCTACTTCGAAGCTCTTCGTCGGGTGATGATTCAGGATGTAGCGCTTGGCGAAGTTGAAGAATGCGTAATGCTGCAGCAGCGAGTCCTGGAATTTGTTGCTCTTCGCCGGCGGAATCTTCACGTCGGGCGTGATGCCACCACCGCCGTACACCGTGCGGCCGCTGTCGGTGAGTTTCACCTCGCGACTGGCAACATTGTCCTCGTTCTCCCGGATGAAGTAATAGTCGTAGAACGACACGTTGGAATAGTCACGCTGAATCAACCGTCCACTCGGGGTGTAGTACTTGGCGGTGGTCAAGGCCAGTCCGGTGTTCTCCGAAAGCGGATACACGGTCTGGACCAGGCCTTTGCCGAAAGTGGTTTCACCGGCGATCAGGCCGCGATCGTGGTCCTGGATCGCGCCGGCGACGATTTCAGCCGCGGAAGCTGTGCCCCGGTTTACCAGCACCACCAGCGGATACTCCTTGCCGCCATTTCCGTGCGTGGCCGCATAGCGCTTTTCCGGAGAAGACCGGCCATGGTGGGAGACAATCAGTTGCCCCTTGCGCAGGAACTTGTCGGCGACGCCCACGCCTTCACTCAGCAGGCCGCCGGGATTCTGGCGCAAGTCCAGGATGAGACCTTTCAGATCCCCCATCTCGTCGAGCGCCTGCCCCACCTCGTGCTCGGTGGTCTCATTAAAGCCGGAGACGTGCATGTATCCGATACCGGGCCGGACGAGGAAGTGCAAATCAACGCTGTAGCGCGGAATCTCGTCACGGACCACCGCGAAGTCAATGGGCTTGTCCGTACCCTCGCGCAAAACCGTGATATGAACCGTGGTGCCTTTGGGTCCTTTCAGCAGGTCAGCCACATCCGAGGTGCTCATGTTGTCGGTGGGCTTGCCATCCACCGCGACAATAATGTCGCCCGGACGGATGCCGGCACGGTACGCCGGGGTGCCCACAAAGGGCGCGATCACGATGACCTTATTGTTGCGCGGGCCGACGGTCATGCCCACGCCGTAGTACTTGCCGCGCTGATCCTCGCGCAGCAGAGCGTAGGACTTCGGGTCGAAGAAATTGGAGTGCGGATCGAGCACGTGCAGCATGCCCGGAATGGCGCCGTTGTATATGGCCTTGTCCGGGTTC
>JBGPJK010000430.1:0-3989 GCA_041485425.1 Terriglobia bacterium | reverse complement strand
TGCTTCCACCTCGGAACAAGTCAGGTAAGCACGTATTGAGGGGCGAGTGAGTTTGAACAAACCCACGCCCCCGATCGAGACCCAGCAGGTGCTAATCTCGTGTATTCCGGGAAAACTACATGGCCCTGTCTTACGCGCTTATACCCACTAGCTTCAGCCTGTGTGCCGTCTTCTCCTGGGGGACCAGTGATTTTCTCGGTGGGTATGCCGCACGACGCGCCAATGCATTCCTGCTCACCACAGTCGCGCATGCCAGCGGCCTGCTCCTGATGATTGCGCTTGCTCTAGCCAATCACTCCGCTTGCCCTTCGCGGAGCGAAATTGCGTGGGCTCTGGCGGCTGGACTGTCCGGTGGCGGCGCGCTGGCAATCTTCTATCGGGCGCTCGCGGCCGGGAGGATGGGGCTGACTGCTCCCGTCGCAGCCGTGCTCGGCGCCGCGATTCCAACCGCCTTCAACATAGTTACCGAGGGACCGCCGGGGATCGTACCGATCGCCGGCTTCGCCCTCGCTGGGGTCGGAATACTCTTAATCTCCCGCACAGAGGACAACACCCGCGCCGACGGAATTGGTCTTGCTGTCCTGGCAGGCATTGGGTTCGCCGGTTTTTTTCTCTGCATCAAGCAAGCTGGAAATGGCTCGGCGCTGTGGATCGCGGCCTCTTCCCGACTGGGTTCCCTGGTGCTCACGGGCGTAATCGTCCTGCTGGGGCGGAATTTCCGCGAAATCTCTCGGCCGGGCGTGGGTTTTGGCGTGCTGGCCGGCTGCCTCGACACTGCCGGCAGCGCACTGTTTGTCCGCGCCAGCCAAACCGGGCGTCTGGATACAGCCGTGGTGCTCACCTCTCTCTACCCGGCAGTGACCGTACTGCTGGCGCGCATCCTGCTGAAGGAGCACTTCACTCGCTGGAAAGCCCTGGGCATGGTCGCGGCGCTGTTGGCTGTGCCGATGATCGCTTGGCAATGACGAACACCGGCCACCGATTTGCGCGGATGACACTGATTGATTTGATCCGTGCAGATCGGTAAGAATCCGTAGCCTGTCTTGCTGTTACCATCTTCCTTGTGCCGCTGCTCGAAATCCGCAATCTGACCAAGGTCTTTCCGCTCGGCGAATCCATTTTTGGCGGAGGCGCGAAAGGCTCAGTCCGTGCCGTCGATGATGTCTCGCTCGATATTCAATCTGGGGAAACGCTCGGCTTGGTCGGCGAATCGGGATCAGGCAAGAGCACCCTCGGCCGTTTGGTGCTTCGGTTGATTGAACCGACCTCTGGCAGCATTGTGTTCGAAGGCCATGACCTTCTCGCTGCCAGTCACGGTGAGATCCGCCGCCTGCGCCGCGACATGCAGATCATCTTTCAGGATCCCTTCGGTTCTCTCGATCCCCGCATGCGGGTGGAAGATGTCATCAGCGAACCGCTGATTATCCACGAACGCATGAGTCCTTCCGCCCGGCGCATACGAGTTGCCGAGTTGCTCCGCGCGGTGGGTCTTGATCAGTCCACAATGCGCCGTTTCCCGCACGAATTCAGCGGAGGCCAGCGGCAACGAGTCGGAATTGCCCGGGCCCTGGCGCTGCGCCCGAAATTCATAGTGGCGGACGAACCGGTCTCCGCTCTCGACGTCAGCGTCGGGGCACAGATCGTCAACCTGATGGCACAACTGCAACGCGAGTTTGGATTGACCTACCTGTTTATTTCGCACTCCATGCCCGTGGTGCGTTATCTGGCCACTCGCATTGCCGTAATGTATCGCGGAAAGATCGTCGAGGTCGGACCAACCCAGCAGATCACGGAACAGCCGAAGCACTCCTACACGCGAAGTTTGCTGGAAGCAACGCCAGAGGTGAGGGCGTGACTCCTCGGAAGAAATGATGGAGGACGGGCGTCTCGCCCGTCCCAGTCGGCCCGGAGACGCCCCGCCTCCACGGACAATAGTGGTGATCGCTTGTGCCTTTCCCGCTGCCGGAGCTACAATCCGCTCCTCGGAGGTCGTCCATGGCCGCTGCGCCCGTTCAGCCCACTTCTGCTCCCAGCATCGTTCCCGAACGCGCCCCCCTTTCCCAAGGGGCCCGTATCGTCAACACCTTCATCGCACCTACCAAGACTTTCACTGACCTGCGTCGCAACTCCAGTTGGTGGGCGCCGTGGTTGCTGATTTCCATCTTCTCGCTGATCTTCGTTTTCGTGATGGGCAAGCAGATTGGGTTTGAGCAGATCAGCAAGAACTCAATCGCTCAGTCATCACGCGCCGAACAGTTCGAAAAACTCCCGCCCGAGCAGCGAGACAAGCAACTACAACTGTCGACCACCCTTACCCGCTACATCTCCTATAGTCTCCCCGTGTTTAACCTGATTATTTTCGTGGTGATCGCGGGCGTGCTCATGGCCACCTTCAATTCCGTCGCCGGCGCCAGTGTACCTTTCAAGACGGCACTGGCGATTGTGACTTATGGCAGCCTTCCGGCCATTATCGGCGCCGTGCTGGGGATTATTTCCATGTTCGCCGGGGTTGACCCGGCTGGTTTCAACGTGCGAAATCCTGTGGCTACGAACCCCGCATATTTCATGGATCCCATGGGAAACAAGTTTCTCTATGGCATGGCCTCGGCCCTGGATGTTTTCATCCTCTGAACGTCGTGGTCATGGGTATTGGGTTCTCCTGCAACAGCAAAGTGAAGCGCTCGACGGCCATCGCCATCGTCGCCGGATGGTATTTGCTTTATAAGCTGGTAGGCGCCGGGCTCGGCGCTGCGTTCTCGTAGCGAACACCACAAAAGGACTCGAACCACAATGTGACGCAAATCACAGCCGCCGTGGAACGGAGTGACCGATACTTGGCATCATCGGGGAGGCATTATGAACCTGCGCTCGGTGTCTGTCCTGGTTTTTGCGCTTCTGACTGTCAATTTGCTACCCGCCCAGCAGTCCGGCCCGGCTGCCCAGTGTATCGAGTGCCACAGTAAAATCACGCCCAACATCGTCTCCGACTGGAAGCTCAGCAAGCATAGCCAAGTCGAGGTGACCTGCGTCTCCTGCCACGGCGACCAGCACACGTCGGCCAGCGATGTGGTCAAGGTAAAGATCCCTACGCCTGATACCTGCGCCACCTGCCATCAGACCCAAGTGGAGCAATTCAAGAAGGGCAAGCACTCGGTGGCATGGGCGGCGATGCTCGCCATGCCCACCATCCACTGGCAGCCCATGGCAATGACCGAGGGGCAGAAAGGCTGCGGCGGGTGCCACAAGATTGGCGACAAGACTCCCATGGAGATCACCGAACTGCGTCTGAACGGCACCGAGTTCGGCGCCGCCCAATGCGATTCCTGCCACACCCGCCACACATTTTCGGTGGAAGAAGCGAAGCAGCCGCAGGCTTGCGAGACTTGCCATATGGGCTTCGACCATCCGCAGTGGGAAATGTATTCTTCGTCGAAACACGGCGTGCGCTATGACCTGAAGCAGCGCAAGGTGCTCCCCGCGGACGCAGCGGCGCCTACCTGCCAGACTTGCCACATGCAGGAGGGCAACCACGAGGTGCGCACCGCCTGGGGCTTCCTCGCAGTGCGCCTGCCCCTGCCTACCGATCCGGGCTGGGCCGCCGACCGCGCCACCATCCTGCAGGCTCTCGGTGTGCTGGATCCCGCTGGCAAGCCAACTGCGCTTGTTAACACGGTCAAAGCAGCCGACCTGGCAAGGCTCACCCAGGAAGACTGGCAGCGCGAGCGCGACAAGATGGTCAAGACCTGCAACCAATGCCATTCCGAGAATTTCGGCAAGCAGCAACTCCAGCAGGGCGACGATATGATTCGCAGTGCCGACCACCTTATGGCCGAGGGCATTCGCGTGGTTGCAGGCCTGTACCGCGACGGCACATTACCGAAACCGCAGAACTACACATACGCCTTTCCCAATCTGCTCACCTTCCACGACGCGCCCACGGTCATCGAGCAGAAACTGTTCGTGATGTTCCTGGAGCACCGCATGCGCAC
>JBGPJK010000429.1:0-4016 GCA_041485425.1 Terriglobia bacterium | reverse complement strand
CTGACCGCTACTGGCGCCCCAGATGATTCGACGGGCTCAAGCGGGGACCAACTGGACGACCCACTGCTGGAGTTGCTGCGCCGGCACGAAATGCTGAGCCAGGAAGAATTTCTGCAGGAACTGCAAAAGCAGCGTGGTTCGGAACAAGTAGCGCCTGCCTAAAGATCTCGCGGTTTCCGCTGATTCCCTCAACCTAGTATTCCTTTGTATTCCTTTCAAGATCAAACTAGGGAACGTAGCCTTCTGCCCCAAAAAGCGTTAAGGGGCCGGCACGCCGTCTCTCGTGCAGACCCCTGTAGCGCCGGGTTTATTCCACCTCGAATGACCTGAGTGTAGTCAGAGGCGGCCTCGCGAAGGTTGCAGGCAGGTTAATTTCCTGTAAAATCGCGTCAATTTTGTCCACAGGCGAAATTGACCCCATGGAACCTTTTGTCGTCTCGCACAACCCGGAAAACTCCGAAGCAAGCTCCCTTCTTCCCTGGCCGCTGCTGGTCATCATGGCGGCCGCGTTGGCGGTGATCTTTCCCTTCTTTCTTCTGGGCAATCCGTCCGGACACGACTTTGAATTCCACCTGCATTCGTGGATGGAGGTGCTCAGCCAATGGAGGCAGGGGATTTTCTGTCCGCGCTGGGCCGCGCTGGCCAACCATGGCTACGGGGAGGCCCGGTTCATTTTTTATCCGCCGATCTCCTGGATACTGGGGGCCGCGTTGGGAGCCGTCCTGCCGTGGAAGGTTGTGCCGGGAGCCTTTGTCTGGCTGGCTTTGACGTTGTCAGGCTGTTCGATGTTCGCGCTGGCGCGGCGTTGGCTCAGCCGGAATGATGCGATCTTTGCCGCGGCGTTGTATGCCGCGAATCCGTACTTTATCGTTATCGTTTATTGGCGAAGCGCCTTTGCCGAGTTGCTGGCCGGTGCGCTGCTGCCTCTGTTGCTGCTCTACACGCTGCGTCTGGAGGATGAAGGAGCCGACGCTGCGGTCCCCCTTGGCTTGGTGGTGGCAGCAGCCTGGCTGACCAATGCTCCAGCAGCGGTGATGGTGAACTATTCTCTGGTGCTGCTGGCTTTGGTGATCGGGATAGGTCGGCGATCCTCCCACACTGTGGTGCTGGCAGCGATGGCGGCGATTCTGGGCGCGGGACTGGCCGCGTTCTACATTGTTCCGGCCATCTACGAGCAGCGCTGGGTCAATATTGCGCAGGTGCTGGCGCCGGGAGTAAGGCCGCGGGACAACTTCCTGTTCACAACTATCGCCGACCCCGACCATAATCTATTCAATCTGCTGGTGTCGCTGGTGGCATCGGCAGAAATGGTAGTGCTGGCTGTCGCGGCACTGGGCACACGGCGCCTGCGGAACGAACAACCACAAGCTTGGCGGGCGCTCATGGGGTGGGGAGCGGCGGCGGCGATCTTGATGTTTTCGTGCTCCGCGCTGGCGTGGAACTATCTGCCGCTGCTTCGTTACCTGCAACTGCCGTGGCGATGGCTGCTGTGCCTGAATGTGGCGTTGGCTGTGTTTGTGGCCGCCACCGGCGGATGGACTCGCAGAGCAGCGGCCTGTCTGTGCATGCTGGGAGTATTGATTTTTGTCTGGCACCGGACGCAGCCTCCGTGGTGGGACACAGCGGCGGAGATCGGGAAGTTGGCCGCGCAACATCAGAGCGCAGCGGGCTATGAAGGAGCCGATGAGTATGTTCCCGCCGGCGCAGACGCTTTCGATGCCAGCCAGAAAGCCCCGCTGGTGGAACTGGAAGGCGGTGGATCGGTCCAGGTGCAAGTGCGGCGCTGGAGCCCGGAACTCAAAGAGTTTGTCGCTCAGACCAGCCAACCCGGGAGGCTGGCATTGCGGCTTTTCGACTATCCGGCCTGGCAGGTCGAGGTCAACGGCCGGGAGGTCGACACTGGGCCGCAGGAAAACACCGGGCAGATGCTGGTTCCGGTGCAGGCGGGCGAGAATCGAGTGCAGGTGAAATTCATGCGAACCTGGGACCGCCTGTGGGGGATGGCGATCTCAGGGTTGATGATGGCGTTTGTCGGCCTGGTATGGGCGGCGCGGTGGGGATGGCAGTAGGCCATCGCTTCAAGACTGGGAATGTTCGATGAAACGCGTTCTCATCGCAACCTCGAATCCTGGGAAGCTTCGCGACTTCGCAGGGGCGGCAGCGGCGCATGGAATTGAGATTGCTTCGATTCCGGGCTTCGCTTCCCTGCCGGCGGTGGTCGAGGACGGGCTTACTTTCGAGGCAAATGCGCGCAAGAAAGCGGAGGCCTACAGTCGGGTGGTTCCTGGTGAAATCGTGCTGGCGGACGATTCCGGACTGGAAGTGGATGCGCTGGGTGGCGCTCCCGGCGTACATTCGGCGAGATATGCGGCGGATGCACCTCATCTGGTGGACGCCAACACTGACGACGAAGCCAACAATGCACGACTGCTGCGAGAACTGAAGAATGTTCTGCCAGAAAAGCGGTCGGCACGGTTCGTGTGCGTAATCGCGGCGGCGCGGGATGGACAGACGCTGGATGTTTTTCGCGGGCAGGCCGAGGGCGTCATTCTTGAAGCTCCACGCGGGGAGAACGGTTTTGGCTACGATCCTTTGTTTTTCTTTCCGCAGATTGGTAGGGCCTTTGCGGAATTGAGCGCCGAGGAAAAGGCGAAGTACAGCCACCGAGGGGCGGCGTTCCGAGAGTTCCTGAACTGGGCAAAGCGAATAGCCCCGGGAGATATTGACACATAATATGTGTGCACGTATACTGTGTCATATATGAACATCACGCTCTCGGTGGATGAACAATTGGTTGCGCGCGCCCGAAAGCGGGCGGATGCACTGGGCAAGAGTCTCAACCAGTTGATCCGGGACTACCTGCAGAAGCTGGCCGGCGGCGACAATCCCCAAGCGAGTATCGAGGAATTCCGGCGTCTTTCCGGCCAAGGCCATTCGCGCGGCTGGCACTTCGATCGCGATGAGATTCATGAGCGCTCGTAGTTTCTTCGACACCAATGTCCTCATCTATGCGGACGACAAGGCGGCGCCCGCGAAACAACGCCGTGCGCTGGAGTTGGTCGCCGAGCATCGCCGGGGCGGCACTGGTGTGGTTTCGCTTCAGGTATTGCAGGAGTACTTCGTTACCGTCACCAAGAAACTACGTGTGGATGCCGGAATTGCGCGTCGCAAGGTTGAACTGCTGGCTGAGTTCGACGTGGCCGCGCCCGAGGTGGCGGACATCCTCGCGGCCGTTGATCTCCATCGGCTGCATGGCTTTTCCTTTTGGGATGCCTTGATCCTGCGATCGGCCAAACAGTCCGGCTGCAGCGTGCTCCTAACGGAGGACTTCCAACCGCAGCGAGAGATTGACGGAATCCGCATCGTGAACCCGTTCGAGTAGGCCCTCGGACGCTCTGCAACTGACAATCATGCCCCGAACCTGTCCCGGATGATGCCGATCGTGTTCTCCGCGAACTCTGCGATTGACGGCTTTGGGTTGCCGAGCCTCGTCAACATCTTGAAACGCCGAAACCGCCGAGAACTGCCGCAGAATCCGCTGAAGAATCTTCAAGGGTGCTGCCATTGAAACATTGCTGTCGACACCTCCTTCCTTGACTTCCACTCTCTCGCACCAAGATAATGAAAGGTTCTTTTGTCATCATTGGACTCATAAGGAGCGTAAGCCGTGGCAGCAAGCGCCAATCCTGCTCCGATGTCGGTCAAAACCGGTGTGGCTCCGTTGCGGGCCGGCCAGGGATACTCGTTCCTCCTGCGCCGCCTGCATTCACTGACGGGAATCATTCCGGTGGGCGCATTCCTGTTCGAGCACATCCTGATTTCGAACGCCAGCGCCATCGGCGGCCCAACCGCCTACGCTCGCCAAGTCAGATTTCTCGCCAGCCTTCCTCTGGTACCGCTGCTCGAACTCTTCGGTATCTGGATACCCATCCTGTTCCACGCGCTGTACGGTTTCTACATCTGGTATCGCGGAGAAACCAACGTTGGCGACTACCCGTGGACGGGCAACTGGATGT
>JBGPJK010000428.1:0-4029 GCA_041485425.1 Terriglobia bacterium | reverse complement strand
CGTGCTGCTGCAAGGAATCGATCGTCCCCAGTTGATCGTAGTTGTAGGACAAGTCCGGCTCGATGGCCACATCCTTGAGAAATTCTGCCCTGGCGTGCTCCAAGTCCTGCTTCTTCATGTAGGCCAATCCCAGCTCAAAATGTACGAAGGGCAGCTTGGGGTCGGCCTTGGCCGCCGCTTCAAGTTCAGCGATGGCCTGGTCATAGTCCTCACGATTGAGGTGTGCTTTTCCCATCAGCAGATGAAACTCGGCAGAGTCTTGTCCCGTTTCCACCAACCGGCCTAGCGCGCGCTCCTCGAGTTCGGGCCGCTTCGCCTCATGGGCCGCGATTCCCAGCACATAAAGGTAATTCAATTGATTCGATTCCTGGGCCCAAAGCGGCTCGAGCGTTGTCGCTGCATCGGCGTAACCTTCGGTGAAGAAGTAGCACAACCCCAGCAGGTATCGCGCCTGCAGCGACTCGGGCAGGTCGCGCACCACCGACTCAAATGGCGCGATGGCCGAGCGGAAATCATTCTGGCGATAGTAGACCAGCCCAACATTGAGCCGGATTCCCGCCACCTCCGGCGCTAGCTGCTCCGCCTTGTGCAGCATTTCCAGAGCATGCGGCCACTGCTTGCGCCGCATGTAGATCACCCCCAGGTTGGCATAGGCTCCAGCCACCTGCGGATTCAGCGCCAGCACTTCCCGGAAAGCATGCTCGGCCGCATCCAGCTTCCCATGGTTCAGAGCCGCCTGGCCCTCCTCAAACAGCTTTTGCGGGTCGGCATTTAGCGGCGAACTGGCCGCGGGTCGTGCATTCCTCTTACCCGTCTGGGATGCTTGCGCCAACGCTGCTTGCATGCCCATCCCGGGAGCTGAAACAAAAAGGAGAACGAGAACCACTGCGGGCCCCGGTCTTGACACTGGTTTCACTCTGCTGTAGTGTCCGCCAGCGACGGTTTGAATTCAAGCGGGCGGTTTTTGCTTGGATGGAGTGGTCCTGCTCACCGCCCCGGAAGTAATGTCTGTGCGCAGTGCAAAGGTCATAGGCTCGATGGTCACGATTCGTGACGTGGCGAAGGAGAGCGGTTTTTCCTCCACCACCGTCTCCATTGTCCTCAACAACGCCCCACTGGCTCGTTACATTCCCGCTGCCACCAAGAAGCGAATCGAGAGGGCAGCCAAGAAGCTGGGCTATCGTCCCAACCTGTTTGCCCGCTCGCTGCGCAGCAAACGCAGCCACACCGTCGGCGTCATGGTGTTCGACATGACCGACCCCTACTGCACCCTGGTCCTGCGCGGCATTGAAAACACGCTCTACCAGTCCTCGTATCTGCCCATCCTTACCGATGTCCACAACGAGCGCAGCCGCTTTGAGCGCTACCTGGAGATGCTCCTCGACCGCCGGGTGGAAGCCCTCATCGTGCTGGCCAACTGGCTGTTCGTGGACATCGACGTCCTCGCCGATCTGGAAAAGAGCAGCATCCCGACCGCGATGATCGGCCGCGAGCTGAAAACCGACTCCATCAGTTCGATAATCGTTGACAACGAACTCGGAGCCTACTCCGCGCTCGAGCACCTGCACTCCCTCGGTCACAGAAAGATCGCTTTCATCCGCGGCCCCAAAACTCTGGCTGACAGTGCGCCGCGCTGGAAGGGGATTCGCTCCTTCGCCAAAGCCAGTGGTCTCGAACTCGATCCCCGGCTGACCCTGGATCTGCCCGAGTCACGCGACCCCATTTCAAGTTTTGAAGCTGGCTACAAATTAACTGAGGACCTCATCAGGCAAAAGCGTTTCTTCACCGCGATAATGGCATTCGACGACATGACTGCCTTCGGAGCCATACGTGCCCTGGCCAAGGCTGGCCAGCGCGTGCCCGAACATTGTTCAGTGGTCGGGTTTGATGATGTAGCCGCCTCCAGCTTGTACACCCCGCCCCTGACCACAATTCGCCAGCCCATGGAAGCCATGGGAGCCATGGCGGTGAGCATCGTGGTGGAAGGAATCAACGCCGTGCAGGAGAAGCGGGAAGTGGCCGCCGTACATCGCAAGGTCGCCCCCGAACTGGCGGTGCGGGAGTCCACCCGCAGCCTGCTGTGAGGGATGAGCCGCCCGCGCCGGGAAGCCGTGACCACGATTTTTCACTTGACACAAAAGTGCGGTTATCTCACTATTCATACGTTTTAATAAAAGGGTTCAGTGCATCCGGACCTGGTGTCGCGGACGGCTGTGAGAGTGGTCACAACGGATCGTGACTGGGGTCACGCTGCGGCGGTCTGGGGCCCGCTGCCATGCCAGACCATTGCCGCCGGTGGGGTACTCGTAGCTTCAGCAAGGCGCGAAGGAGCAGACCATGAATTCCCGTCTGGTGTGGTTGACTGTTCTCCTCTCCGTTCTCTGTATTCCCGCTGTCGTTTTCGCCCAGGACACCGGAGCGATCACTGGCACCGTGCGCGACCATACCGGGGCAGTTCTTCCCGGAGCCGAAGTCAAGATCAGCAGCACGGCGGGAGGCGTGGCCCGAAACACCGTCACCAATTCCGATGGTGAGTACCTGGCCGCGGGTTTGCCTGGCGGTACCTACGATTTAACCATTTCCGCCAAAGGCTTTAAGACCTTCAAAGCAACGGGGGTGGTGCTGCGCGTGGCCCAGAAAGCGCGCGTGGATGCGACTCTCGATGTGGGCGCGATCGCGACAGAGGTAGTGGTGCAGGGCGAAACCTTGAATCAGGTGGAGACGCAATCCTCGGAGCTGGCCGGCACGGTTACGGGCAAGCAAATGACCCAGCTTCAACTGAATGGCCGCAACTACACCCAACTGCTCGCTCTGACGCCGGGAGCCACCAATCAGTCAGGCGCTGACGAGCCGGGGACGGGCCTGGCAACAGTTGCGTATAGCGTCAACGGCGGTCGCACCGAATACAACAATTGGGAAGTTGACGGCGGCAACAACATGGACGATGGCAGCAACACCACCTTGCTGACTTATCCCAGTCTGGATGCCATTGCCGAGGTGCGCGTGCTGTCGTCCAACTACGGTGCGCAGTATGGCAGAAACAGTTCGGGCACGGTTGAAGTGGAGACGAAGTCCGGCACCAAGAACTTTCACGGTAACGCTTACGAGTTTGTCCGTAACGACGCCTTCAACGCGCGAAATTACTTCTTGCCGAACGTGCCAGCGTACAAGAAGAACGACTTCGGTTACACCATCGGCGGCCCAGTTTACATCCCGGGTGTTTACAACAAAGATAGAGACAAGACGTTCTTCTTCTGGTCAGAGGAGTGGCGGAGGGAGCGGCTGCCAACGGTGTTTAATGTGAATGTACCCTCTCTCGCTGAGAGGGGATGTGCGGCGGCGACTCCTGATTGTGGCGGTACCTTCGGGAATTTTAGCGAACTCTGTCCGGGCTCTGATTGCCCTACGAATCCGGATAATCTCGATGTTAACGGTAAGCCTCAGCGATTTCTGAATGACACAGTCCCGATCGACCCCGCCGCGCTGCCGCTGTTGGCGATGTTTCCTCTGCCCAATGCGACGGACCCCAATACTGGATTGCCGGTGTTCAATGCGTCATCCACCCAACCCACCAGCTGGCGCGAAGAGTTGGTGCGCGTGGACCACAACATCAATTCGAAATTGCACGCGTCCGTTCGCTATATCCATGATTCCTGGAACTCGGTGAATCCCACGCCACTGTGGACGAACGGCGCCAGCTATCCCACAATCCAGAACGCCTACGGACAGCCGTCCACCAGTCTGGTCGTTCGCCTGACAGCGACGGCGACCCCGACACTGCTCAACGAATTCGTTTTCAGCTACTCCGTCAACCATATTACGTTCCAGAATCAAGGGGCTTGGAAGCGACCTGACGGATACAATTTGGGTCTTTTCCAGAATGGTTTCGGAGGCGGAAAGCTGCCCGGAATTGGGTTAAATGGAGGAACTTTCTTCAACGGGTTGGCGCAGGACGCCGGTTATGTGCCCAACGGCCCGGTGAACTCGAATCCGAGCTACACGTATCGTGACAACGTTTCCAAGATTATT
>JBGPJK010000427.1:0-4058 GCA_041485425.1 Terriglobia bacterium | reverse complement strand
GTACATTGAAAAGAAGCAATTAGCACTTAGCAATTAGCATTTAGTCCCTGAGGTTTCTCGGAACTCAGGAAGAGCTTGTTAGAGTGCCGTTGGGGCTGCTCCACGATTCTCCGTAGATTTTCAGTCGTCCCTACGGGACTGACTCATTCCCCCAGCCTACCCAGCGCTGAAGCGCTGGGCTACTATCGGCCGCCCCTCCGGGGCTGGTGCAGTTCGTCAAGCTGAGGCTAGTGCCAAATGCCACCGACCATCGATGGTGTCTCCGACCAACGAACAACGGTCCACAACCAGCGCCTCCGACCAACGACTAACGACCAACGACCGTCTCCCCCGCCAGCTTTCGCAGCGACTCCCCATAGGGCGGCCGCGCAATCCCCCGCTCGGTCACGATGGCTGTCACGTACTTCGCGGGCGTAACATCAAACGCCGGATTCTCCACCTCCACCCCTTCCGGCACCATCTGCTGGCCGCCAATGTGGGTGACCTCGCGCGGGTTTCGCTGCTCGATAGGAATCTTGCTGCCGTCCGGCGTCTCCAGGTCAACGGTCGAAAACGGCGCCGCCACGTAGAAGGGAAGGTCGTGCTCTTTCGCCAGCACCGCGATGGTGTAGGTGCCAATCTTGTTGGCCACATCTCCATTGGCGGCGATGCGGTCCGCGCCCACCACGATCGCGCCGATCCTGCCCTGTTTCATGATGGCGCCGGCCATGCTGTCGGAAATGACGGTGGTGGGAATGCCGTCTTTCATCAGTTCCCAGGCAGTCAGCCGCGAACCCTGCAGAAAAGGACGAGTCTCGTCCGCGTAGACGTGGATTTTCTTGCCCTGCTCGATCGCGGCGCGGATGACGCCGAGCGCCGTGCCGTAGCCGCAGGTTGCCAGTGCGCCCGCGTTGCAATGGGTGAGCACTCCGCCATTTGCGGGCATGAGAGTCGCACCGTACCGCCCCATGGCCTGGTTGGCGGCGATATCCTCCGCATGCATGCGCTTCGCTTCTTCGATCAGGGCCTGCTTGATCTGGGCGAGCGGCCGCATGCGGAGGTATTCGAACTTCTCGCGCATGCGGCGGATGGCCCAAAACAGATTCACCGCCGTCGGCCGGGTCTTCCCAAGCACGTCGCAAATCTGATCGAAGTCTTTTTTCAGTTCCGCACCGTTCTCCGCCTTGGAACTCTTCATGCCGAGAGCAATGCCCATGGCGGCAGCCACACCAATCGCCGGCGCTCCCCGCACCACCATGTTGCGGATGACGTCCGCCACCTGCTCATAGGTCTTGCAGGTAACGTAAGTCTCTTCCATGGGCAGCTTCGTCTGATCAATGAAGCGTACCCCGGAGTCGGTCCAGTCGAGAGTTTGAATCATGGTCGTTGGTCTTTGGTCGTTGGCCAGCCCGCCCCGCGGAGTGTCTGTCTGCCTCCACGGTCTGCAGCGAATTGGGCCTCGTCGTACGCTTGCCCGTTCTTACCCACCCACCGCCGGCATCCCCGGAGAGGTCTCGTCATCCTGCCGCAGGTGTTCCAGGCGAACGTCATTGGCAGTAAAGATCGCAACAAACGGAGCCGGCACAGCAGCCTTCTCCACGTTCGGACGCCCGCCAGCTTCTTGCCGCTCCACCAGGCACATTACCCCTACCACATTGAAGCCAAACTCGCGTGCGGCTTCGATGGCCTGGATGGTGGAAGCTCCGGTGGTACACACGTCGTCCACGATCACCACGCGCGCGCCTTTTTCCCGAAAGCCTTCGATACGCTGTCCGGTACCGTGCTGCTTTTCCGCCTTGCGCACCAGGAAGCCATCCATTTGGCCGACCACTGCCACCGCCACCACGATGGGATCGGCGCCCAGCGTCAGCCCTCCAATCGCCTGCGGTTGCCATCCGCGCGCGCGAATCTCGTCGAGAAATACCTGTCCGGTAAGCCGCGCTCCCTTGGCGTCGAGCGTAGTGGCTCGACAATCCACGTAATAGTCGCTGGTGGCCCCGGACGCGAGCTTGAACGCACCCAGCCGGAACGACTTCACGGCCAGCAGATGCAACAGTTCCTGGCGTGCGGAAGACATAGAAAATCAAAGATAGCAGTAGCGGGTAGCTGGTAGCTAGTGGCTGGGATTCTGGGTGGTGGTGCAGTTTGAATTTCCACAGGTCCTAGCCCGCATTAGCCCCGTTGTGGCAAGCTGTAGGCATGGCAACGAAGCGTACAAAAGCCGATAAAGAACAGCGGCAAGCCAATCAGCTGGAAAAGAGAGCAGACATCCGCCCCGAGCAAACGCCAAAAAAGCGCAAGCCCCGCGAGGACTTCAGCCAAGCTGCGGTACGGATCGTCAAGGAAGCAACCGACAGCAATTAGGCGGCGGGTTGCTGTACTTCCTCCTCAACAAGTATTCCAGGCGGCAGTTTTATCTCAACGCTACCCGCTCCCAGCTACTGATTCAGCTTCTCCAGATGCCGGAAGCCGTCGGTGCCGACAAACAGCAGAACCGAAAGCGTGCCGTTGTAGCCCACGTGAATCAGGAAGCTGGCCGCCACGGATTTGGTGACGGCGCGCACGATGGTAAGCGCCAGGCCCACCAGAAAAATGATGAACACTGCCCAGGAGTATTTCAGTTGGGCCCCGTGCAGGAGCCCGAATGCCGCCGCCGTCAAAAGGATGCTGGCCACCATGCCCAGCCGCCGTGCCAGGACCGGATACAAGAACCCGCGAAAGAAGAGTTCCTCCATCAGGGGCGCGAGCGTCACCGCAAAAACCGACATGATGCTGGCTTGGCGCGGCGTTTCGAAAAATTGGTCGATTGGCAGATGCTTGGGAATGGGAAGCACCATGCTGAACCCGGCCAGCACAAAATAGAGCAGCGCACCTCCGCACAAGAATCCCAACCAGGAAGAGGACGGCCAGTTCCAGCGTAACGGCTCCCAGAAACCGCCGGCGCGAAGCCTCAGCAGCCTGTGCATGATGGCGAAGATCACCCCATACAAGACGAACTGGGAGAGCAGAATCACCTCGGGAACGCGAGCCAGGTCAGGCCAGGGCATCTTGGGATAAAGCAGAAAGTGAGCACCCGCGACCAGCAGCGTCTGGACAACCACGAGCGCCAGAACGGTAACCACCATGAGCAGCAAAACGTCCCAACCGCTCCAGGGAGGATTTTCGCCAGGCGGCGGCGCAGCTGGCCCCAAAGGGGGAGTGTCCGAGCCGGAACTCTGGCCCGGTTCAAGCGACGGGTTTGGGAATGAAGACACTTGAGACGGTTGTCAAATTCCTGGTCTTGAATTTACGCGAAACCAGCTGAGTTACGCATTCGAGACTCGCTCCAGCTTTAGTCCATTCCCGTTGGCGAAGAAATGCGCCAATGCTTGTCCGGTGTAGGACTTCTTGTTGCGCGCTACCTGCTCGGGGGTGCCCTGGGCCACCAGCCGGCCGCCTTCTTCCCCGCCCTCGGGGCCGAGATCGATAATCCAATCCGCGTTGCGGATCACATCCAGATTGTGCTCGATGATCACGATGGTGTTGCCCAGATCAGTCAGCCGGTGCAGCACGTCCAGCAACTTCTTGACATCGTCGAAGTGCAGACCGGTGGTAGGCTCGTCGAGCAGATAAAGAGTTTTGCCGGTTTGCCGCTTGCTCAGCTCGCGCCCCAGTTTGATGCGCTGGGCCTCGCCTCCGGAGAGGGTCACGGCGGATTGTCCCAGGTGAATGTATCCCAGTCCCACGTCCACCAGGGTTTGCAGCTTCTGCTTGACCAGGGGAATGTTCTCCAGAGTCTGCAAGGCATCGGAAACCGGCGATTCCAGCAGGTCGGCGATGGATTGGCCCTTGTATTTCACCTGCAGGGTTTCGTGATTGTAGCGCCGCCCGCGGCACACGTCGCAGGTCACGTAAACGTCGGGAAGAAAATTCATCTCGATACGCTTCAGCCCATCGCCCTGGCAGGCTTCGCAGCGCCCGCCCTTCACGTTGAAACTGAAGCGGCCCGGGCGGTAGCCGCGTTCGCGCGAGTCGGGCAGCATAGCGAACAGTTCGCGGATGGGCGTGAAGACACCGGTGTAGGTGGCGGGATTGGAGCG
>JBGPJK010000426.1:0-4067 GCA_041485425.1 Terriglobia bacterium | reverse complement strand
GGCCGTCCGTACCAGGAAGGCTTCAACATGATCACCGGCTTCACCAGCCACGCTGAAGCCGGCCCGCTGGCGTTCTATGTGCGCGGCGAATATCAGCACTCCCCGTCGGCGCCCGCGTATCCGCTGAGTGTCCGCCAGGCGATCGCAACCATGGACTCGAACCCTGTTCAGCCCGCGACGCCATTCGCCGCCCACGACAACTTCCAACTGTTGGACACCTACGTCGCGCTCAACATCAACAACAATCAGATTTCCTTCGGTCGGCAGAGCACATGGTGGGGTCCGGGCCAGGGCGGCGCACTGATGTTTTCCGACAATGCATTGCCGTTCTATATGCTGCGCTGGACCCGCGTCAGCCCGCAGAAGTTGCCATCATTCCTGGGCATTCTCGGACCGATGCGAACCGACATCTTCATCGGCAGGCTTGAAGGCCATCATTTTCCCGGCAACCCCTATATCAGCGGACAAAAAGTAAGCTTTAAGCCCACCGAGAATCTGGAGCTGGGCTTCTCCAAGATCACTATCTTTGCCGGAGGCTCCACGCCGCTGACCTGGCACAATTTCTACAAGGCAACGTTCGCCGTGGATGATCGTCCCACTTCCAATCGGCTATTGGATCCCGGAGACCGGCGCAGCGGTTTCAATTTCAGCTATCGTGTGCCCGGACTGCGCAAATGGCTGACCTTGTATTCCGATTCGCTTAGCGACGACGATCCTTCGCCCCTCGCCTCTCCCCGTCGCGCCGCGTTCAATCCTGGCATTTACCTGTCGCATCTCCCCGGCCTGCCGCGCCTGGATTTTCGCGCTGAATCTGCGTACACGGATGTCGTCGCCGGCGGAAGCGCGAATGGCGAATTTATTTATTTTAACAGTCAATTTCACGATTCACACACGAACAACGGGAACATAATGGGAAGCTGGGTCGGCAGGGAAGGGCGCGGTATTCAAGTCTCAAGCACGTACTGGTTTTCTCCGCAGAATACGATTCAGCTCGCATACCGTAATGCTCATGTCGCGCGGGATTTTCTCCAAGGCGGAGATTTGAATGACATTTCCGGGCGCGCTTCCTTCCGAGTCGGGTCGCATATGAATGTAACCGGCCTGTTGCAGTACGAATGGTGGAAGTTCCCGTTGCTTTCCGCCTCACAGCAGAGAAACGTGACCGCATCCATCCAGATCACCTATCGGCCGTCTTGGCGGTACTAGAGCTTGTTTCATAAACAGGGAACCAGCACGTCAACCCGAATTTTCTGGGCGGTGGAACAATTCAGGACTTTGCGGTTAAGGCGTACATTTCATTGCGCAATGGCTTGGCGTTATCAAGGGGGTTTCAGTAGGAACACTAGCATTTCCCCATCATTTCATCGCTGCCAAAAACAAATGTCAGCTTCAGCGTGGAGTTTACGTACTCGCCGAGGCGGCGGGGCAAGTAGCGACCATGCGCCAGCAGTCGTGGCATAACGACTGCGGTCCCCTAGTGCATCGAAACAGATTGCGCGAGCCACCACGGAGCCATGATCCGGAATGAAACCGGTAACTGCAAATTCGAAACCTGACTTCGCTGACCCGGGTGTGATCGGAGTTCCTCCCGTTGAAGACCACGCCGAAGATGCGCCTGAAATAGTGTTGGCTCGCCTGCGTCTGCTCTGGGAGCGGCGTCGCATGCTTTTTCGTGTGGTCGCCTGGGGTCTGGCCGTCTCGACATTGATTGCATTCCTGATCCCCAAGCAATACCAGTCCACGACCCAGTTGATGCCACCCGACAACCAGAGCTCTTCTGGCATGGCTCTGATGGCGGCGCTTTCGGCTCGGAGTGGTCTCGGAGTGTTGGGGAGTAACCTGCTTGGCATGAAGAGCACGGGCGCGCAATTCGTCGGCATTCTTCGCAGCCGTACGGTGCAGGACAGATTAATCGAACATTTCGATTTGAAGAAGGTCTATGGTACAAGCCTTTCGGAGAACGCGCGAAGAAAGTTGGCCGAGAACACTTCGGTTAGCGAGGATCTCAAGAGCGGGATCATTTCGATCAGGGTGACGGACAGGGATCCGAAGCGCGTAGCGGCGATGGCTGCCGCTTACGTCGAGGAACTGAATGGTCTGGTTGTCGAACTTTCCACTTCGGCGGCGCACCGCGAGCGCGTGTTTCTCGAGGAGCGCCTAAAAGCCGTCAAGCAGGACCTGGATGCGGCGGCCAAGGACTATAGCGAGTTTTCCAGTAAGAACGCGACGATCGACATTAAAGAGCAGGGCCGCGCCATGGTAGAAGCGGCCGCGACTTTGCAAGGGCAGCTCATCGCGGCAAAGTCTGAGCTTAGGGGGTTAGAGCAGATCTACACCGACAACAACGTGCGCGTGCGTGCGGTGCGCGCCCGCATCGGCGAGCTGGAACATCAGCTCGAGCAGCTCGGTGGAAAGAGGGGCATAGACCCCGCCAGGCGAGACCAGGCTGGTCAATCCCTGTACCCTTCCATCCGGGAGCTGCCGTTGCTCGGCGTGACCTATGCCGACTTGTACCGGCGTACAAAAATCCAGGAAGCGATCTACGAAACGCTGACCCAAGAGTACGAGCTGGCCAAGGTCCAAGAGACGAGAGAGACCCCGAGCGTCAAAGTGCTGGACGCAGCGGACGTGCCCGAGTGGAAGGCTTCTCCTCCACGGCTGGCGATCATGTTCCTGGGCACGTTTCTCGCGTTCGCGTTGGGAGTTGTTTGGGTCTTTGCCGGCGCTCTCTGGCAAGAGACCGATCGGCAACATCCGATGAAACAGTTTGCTCTGGAAGTCTTCGAAACGCTAAAGACAGAAATACCCTGGGCGGGGAAGAACGGAACCCGGTTGCGCGCCGCAACAGGAAAGATTTGGGGCAGGTTTGCCCGTCAGCAAAAGCAACCGAGCGATCAGCACGTAGCCGGCGAAGATCGGCTGGAACAGACTGAAGATCCCAAGGTTTTAGGGTAGCCGCGAAGGCGTCTTTGTACGAGCCCGCCACACTTTGGGAGCGATGAAACCCTTGTCAGCCGGAAATCCAACTCACGGCACTCCTGAAGCGACTGCAAACAGTGAAATGACCGAAACGGTAAAACATCAGAACGGGCACTTAACCAGTGGCCGCCTGCTGGCCCGCAACGCCGTCTGGAACCTGCTCGGCAACGGCGCGCCGATGATCGTGGCGGTCTTCTGCATTCCAATTCTCATTCGAGGATTGGGCAAGGAACGCTTCGGGGTGCTGACGCTGGCCTGGGTGCTGATCGGCTATGCCAGCCTGTTTGACCTTGGCCTGGGCCGCGCGCTGACGCAACTGGTGGCGCGGAAACTGGGGGCAGGGGAGGAGAGGGAGATTCCCTCCTTGGCCTGGACGTCTCTCCTTCTGATGCTGCTGCTCGGATTCGTCGGAACTGCGTTCATCTTGCTGATTTCGCCCTGGCTGGCCTGGCGAGGATTAAACGTCTCGGCTGAGTTGCAGAGGGAGACGCTGCAATCGTTCCGGCTGCTGGGGCTTTCCATCCCTTTCGTGATTACCACCGTGGGCCTGCGCGGCTTGCTGGAGGCGCACCAGCGTTTTGGCCTGGTCAATTCACTGCGGATTCCGATGGGGGTGTTCACCGTTGCCGGGCCGCTGCTCGTCCTGCCGTTTTCGAAGAGCCTGGTTCCGGTGGTCGCCACGCTGGTTGCCGGGCGGATCGTCGTTTGGGCGGCTCATCTGCTATTTTGCCTACGTGTAATGCCGGCACTGCGCAACCGCATCACCTTGCAGCACACTGCCGTAAGTCCTTTGCTGCGCTTCGGCGGCTGGATCACGATCGCGAATATCGTGAATCCCATCCTGGTCTCTATGGACCGCTTCCTCATCGGCGCGGCGCTTCCAGTAGCGATGGTGGGTTACTACACTGCCCCGTTTGAGGCGGTCACAAAGCTCTGGATGATCCCGGCTAGCTTGACCGCGACAGTCTTCCCGGCTTGCAGCGCCCTCGGCAGCGAATGCAGAAAGGAGCTGGAAATCCTCTACTCCAGGTCGATCAAATACCTCTTCTTGGTTTTGGCTCCCATCAGTTTGGTTCTGTTCCTATTTG
>JBGPJK010000425.1:0-4077 GCA_041485425.1 Terriglobia bacterium | reverse complement strand
TACAATTCTTTCCTGTCGCTATCCCTTACAATAAGGGGTGGCGCTTTACTATATGAAAGCATTATGTTTAGCGGTGCCTGCGAGGAGCCGTCCCCGGCCCCGCACCTGCACCGAATTAGGGTTCGGACCACCGGATCCCCGGTGCTGCGTCCGAACGAGGAAACTATCTTGGGACGGAGTGCAACACTCTCGGGCACTCATCGAAGCCGCAGCCGTGGTTTCAGCATGGTCGAGCTTGCTGTTTCCATGACCGTGCTTCTCATTCTGACTGCCATCGCCATCCCCTCGCTCATGCGCTCGTTTCGAACCTACCAGCTCAACGACGCTGCTGGCCGCTTGTCCGACATGCTGAAATTTACCCGTTTTGAAGCCGTTCGCCGCAACACGCAGGTAAGTTTCTTGATGCATTGGAGTGGAACCGCCTGGATCATCGGAGTCGATTCGAACGGCAACTCAATCATTGATGCGAGCGAGAAGCAGGAGGTGATCGCCGGCTTCGCGAGCCTGCTGCCGTCCGGTACGGCGCCCAGTCCCGCCGCCATCACTACAGCCTTGGGCGGAGCCAGCCTCACGACTAAATCGGGCAGCAATGGCTCGGTCACATTTGATGCGCGGGGCGCGATTCGAAGTGGCGGGTCGGTGTCCTCCAGCATTTATGTGTTTTATCTGGGCAGTGTAACCAATCCTGAGTTCGGCTATCGCGCGGTGATTCTGCTTCCTTCCGGGAGCACGCAGATCTGGACCGCTCCGAACGGCGGAACCTGGCAACAGATCAGCTGAGGAGCGAAACCAGGGAGAAAGATGCAGTTCTCATTCACAAAGGTTCGCGACGGGCAGAGGGGTTTCAGCCTCCTCGAGATGATGATTGCCACCGTCATTTTATTGGTGGGCCTGGTGGCCATCGCGCAGCTCGTACCGGCTTCGATCCTCCTGAATTACAGAAATCGCACAGACTCTTCTGCGCTCGTTTTTGCGCAACGCCAACTCGACCAGATGCTCGACCAGCCGATGACTGTAAATTTCTTTACCGATGCGCTCGGGAACACTTGCCAGCTTGGCGATCCCACGGTCACCAATTCCGTGCAGGGGAGTTCCGTGGTGCCCTTCAACAACCAGACGCTCATAGTATTCAGTTCACCCAATCCCTCCCTCGCTCCAACGAATGGCTACGGTTTCACCTACCAGGACCCCACGGATCCCAGCGGCACGACCTATGACGTGCGCTGGGCGGTGATCATCACCGGAAACGGCAGTACAGCCTCCTCGAAACGATTTATCCTTGGCGTCCGGCAAGTGGGCGGCAACGGCTATTTCCAACCCGTCACCCTTGATACGATGGTGGGAAAATGAATCGAGCCCACAGCGACAAGCGCCAGCTCGGGTTCACACTCATCGAAATGCTGGTCGCTCTTGGTATTTTTCTTTTGATCACGGGGGCGGCGTTCACTCTGCTGAGCTCTTCTCAACAGCGCTACCAGACCGAATCTCAGGTGCTGACGTCCTTCCAGGAAGCGCGGCTCGGTTTGGACCAGATGGTGCGCGACATCAATGACGCTGGCTTTCCGCCGCCGACCTTCTTCTCCTCCTCGTATCCGCTGCAGTCCGCGAGCTCCCCTTTTGGGTGGAGCCCCGGGTACACCGTCCCAACTCCTTGTCAAATCGGCACGGGCGGCGGTGGAACGTGCATCGCTCCGGGTGATTTCGATATCATCATTGAGACCAATCCCAACCCTCAAGACGCTGGCAGCCAGATTCAGTGGATCCGTTACCAATTGCAAGGAACAACTCTCATGCGTGGAGTCGCCCCCAAGGCTTCTTCACACGACCCGTCCACAGATACCTCCTTACCCGGAGTGCTTGTACCGTTCGTGCAAAATGTTGTAAATAACGTCTGTCCCCCACAGATCCCGCAGTGTCAAACAGCGTATCCGAGTGTCTTCCCGGGAGGAAATCCCGTGCCGATCTTTTCGTACTCTTGCGATAATTCGTCCCCACCTCCTCCAACGGTTTCCTGTCCTGGTGCGGGAGGAGACAATTCCCCGAAGAACATTCGGGATGTCGGCATAACCTTGATTGTTGCAGCGCCTCTCCCGGATGCCACCACGGGCGTGCCGCGACTTGTACAATTGAGTGGGCGTGGACGCCGCGTCAATCCCAATCAGTGAGGTCCATTGAGGATACATGATAGCCCGTGGAATAATTCGAACGAAGCAGGCCGAGGCAGGGATCGCCCTGCTGATCTCCATATTCATTCTGCTATTGATCAGCGTTGTGGCCATAGCCTTGATCGTTTCTTCCGGAACGGAATCCGCACTGGCCGGCAATTATCGTTCCTCGACGGGGGTGTATTACGCAGCCATCGCTGGATTGGAGGAGGCACGCAGTCGGCTTCTGTCGAAGGATCCCAGCTATTTCAGGACCACTTCGCCGGGCTTCCTGCCATCCCCTGGAACACCTTTTGTGGTGGGCGCTCCTGTTTACGTGATCAACCCCTTGGGAAGTGAAACTGTGGCTCCCTGGGATCCCACCTCTGCCTATCCTGACATCCAATACAATCAAGAGTTTGCCAGCAGCAGCCTGACCCTTCCGAATCCCTCGCCAAGCACTTCATCCATCTGGGAAAATAGCCCGCTGAATAGCCTGTCTTTTCCGGGGCCGCTCTATAAGTGGGTACGCATCAATGCCGTCTCCGAACAATCTCTAAACCTGCTCGTCGCTCCTTCGTTTTCTGCCCCTTACGATTCCACGACGCCCGTGTTCTATGACGGTACGCAGCCGATCGGCTCGCAGCTGAACATTTCCGGCAATGGCGCACAGGTTCTGGAGCTCACCGCGCTTGCCGCCCTCCCCAACGGCAGCCAGAAACTTCTTCAGTATTTAGCTGCTCCCACGCCGCTGAATTTAAATTTCTTTGCGGCCCTGACGCTGGATGGCAACGCACCGCAGTTTACTACGGGGACATCGCCGAATTTCTGGGTGGAAGGCAGTGACCACGGTGGTGTGGGGACTTGCAATCCGACTGCGCCCCCCGTCGCAGCCGTGGGGTACACCACTGGTTCCTTGTCTAACTTTGAGCAGCCGACTAACTCATCAGGCATTCCCGCCGGGTTACACAATCACTACACGAACGGTGTTGCCTCAAACCCGGATGTAGCTCTTGTCACGCTCTCTCCGAATCTGCAGACGGTAGCAGGCCTGAATGCCCTGGTGCAGACCATCGAGCAGAACGCGGACGTGGTGGTCAACCACAATGCAACCCAAGCGGACCTGCCGGCCACCATGTCCCCAACGAACCCCATGACCACTGTCATCAACGGTGATCTGACGTTAAGTAGCTGGCGCTCGACCGGTTACGGACTCCTTCTGGTCACCGGCAAATTCACCTACGACCCGGATGCGTCGTGGAACGGGATAATTCTGATTATCGGGGAAGGCTTGATATACTCCCACCAGGGCGCCTATACTACCACCCAAATTCAGGGGGCAGTGTTTCTTGCGAGGACGGTGGACGCGTCCGGAAATCCACTGCTGCCATCCTCTCCTCCGATATTCACCCCCCCCGTGTCATCAGTCCCGACTTCAGGTTTTGACTTTTACAACACTCCTAATACCTTGACCAACGGCATCTACTACAGCAATTGCTGGATCCAGGCCTCCATGCCGAATCAAGGCTACAAGGTTCTTTCCTTCCACGAAATTGCCCAGTAAAAAACTCTCGCCTGAGATACCCTCTTAACAAATTTCTTGGAGCCTGCCGCCCGCGGCGCTCTCTGCGTTCTGCCAGAGGAGCTACCCACGCCTCTCCAAAACTTCTCCCATTTTGGCGCTCGGAGTCTTGGGGCGCTATAATGAACGGATGCGTAATCGCCAGGGAAGCGCGCAGATGCACGGCACGACGGTTCTGTGCGTGCGCAAGGACAACAAGGTGGTGCTCATTGGTGATGGCCAGGTGACCATGGGCGATCACGTGATGAAGCACACCGCGCGCAAGACGCGCCGCCTTTACAACGACAAGGTCGTGGCCGGTTTCGCCGGCTCCACTGCCGACGCGATTACACTTTTTGAACGCTTCGAAAC
>JBGPJK010000424.1:0-4091 GCA_041485425.1 Terriglobia bacterium | reverse complement strand
TCTGGTGCGCTCTTCATCATCTTCTCGACATACTTGGCGATCAGGTCAGCCTCAAGGTTCACTGGATCGCCGGCCTTGAGGGAGCCGAGGTTCGTCATCTCGACCGTGTGCGGGATGATCGCGATGGTGCAGCGATTGCCTTCGAGCGTGGCGACCGTGAGGCTGATCCCCTCGATTGTGATCGAGCCTTTGAAGACAGTGTATTTCTCAATCTCCTGCGGGATTTTAATGTGCAGCCACCAGTTTTCGGAATCGGCAATGCGTTCGAGTTCGATCAGGCGGCCGACGCCGTCCACGTGGCCTTGAACGATGTGCCCACCGAAGCGGCCGTCCGCCTTCATGGGCAATTCCAGGTTGACCAGCGCGCCTTCCTGAATGCGAGAGAAGGACGTGCGGCTCCAGGTTTCCGCAGCCAGGTCTGCCGCGAACGATTTGGGCGTGATTTCCACCGCAGTCAGGCAAACCCCGCTGACCGCGATGCTGGCGCCCTGCTTCAGTTCTCTTACAAGTTGTGAAGACGAAACGCTAAGGCGGCGATTGCCGTTTTCCTGCTTGATGCTGATGACTTTCCCAACTTCTTCAATGATGCCGGTAAACATGAATACCTCCGGGAAACTCTCCATCATAGTCCACAGCGGAAGTATCCTTCGACGGTAGCGCCGGCGTCCCGCCGGCGCTACAGCCCAGCCCTTCTCAGTCCTGATAAGGATCCCGCAGGTAGCCTTCGACCGCAAAGTCTTCGCCGAAGCGGTGCAGACGCAGCGACTTCACGTAGGCCGCATCGCTCATGTGGCGGAAGCCCGGTCCCGCGGCGAACGGCACCGAACCCGTGCCTGCCAGAATCTTGGGCGCATAGTACAGGAACACTTTGTCCACGATGCCGGAAGCCAGCGCGGCCCAGTTGACCATGGCCCCACCTTCAATCAGCAATCCGGTGATCTCCATCTCTCCCAGGCAGCGGGCCACCGCGGTCATGTCGGGGCGGCCGTCCGGCGTGGAGTAGGGCACCTGCACTACCCGAATGCCGTGGGCGCGCAGCCGCTCTTTTTTCTTTTCCTCCGCCAGTGAGCAGAGCACCAGTACGTCGTCCTGGGCAGTTTTGACCAGGCGTGACTCCAGCGGCAGACGCAGCAGGGAATCGAGCACCACGCGCAGCAACGGACGGCGTCGCGGCCGGCCGCTGCGGTCGGTGAGCAGCGGGTCGTCGGCGATCACCGTCCCGACGCCGACCATGATGGCGTCATGCTGATGGCGAAGCTCCTGCACGTGGGCGCGCGCCGGTTCGCTGGTGATGTATCCACCAGTCGCACCTCCGGCGCCGAGCGCGGTGGGATTTTGCGATTCGCTGGGCGGAGGCGCGATCTTGCCGTCGAGCGTCATCGCGGCTTTTAGCGTGACTAGCGGAGTGCGGTGGCGGATGTACTTGGCAAACGACTCGTTCAGTGATTTCGCTTCTTCTTCGAGGATGCCGGACGCGACCTCAACCCCCGCTGCCCGCAGACGGGCGAAGCCCTGTCCGTTAACCGCCGGATTGGGATCGGACATACACGCCACCACCCGGCGGATTCCGGCGGCGATCACAGCGTCCGCGCAGGGCGCAGTGCGTCCCTGGTGCGAGCAGGGTTCCAGGTTGATGTAGAGGGTTGCGCTGCGGGCCTTGGGCCCGGCCTGCTCCATGGCAAGGACTTCGGCGTGCTTGAGGCCGTCGTAGGTATAGGAAGCGGTGCCGACGACGGTGCCCTTGTCGTCCACAATGAGCGCACCCACGCAAGGGTTGGGCGAAGTCAGGCCTACTCCCTCGCGCGCCAGTTCCAGGGCGCGGCGGAGAAAAACTTCATCGGCTTGGCGTGATGCGGTCACGGGAAAACATTATTTCACCACAGAGACACAGAGGCACAGAGAACAGCAATATCTGCTTAGGCAGAGCGGACCACGAAAGCTGCTGCGCAGAACGTCCGCCGCACAGAGCCAGGCAAAACTTGAGGTTAACGGCCTTGGTTGACATCGTTGCATCACATCCTTGTGTTTGTCCCGAGGGCATCCTCAGACTTGGCCTTGGTCAAGGCTTGCCCGCGCGGGATGTGGGAGCGAGACGCCCCCACGACAGCCGGCGGGACGTCGGCGCTACTTTCCTGAGGCCTACGCGAACAGCGAATCCACAAAATCCTTGGGATCGAAGGGCAGCAAGTCCGTCACCTTCTCCCCCACCCCAACATAGCGCACCGGAACCCCCAGTTCGCGGGAGATCGCCACCACCACACCACCCTTGGCGGTGCCGTCAAGCTTGGTTAAGACAATTCCGGTCACCCCCGCCGACTCGGTGAACAGCCGGGCCTGCTGCAGCCCGTTCTGCCCCGTGGTCGCGTCCATCACCAGCAGGGTTTCGTGGGGCGCGCCGGGGATGATGCGTTGCGCCGTGCGCCGCATCTTTTCCAGTTCCGCCATCAGGTTGGTCTTGGTGTGCAGTCGTCCAGCAGTGTCCACGATGACGTAATCGCTGTGGCGAGCGGAAGCAGCCTGCAGCGCGTCGTAGAGCACAGCCGCCGGATCGCCGCCGGGCTTGGTCTTGATGACTTCCGTGCCGGTGCGCTGCCCCCAGATGTCCAACTGCTCGATGGCAGCGGCGCGGAAAGTGTCAGCCGCGCACAGCAGAACCGTCTTGCCGTCTGCACGGAAGACTTGCGCCAGCTTGCCGATGGTAGTGGTCTTGCCGGTGCCGTTGACGCCGACCACGAGAATGACTTCAGGTATCCCGTCCACTTTCTGCACCGGCTGGGTGTTGGCCGCGGTAAGGATCGCCAGCAGCTCTTCTTTCAGCAGCCGCTTGAGTTCATCCACGTCCTTGATCTGTTTGCGGTCGGCCTTCTCGCGCAGCTTGTTCAAGACCTCATGAGTCGTGGTGGTACCGAGGTCGGCGCCAATGAGGGTAGCTTCCAGGTCGTCCAGGGTGGCGCGATCGATCTCTTTGCTGAAGGAAACCACTTCCTCGATGCGCTCGCTCAGGTTTTCCCGGGTGCGCGTGACTGCTTCCTTCATGCGCTCCAGGAAGCTGGGTTTCTGCTTTTCGTCCAGGCTGCCAAACAGGGTCTGAATCATAGGGACGCCAGAGTTCAATTATAGCGATTGTGGTTCAGGGCACGGTTAACAGGAGTTTTCCTGGGAGTGGTGCAACTGCGCCACCACCGTTTTTCCTGCGCAAGCGGGCAGTGACCTGGAACTATGCGGTTTCTGCCGGGACGGCGGCGGCAGGGCGGTCGGAAGCTGCCGGCCGTGGCGCCGCAGGAACCGGCGGCGCCGGTGGAACTCCCATGCCGGGGCGTTGAATCCGGATCTCGCCCCGCTGGTACACCGCATTCAAAGCAAAGACCGGGACGGGATCAAGGCGTTTGCCGGCGAGGGAATGAATGATTTTCAAGGCCTCATTGACTTCGTGGGCCTGCTGGTAAGGCCGGTTGGTGGTGAGTGCGTCGAAGGTGTCGGCCACGGCGATGATCCGCGGCAACAGCGGAATCTCGTCCTCTTTGAGACCGTGCGGATAACCGCGTCCATCCAGCGATTCGTGGTGCAGTTCGATTCCCGGGATCATGTCCTTCAACTGCGTTACCGGGCGCAGAATATTCGCTCCCTTGGTGGTGTGCGTCTTCATGATTTCGAATTCTTCCGGGGTAAGCGCGCCCGGCTTCTTGAGGATGCGGTCCTCGATGCCAATTTTGCCGACATCGTGCAGTTGGGCGGAAATGCGCACAATTTCGATGATGTCTTCCTTGAGGCCCATTTCACGGGCGATCAATATGGAATAGCGCGTCACGCGGTCGGAGTGGCCGCGGGTGTAGGGATCCTTTTCGTCGACCGCGCCGGCCAGCATCTGGATGGAGGCCATGAACAGTTCGCGGTTCTCCTTGGCGGCGCGCTTCAGATCGAAAACGAACTGTTCCAGTTCCTCCGACATGGTATTGAAGGTTGCGGCCAGTTCGCCGATTTCGGTGCGGCTCTTCAGCTTGACCCGCTTGGAGAAGTCACCGCGAGCGATGGCGCGGCTTGAAGCGGTGAGGACTTCCAGCGGATTGGTAATCCGGCGGGCGGCAAAAATA
>JBGPJK010000423.1:0-4093 GCA_041485425.1 Terriglobia bacterium | reverse complement strand
CTATGCGGAGTTTCTGACGCCGTTGCAAGGAAGCGGCGTGAAGCGGAACGGTGAGGCAGATGCAACACTTTCCAAAGCGGGCATTACGGCTCAGAAGCTCAGACATCTCGATATTCTTCTGGTTGACCCCTGGATGATCAGAGTCGGCCCGCATCAGGGCGTACCGCGGCCAATTGATTTGCGGGTACCGAACCCCGCCAGTTTCATCGCGCAGAAGCTACTCATTCAGAGTCACCGTCCCCCCGCCAAGCGCGCGCAAGACTTGCTGTACATCCACGATGTCGTAGAGTTATTTGGGGCGGAACTCCCCGCCCTCAAAGCTCTGTGGGAGGACAACATCCGGCCTGCACTTCCACGGAAGACCGGCCGCAGAGTCATTGAACTGGCCGGCGAATCTTTTTCGTCCGTAACCGACATGATCCGTGACGCCGCTCGCATTCCGCAGGACCGTACGCTTTCCCCCGAACATTTGCGAGCGGCCTGCCAACTGGCACTAGCGCAGATCCTGACCTAGAGTTTCCGGGCCACCGGAAGAAGAAGAGTTCCTTTGGCCGACCGGTTCCGACTCCGTCTGGCGCCCTTGCCTCTATCGTGCCTCCAGAGTGGCAAGATCACGTGTCCAGCAGCTGCGTCAGAATGTCTGTATGGAGCAGTCCACCAGGTGCCTCGCTAGGCAATTCAGCCGGGTGATTCCGGCCGGCTTTTAGTACTTGTGTTCGTAGTACGTAAGTCGGTTGGTCTTCATATCTAATGCGCAGTACCGCAAGTATGCCAGGTCTTTCCTGTCTGACCGCATCACAGAGAATTTTCCCAGCACGACGATAGCGTCCAGAAACGGGCGGAGAGAGGCCACGGGGGGGCTGCATTGAAGGGTGGCTCGGCCTTTGAGCTACTGGCGGCGTTACCTTCGTGGGGCTTTCATCGCGCGAGGAATTGCCCCGTGGATTACACGCAAGGCGAGTGGACCGGAGTAGAACGGCAGCGGTCGAAGATCGAGTGCGCTCTGGTCGCCGGAGCGATCGGCGGTCTGGTAGAGCATCGCCAACGAAGCGGCAGTGCCCAGCGAAGCTGAACAGTCCTGCATATGGCGCCTCCCCACTTGCGGTAGTATTAAATTGCCAACGGGACCCGACGACGGGCAGTCTCGGTCCAGCTTTGAACATTCAGCCGACACGAGGACCGATCAATGGAACTTGGCCGGGTTTATACCGACGGTGGGAAATTGAACCGACAGCAGTGTCGTTCGATTCAAAGTTAGGCGCCTTCAGCGAGGCTTGGGTGTGACCAGAAGTAGGACTACGAATAAGGGACGTCCGTGACGCCTGGCCAGAACGAAGCCTTCTCGCGAGTCCTCATCGACAAGGCGCTGGAAGCGAGCGGCTGGGACTTGCTCAACCCTCAGCGTGTCCAGTTCGAGCGGAATACCGACAGCGGCCGCGCGGACTACCTGTTGAAGGACAGCCTCGGTCGCGTCCTCTGCATCCTCGAAGCGAAACGAGAGGACCTCGATCCCTACGACGCCAAGGACCAAGCGCGCGGTTACGCGGAGAACCTGACGGCCCCATTCATAGTGCTCTCCAACGGTCGCGAGCACTGGTTTTGGAACTACGAGCGTGCCGACCAGCGTGACGCCTATCGGATCGAGCGACTACCGTCTCGCGAGGATCTTGAACGCATTCGCCTGAAGAATCTCCAGCCGCCGCGCTCGCTACAGACTGAAATCATTCGCTCTGAATACCTGCGCGCACTGCGCCCAGATCTGATCCTGCGTGGCTATCAGATTCGAGCCATGGAAGAGATCGCCAAGGGCTACGATGACGCTAGTCGCCGAAAGTTCTTGCTGGAGATGGCGACGGGAACTGGCAAGACGCTTCTTTGCGCCGCCCTGATCCGCCGCTTCCTCGTCACGCGAAACGCTGAACGCGTGCTCTTCATCGTTGACCGGATCGAGCTTGCCAAGCAGACGATGGAGGACTTCAACGTCGTCCTGGGTGAGTACAAACCTGTCATCTACAAGACAGCTCGCCGCACCGGCGAACTGCTCGGATCGTCGGTCGTGGTCGCCACCATTCAATCGCTCATGATCGATCGACGCTATCGCCAGGAGTTCACGCCGTTCTATTTCGACCTCGTCATCAATGATGAAGCGCACCGCTCTATTTACGGTGACGCTCGCGAAGCCGTCCAGTTCTTCCAGGCCACGCGAATCGGCCTAACCGCGACGCCGAAGGCCTACTTGAAGAACATCAATCTTGATCAGCTTGCCACCGACGAGCCGAAGGCGTTGGAGGCCCGCCAGCTTCGCGACACCTATCACTACTTCGGCTGCGAGCCCGGCCAGCCCACCTTCCGTTACGACATCATCGACGCAGTGCAGGACCCAGAAGGTCCATTCCTTTGCCTGCCCAAGATCATTGACTGCCGGTCGGACATAACCACCCAGGCGCTGCAGGAGGCGGGCTGGACGGTCATGATCAATGAGCAGGAGGAAAGCTTCAAGATCCAGGACTTGGAGCGGAAGATCTTCACGCCCCATCGGAACCGCGTCATGTGCGAGGCATTCCTCCGTGAAGCGCAAGTCGATCCGACCGGCGAGATCGGCAAGTCAATCATCTTCGCCGTGAACCAAACACACGCCACGGCGTTGACCAAGGTCCTGAACGAGATCAAGCCCGGGATCGCGCTCACAATTACGTCGCGCATTTCTGACGCTTCCTCTCTGGCCAAGGAGTTCCGCGACGGCAAGCGCTCGGAGCGCATCGCTGTTTCGGTGGACATGCTTTCCACCGGCTACAACTGCCGCGATCTGCTGAACGTCGTGCTAATGCGTCCGATTTTCTCGCCTACGGAGTACATTCAGATCAAAGGACGCGGCACGCGGCGCTTCACCTTCATCGTCGGCAACACCGAGTACGAGAAGCGTCACTTCTTCCTGCTCGACTTCTGCGCCGTCGCCGAGTTTTTCGAGGAGAGGTACGACTACGCAGCGCCTCTGAAGCTGCCGGCACGAGACGGCCGGCGCGCTACACCTCCCCGCTACGAACCGGGTGACGGTGGCGGCGCATTGCGCGAGCCCGGACCCGAAACACCCTATCCCGCGGGCGAAGGCGAAGACAAACACCGAGAGATCCCTGTCTGGGAAGGCTCCGACCGAATCGTCAGCCAAGAAATCCGCGTCGTAGGCCCCAACGGCGAGAAGGTGGACGTGATGACCTTCCGCGGCTCTTTCGAGCGTGACCTGAAGGAGTTCGCAGAGGCCAACCCGGACTTGAATGAAGCCGTGAACGCAGAGGACGACGATACCATCGAGACCATTCTGCAGGAGCGCTTCTATCATCGCCCCGAAATGTTCTACGCCCCCGACAAGCTCATCATCTCCTACGGTGTCCCGGCCCCCACGCCGGCTTTCGTCTACAACGCTCTCGGCAAGCGCCCGCTGCCTACCAAAGACAAGGTCGTCGCTGACACGGTGGACTCCATCGCCGCGCGCTTCAACCTCCGGTACGCCGATCAGAAGTGGATCAACGCCACAGCCGAGTTGGTCAGCGAAGATGCCCAGGCGCTCTCCGACTTTATGGCTGGCCATTACCAGCGGCTGTTTACCCGCAGCCAGTTCCGCATCCTTGGCGGACTGGACACGCTCGCCCGTTTCCACGAACGAGATCAGGTCTTCGAGGCGCTACGCCAGTCATCGCTGGTCCAGTGCACCCGAATGGCCGTGAGAGAAGCTTCCTGACCCATGCGCAAGCCCGAAACCCACAGCGACGCCGTCGCCAAGCTAAGTCAAAGCAACGGATCCAGCTTCTTTGCCTCTGGCTTGCGCCAGAAGGTGGACCAGCTCATGAACGTCCTGTGGGCGGGTGGCGTGAACAACCCGATGGACTCCATCGAACAGCTCTCCTACCTAATCTTCCTTCGGCTGCTCTCCGAGCGCGACGAGCAGGCTGCACTCATCGAGAAGACCTATCTGCGCATCTTTTCCGGCGAATGGGCGCGCTATGCCTGGGGCAACTACATCACGCTCACCGGCAACGAGCTCTTCGACACCCTGCGCGGCGCTATTGAGAAGCTCCATGAGCTGCCCAATCTATCT
>JBGPJK010000422.1:0-4095 GCA_041485425.1 Terriglobia bacterium | reverse complement strand
GGACATGGAAGATCTGGCGACCAAACGCATGGGCCATATCCCGCTGGCCGAGGCCAGGCTGCTGGCGCCGGTGCGACCGTCAAAAATCGTATGCGTCGGACGCAACTACCGCGAGCACGCTGCCGAGCTCGGCAACGAAATCCCAGCTGAACCCCTGATCTTCTTCAAGCCCCCTTCTTCCCTTCAAGCCCCCGGCGAGAACATCCGCCGTCCCCGGATCTCGCAGCGCACCGACTACGAGGGCGAACTGGGCCTGATCATCGCCAAGGCTTGCTACCAACCCCCGGCGGATGAAGACATCCGCCCCTACATTCTCGGCTACACCTGCGTGAACGACTTCACCGCCCGTGACCTGCAGAACAAGGACGGGCAGTGGACCCGCGCCAAAGGCTTCGACACTTTCTGCCCTGTGGGCCCGCTGGTCACCGACGAGATCGATCCCTGGGCAGGTGTGGCCGTGGAAACCCGAGTCAACGGCGAGCTGCGCCAGCAGGGCAACACCCGGGATTTCATCTTCGCCCTGGACGTAATCATTCGCTACATCGCCCAAGCCATGACGCTTGTCCCTGGTGACTTGATCGCGACGGGAACCCCCAAAGGCGTGAGCCCGGTGGTGGCCGGAGACGTGGTGGAAGTGAGCGTCGAGGGTGTGGGGACATTGCGCAATCCGGTGGTAGACGAGTGAAAGAATCTGGTAATTGGGTAATCGGGTAATTGTGTAATTTGCAACCGCAACCCGATCCCAAGAAAATTGCCCAATTACCCGATTACCCAATTACCAAATTCCCTTGCCTCTTCCGCGATTCCCGGTTAGGCCTTATCCTGTTTCTGGAAGCTGCTGCTCTACGCTGCAGTTCTCCTTCCTGCAAATCATGATTCCATTTCGCCTCTATACTCTGGTTCTCGGCGGTTCGGGCGTGCTGCTGGCTGCCTATCTTCTGCTGCGGCGCAAGCCTAAGACTGCGGAAGATGTGGAGCGTGAACGCCGGCAGTGGCTCGACCGGGTTGGCCGAATCACCGACGGCACCGTGATTGACGTACAGGAAATCCGGCCCAACGACCGGGCCGCGACCATGCTCATCTACCAATACGATGTAGCGGGTGTCTCCTACGAAGCCTCGCAGGATGTGACCTACCTTCGCCAGCGCATCAATCTGCAGTCCTGCCGTCTCGGCCTCCCCACCTCGGTCCGCTTCGATCCCCAGAACCCGGGAAATTCCATTGTGGTTTCGGAGCGCTGGATGGGGTTGAGGCAGTAGAAGGCGGACCTCGGACTTCGCACCTCAGACCTCAGACCTCAGACCCTAAGTGTTGCTCCGGGGCGATTGTGTGATGAGTTCGAGAAGTGTAATCCGAAGTCGGAAGTCCAAGGTTCAGAGTCTGAGGTCTGAAGTCCGCTTCTAGCTGCCGGCGGCGAATCCGCCGTTATGCGCCACCGTAATGCGCAGGTACTTGTGGGGATTCACTGGGGTGTCGTTGATGCGAACTTCGTAATGAAGATGAGGACCGGTACTGCGCCCGCTCAGGCCGACGTATCCGATGGTATCGCCACGGTGCACATGCTGTCCCGTCGCCACCGCAAAATTCGCCAGGTGCCCGTAGCGGGTCGTAATGCCATGGCTGTGGTCCATGACAATGGCCCGTCCGTAGCCGCCCAGGAAATCGGCGAACACCACCACGCCATCGGCGGGTGCGATTACCGGCTGTCCATAGGAAGAAGAGATGTCCACACCGCTATGAAACGCGCCTTCCCCGTTGAACGGATCGATTCGCTCTCCGAAGGAACCGGTTATGGCGCCTTCGACCGGCCAAAGATTGGGGGCTGAGTTGGCCCGCAACCAGTCAGCCGTCGTAGCGTTGCGGGTGAGACCGAGAGAAATGCCGGTCGCGGTTGCACCGCTCAGCGCCGACGTTTTCAAAGCGTAAAACTGATCGAGGGAGGATGAGACTTGGGCGTCCTGAAAGTTTTCCGAAGAGGTTGCCACCAGGATAGGTTCCGGCTTCAGGCCGTACAGTGAAGAAACTTCGCTGGCCAACGACCCCAGCGATGCCACCTGGATATCCTTTTCCTTCGCGGCTTGCTCCAGCCGTGAGTACCGGTTCCTGAGCTCATCCTTTTCCGTCCGGAGCTCATTGAATCGCGATACCTTCAGCAGCATGCGCAGGTACGAATTGGCAATCCCCGTCAGGCTGAGGACTCCGATCGCCGCCCCTACCAGGAATACGTACAGGTAGTGGACAGGAATAGGAATCTTACGAAGCTGCCCGTCGTCACCACGGGCGACAAAAAGGATGTAGAAGCGTTTGCGCAATATTTTCCTTCCGTTAGTATTCAGGACCGGATCGCTCGAGGGCGGCTTGCGGTTACAAGAGCCCTCAGCTCCATCCTGATCCCGGGCTGCGCTTCCCTCTTCGGATGGGTCGAACGCGCGCCCGTGTCCTACCGGAACCAGGCAAGGCCTGAAAACGCTATGTCTGCAATCCAAACGGGATGCAGCACTTAGTTCGGCCAAAGGTGTTGGAAACAGCTTCGCAACGGTAACAAACTAGGTTCCCTCGTGTCAACGACACTCGGCACCCTCGCGTGGTTACCAAGGCCGGGTAATCGACCATCGTCCTACCGGACGAGTTACCGGCGAGGGTGGCCGGACCGAACCTGAGGAATCCGTTCCGACGGCAGCGGGCGCCCGTCGCTCCGCCGAAATCGAGTTCAAATGGGGAAAAAACCGGACCTGAGCAGTCCGTTGCGCCCCGGCCATGCACATCCTCGCGTTGCTCTTATATATTGATTCCGCCGTGCCCCTTGCTGAAAAAGCGCTAATTGCTCGCATCCGCCGCCTGGCGCCGAAGGGGGGCAGGGTGATGGCTGGTATCGGCGACGACTGCGCCGTGCTCCGCCTTCCCCCCGGGCACGAGGTGCTGGTCACCACCGACTTCACCCTGGAAGGCATTCATTTCCGCCGCGACTGGCACCCCGCCGAGTCGGTTGGCCATCGCTGCCTGACCCGCGGCCTGAGCGACATCGCAGCCATGGGGGGAGAACCGCTGGCTGCGTTCCTCTCGCTGGCGCTGCCCCGCAACCTGCCGCAGCGCTGGGTAAATGCTTTCCTACGCAACCTGCTGACCCTGGCCGGAAAATTCGGCGTGACCCTCGCCGGGGGTGACACGGCGGAATCTCCGGATGGCATTCTCGCCGATATCGTGGTGCTGGGCTCGGCGCCCAAGGGCAAGGCCATCCGGCGCTCAGGCGCGCGGCCCGGAGATCGCATTTACATCAGCGGAGAACTCGGCGGCTCCGCCGCTACCGTGCAGCGGATGATGAAGGTCAAGCGGAAACTGAACCCGCGGGACTTCCCCCGCCACTTCTTTCCCGAACCCCGGCTGGAGCTGGGGCGCATCCTGCGGGAGAAAGGCCTGGCGTCCGCCATGATTGACACCAGCGACGGGCTCTCCACCGACCTCGCTCACATCTGCGAAGAGAGCGATGTCGGAGCCGAAGTCGAGGCAGAAGCTATCCCTTGTGCGAGCATCGGCAGACCGGCCCATGAGGTGGACCTGCACTTTGCGCTGCACGGCGGAGAAGACTACGAGCTGCTGTTCACTGTCCCCCGCGGAAAGCGGGTCCCTGCGCGCATGGCGGGTATTCCGATCACCCAGATCGGCCACATCACCCGCGGCCGGAAAGTCTTCTTGAGGAACAAGGAGGGTGTGGGTTACGAGTTGCTGCCGCAGGGTTGGGAACACTTCCGGGAGTAAGCGTTACTGCTACACACGGGGTATAATCCACGCGCTCATGGCCCTGATCTCTGGCACCAAGCTCGGTCCCTACGAAATCCAGTCGCCCCTTGGCGCGGGCGGCATGGGCGAGGTTTACCAGGCACGCGACACGCGGCTGGAACGCACTGTCGCCATCAAAGTTCTTCCTGCTCACCTCAGTTCGAACCCGGATCTCCGTACCCGGTTTGAGCGCGAGGCCAAGGCCATCTCCGGCCTGCAACACCCCAACATCTGTGTTCTTTACGACGTCGGCCGCCAGGATGGGGTCGACTTCCTGGTGATGGAATACCTCGAAGGCGAAACCCTGGCCGCACGCCT
>JBGPJK010000421.1:0-4125 GCA_041485425.1 Terriglobia bacterium | reverse complement strand
CTTTCAGTGCGGATGATGTGAAACCAACCCGCACGCCTGCGGCGTGGATGATAAAGACTTCACCCCCTGCTTCTCGATTACGTTCCCAATCCTGTTCCCCGTAGTGGTCACTTTAAACAAGCAAACCTGGGTCTTATGTTGAGTCCCGGATTATGGTGAGTTCGATCGGCGAACCCGCACAGAGCGGCCTGTTTGTGGTGCACTGCTCAACATAATCGCGCTCATCTTTGTATGCTCTTCGGTCCGGCCTCGAGGCCGGAAAGGAGAAGAGCATTGATCGAATCTTTATTCAAGCAGCGGTCTACACTTGACCGATTACAATCGGGGCCTTTGGCGCAGTACTTGCCGTCTATTGCCGACGCCCTCCACCAGGAGCAGTATCCACCAGAGACTATCCGGCGGTACGTGCGCGTGGCCGATGGGCTTGGCCGATGGCTGAGCAAGCATGGGCTGAGTCTGGCCGAGACAGACGAAGCCATCCTGACTCGTTACCGAGCCCGTACCGGCAGGAGGCAGAAGGGTCAGCTTCGCGCTGCTGGACGCGGGTTGGCAAAGATTCTCGCGTTGCTTCACATGCAACATGCTGTAGGTGAGCCGGTCCGTGTTGCCGACACCGAAGGGGACACGCTGGTAGCCACCTTCGACTCCCATCTTCAGCACGTTGCTGGACTGATGCCTGGTACGCGATCCCAGCATTTGCGTTACGCAAGGTTGTTTGTGAAGGCGGTGTTCGGCACGGCGCCCTTCGATATCACGAAGGTTACACCGCAAGCGATCACCGATTTCGTGCGCGCACGGGCGGCGAAACTCAAGCCCTCGGCGTGTGCTGCGCCAGCGACCGGGATCAGGGTGTTTCTGCGGTTTCTGGTAACGTTTCACGGACTTCCGCCTGGGGTGACAGGAGCAGTCCCGACCATCCGTCAGTGGAAACTGGCGTCGTTGCCCAAGCATCTGTCTGTGGATGAAGTGGATCGGACGCTGGCAACTTGTGACGAGAAGTCGCCGGTTGGAAAGCGAGATCGCGCTATTTTGCTCCTACTCCTCCGGCTCGCGTTGCGAGCTGGAGAAGTCGCCCGTCTTCGCCTTTCAGATGTCGATTGGAGAGAAGGGGAGATTCGAATTCATTCTCCGCAATCCGCGCGCGAACGAAAGCTGCCCCTGCCGAATGACGTTGGCCAAGCTCTGGCGGAATACCTGCGAAACAGTCGGCCCACGAGCGTTCAGCCTTACGTCTTTCTACGCACCCGCGCGCCGTTCAGCCCCATCACTGGTTGCAGTACCGTCAGTTGCATCGCGAAACGCCATCTCAAACTCGCCGGAATCTCGATCCGCGGGCTGAGCGCCCATGCCTTCAGGCACACAGCCGCAACACGAATGGTCAGGCGTGGAGCCGCCTTCAAGCAGGTGGCTGACGTGCTCGGACACCGCCTCCTCGAGACCACAAACATTTACGCCAAGCTGGACGAGGACACACTCCATCGAGTGGCGCTTCCATGGCCGGGAGGTCAGGCATGACTAACGCGGATCTCCAAAATCACCTGGAACGCCACCTCGAATTGCGGCGGGCGCCCGGTTTCGAAATGCGAGCCGAGGGCCGCTTGCTCCAGGACTTCGTGACCTTTCTCCAAGGGCGCACTTTGGCTGAGCCACTCATCGCCCAAGTGGCAATCGATTGGGCGTGCTCGCGTGGCGGTGCAAAATGGCAAGCGAATCGCTTAAGCATTGCACGCTGCTTTCTGGTGCACCTGCGCGCCCATCTGCCCGGCATCGAAGCCCCTGCACCCGGAATCATCCCATGCGGAGTCCGCCCCACGCCGTATATCTACTCCGAGGTGCAGATCCTAGCCCTGATGAACGAAGCACGCGCGCTCAAACCGACCGGCGCATTGCGCCCTCACACCTATGCCACATTGATCGGTTTACTCGCAAGCTGTGGTCTCCGCCCGGGACAAGCAGTCCGCTTGCGCGATGCCGATGTCGAGATGGATTCCCAACCCCCACGGCTTGTCATCCGGGAAACAAAGTTCCGCAAGTCTCGACTGGTCCCGGTCGACACCAGCGCTGCTGAAGCATTGCGCAGCTATGCGGCGACTCGCAAACGGCTGGGTTTGGCAAACCTTTCTCAGAGTTTCTTCGTCTCTGCGGCGGGCACCCCTCTTGCCTACAGCACGGTGGGCCGCACCTTCCTGGGAATTGTCCGCCGCCTGGCCATCCACGGAACGGCCGGTTCCCGTGGTCCAAACCTGCGGTGTCTCCGCCACACCTTCGCCGTGCGGCGCATGCTCGACTGGTACAGCCGAGGCTTGGATGTCAACAAGCACCTGCCGCATCTGTCCGTCTATCTGGGCCATGCAAAACCCCAGAACACCTACTGGTATCTGACTGCCACGCCAGATCTGTTGAGCAAGGCAGGCACCCGTTTCGAATCGTACGTGAACCAGGGAGGCGAGCTATGACGCCATCGTCCGTGCCCGCGGCGGCTTTGGTGCAGGCCTTCTTCGTCGAGTACCTGCTCAACCAAAAACATGCCCGCCCACGAACCCTGGCCACCTACAGGGACGCGTTTCGCTTGCTCCTGCGATTCGTCCACCAGACCAAGGGCGTCCAGCCAGCAACCCTCAGCGTCGCCGATCTCGATGCGCCCACCATCCTGGCATTCCTCGACAATATCGAACAGAAGCGAGCCAACTGTGTCCGTTCGCGAAATGCGCGCCGGGCGGCCATCCGCTCTTTCTTCCCATTCGTCCCGATGCGGGAACCAGCAGTTCTTGCAGTCGCATCGCGTGTGCTCGCCATTCCGGTCAAGCGCACGGAGCGCAAACTCGTCGGCTACCTCACGCGTCCCGAAATCGATGCTATCCTGTCCGCTGCCGATCGGACCCATTGGGATGGCCGTCGCGACCATGCCCTGCTTCTCACGCTGTACAACAGCGGCGCACGCGTCTCCGCGATCACCGGCGTCCGCCGCGACGATATTGCTCTCGATGCGCCAGCCTCCTTGAAGTTGCACGGCAAGGGGCGCAAGGAACGCGCCGTTCCCCTGTGGGCTCAAACAGCGAAAGTCCTGCGATCTTGGCTACAAGAACTCGGCGACCGATTTGGTGACCTCGCGTTCCCCAGCGCGCGTGCAAGACGCCTCTCGCGCCACGGTGTCTCCTATCTGTTGAGCAGGGCCGCCGACCGCGCGGCCCCGGCGTGTCCGAGCCTCCCTAGCAAGCGCATCTCGCCACATTTGATTCGTCACTCCACAGCAATGCACTTGCTCCAAGCTGGCGTGGACCCGGCCGTGATCGCCCTCTGGCTCGGTCAGGAGAGTGTCGAAACCACTCACGGGTACGTCGAGGCGGACCTTACGATGATGGAAAACGCGCTGGGCAAGCTGGCGCCGGCCGGCTCGGTTCCGGGTCGTTTCAAGCCTGCCGACGACCTCTTGGCGTTCCTGGCCGCCTTGTGATTATGGAAAGTCCTCAGAGACGAACCCGAATCGGGGATTCACGGTTTTCATCCCGAGATCCCTGACTCAACATAATCCGGAACTCAACATAACACCCATTATGTTGTGCGCTACATAATGGGTCAATTCTCGCGAGTGCCGCAGGCGCAGGGAAGCGGGGCGCGCGGGTAGTGTCTGAAAGGTGCGTTGACGGATTTTTATTCAGAACGGCAGCGGGTCCTGCTCGCCCACGGCTTCTTTTGCGGGTTTCTTGAAGGCCGAAGCATCGACCAACGAACGATAACTTCGGTGCCCACCCAGATGGTGCGTCCTCGATTGCAAGCACCATCTTCCGAATGAGGTCCGGATCACACTTCATGTCTTGTCTCCTTGATGCGCCCGTGCTTGCCGCAGCGAACAACCTCCTACTTTTACACCAGTGTGCGGAATCGGTTCAGCGGATTCGCGCCGGTGTAGAACGCCACAAAAAACAGACAACCGCCCGTGAACCACGCGGCGAACCACATCAGCTCTCGGAGACTGAGCCGCCTGGTGTAAGGTGGGCTCGGCTCGGCCTAACGGGCTAGGCATCACCCGCCGTCCGCCGTTTGGGCGGTCGGGTGCATGCCCTGGTTAGGCCATTCTGGCTCACCGGCTCAGGCCTGTACTGCCTCCCAATGTCGGGCGAGTTG
>JBGPJK010000420.1:0-4156 GCA_041485425.1 Terriglobia bacterium | reverse complement strand
TAAAGAGCACGAGAAACCACATGAACCGGCTGATACCGGCGAGCACCAGCAGCAAGAGCCCACACCAAATCCACCAAGGCACGGTGAACGGATAGAGCCACATTGCGATGCGTAGCAGCAAGGCAATCATCAATACCGGCAAAACCAGCCGGTAATTACCCACCACTACGCAGAAATTGCGCGCGACCGTCGCGATCGAAGGCGGAGGTGCGTCGCCAACTTTGCGCGGCTCCCTGAAGAAGAACAGGACCACAAAAAACATTGCGAAGACACTGAGCGCCGCAACCCGGTAAACATTCTCGACCCCCAAGTGGCGATGGGCCCAGGAAGCGAAATAGGGGCCAGCGGCGCCGCCGATGTTGACCATCGTGTAGTAAATCGAATAGCCGATCGAGCGCACATTCTCTTTGGAAGCGCGCGCCGTGGTGCCAACCACGCAAGGCTTCACCAGCGAGATGCCGAGAGCGGGAAGGATGAGAATGCACCCGACAAACAGGCCAAGCGGCACGGCGTTGCGCACCGGCACCAGCCAGGATGCCCCGATGGAGCCGATCATGAAATACGCCGCCGCCAGGATCAGGTACGCCATCGAAAGGGCGCGGCGGAAGCCCAGCCGGTCGGCGGCGGCTCCACCGAAAATGGCGAGAAACCAGACCATGCCGCCGAATATGCCCGTCAAAGTCCCGGTCTGCTCAGTGGAGAAATTCAGTCGCTCCTGCAGGTACAGGGCAAGAGAAGCGAAAGCTCCGTAGTAGGAGAGTCGCTCAAAGATCTCGGTGATATTGGCGACCCAGAAAGGCCGCTCGAACCCGGTGCGAATCTCGTGAAAGCGTTCGGAAAAGGTCAAGAGCGGCTCCTGAGGTTCAGATGCCCAACCGCTGGCGCACTTCTTCGGCCGACAACCCCGCGACCCGAATCACTTTTCTGCGGCTGGTCTGGCCGGACGCTATAGTAACGGACGAGCGCCGCACCTTCAAAAGATTTGCGAGAAATTCGATGCATGCCTCGTTGGCCTTGCCTTCGACGGGGGGCGCGGTGAGGGCGAGTTTAAGGGCATCACCGAGTTCACCGGTGATGGCGTTGTTATGGGCGCGAGGGTGAACTTTGACGGCGAAGGTGGCGCCGGCGGGAGTTTCATCGATGGGAATCATATTGTTTATGACGGCGTCATCTGAGCGAAGCGAAGGATCTTGCGCGCATCGGCTTCACCGGTAGTGCGCGCCAGGTCCTTCGGCGGGCTGACGCCCACCTCAGGATGACGTGGAAAATGTGTGTCAGCCTGGCGCCCTTTCCCCAAAAATCGCTGTCCCCACGCGCACGCAGGTCGAGCCTTCCTCAATCGCCACTTCGAAATCGTGGGACATGCCCATGGAGAGCACGTCCATGCCCACCGCGGGCAGCTTCCGTGCAGCAATCTGGTTGCGGAGTTCCCGAAGCTTGCCGAAGTGCGGCCGTGCCTGCTGCGGGTCTTCAGTGAAGGGAGGGATGGCCATTAGTCCGCGGAACTCGAGACTCGTCAACTGCGGGGCGACCTGAAGAAGATCGTCCAATTCGGCGGACCTCGGTGCCACGCCACTCTTGGCCAACTCGCCGCCCACATTGACCTCGATCAGCACGGCCATTTTCTTCCCGAACAGCTGGGCAGAGTCGTTCAGCTTATGCGCCAGGCGCAGGGAGTCCACCGAGTCCACGGCGGCGAAAAACTCTGCGGCTTTCGCGGTTTTGTTGGTTTGCAGGTGGCCGATCATGTGCCACTCGGCGTCTGCCAGGTCGCGCAGCAGTTTTGCCTTGTCCGCGAAGTCCCGCACGCGATTCTCGCCGAACAGGCGGACCCCGGCATTGTAGGCTTCGCGGATGCGCTCCGGCGGCACTGTCTTGGTCACCGCCATCAGCGAAATTTCTTCAGACTTGCGCCCAGCGCGACGGGCGGCAGCGTCGATGCTCTTACGGACGAGGGCGATGTTCTCAGCAACAGACATCAAATCAACCACAAGGGAATGCAGAAGTGAACACAGCTTTCTTACTTCTGCATTCTGACTTCTGTCTTCTTCAATCGCAGATCCCTCGCTGCGCTCGGGATGACGGCGCGCGGCTCCCGCTTCGCTCACGCCGCGCAATCGCCGTCACATGATCGCCGTCGGCGGCGCCGGTTCCTCCGGCCTGCCGGCATTGGCCAGCGGCACGCGCACCATGGCAAGTATTATGGCTACCAGCGCGATCAGGGAAACCCCGAAGGGAACGGTCCACTTGAACAGCGTGACGTCGTGGCCGGTTCCAACCAGGCCAGCGATCACCAGGCCACACAGCGCTTCGCCGGCGATCAATCCAGATGCCGTCAACACCCCGGCGTTGTCCACGCGCGCCTTCTGGGCATCGTTGAAGCCGCGCTTATCGCGCAGTTTGTCGGTCACCCAGCGAATGAGGCCGCCGACAAAAATGGCGGACGTCGTGCCCAGCGGCAGATACATGCCCACCGCAAACAGCATCACGCTCTTCACTTCGACCAGGATCGCGGCAAAGCCGAGCAGGATGCCCACAATCACCAATGGCCAGGCCATGTCGCCGCCCACAATGCCCTTGGAAAGCATGGCCATCAGCCCCGCCTGCGGCGCGGGCAGGGCCGCGCTGCCGAAGTGATAGGCCTTGTCCAGGACCGCCAGCGGGACGAACAGCACCAGCGAGGCAACCACGATGCCGAACAGGTCCCCGATCTGCATTTTCGCGGGTGTGCCGCCGAGAATGTGCCCGACCTTGAGGTCCTGCAACATCTCGCCGGCGACCGCGGAGGAAACGCAAACCACCGCCGCCACTCCCAGCACGGCCGCCACGCCTCCGGTCCCCGAGACGCCCAGAGCGACCATCAGGAGTGCCGCTACCACCAGCGTACAAAGCGTCAGGCCCGAGACTGGATTATTCGAGGACCCGATCAATCCCACCAGGTTCCCGGAAACGGCGGCGAAGAAGAATCCCAGGATGACCATGACGACCGCGGCCACCACCGCGCCGGTCAGCACCTGCGATCCCGCCAGGTTTCCGGCGCCCGCGATGAAGTGGTGGTAGAGAAGAATCATGGCTACCAGCACAACCGCCACCCCGAGGAAGACAACCTTCGCATTCAGGTCGCGCTCGGTGCGGTTGCTGGCGGCGTGGGCGGCCGCGGACTTCTTCAGGTCCGACACGGCACGTTTCATGCCCACGCCCAGTTGCTTGCGCATCCGAAACAGCGTGTAAGTAGCGCCCACCAGCATTCCGCCGACCGCGATGGGGCGGACTACCGAGAAGTAGATCGCGTTGGCCAGCAGGTCCCAGGACAGCGTCTGCCCCGCGGGAAGGCTGGCTTGGATATAGGGTCCGACGGTGAAGGTGAGCAGTGGAACCAGCAGGCCCCAGGCGAGCACGCCTCCGGCAAAGTTCAACGCCGCCAGCCGGGGGCCAATGATGTAGCCCACACCGAGGTAGGCCGGGCTGATGTCGGGCGCAGCAAACAGGGTTGCGCCTCCGGTCACGGTCGTGGCGACGTTGGGATTGGTGCCCGTGCGCAACAGCAATTTCTTCCCCAGGTTACCGATCGTCACGTGGAACGTATTACTCGGGTTGAAGACGTTGATCGCGCCCAGCAGGTACATGAAACCGCCGAAGCCCATGTTGGCGAACAGAATCTTGGCCGCGCGTGACCCCTGCTGTCCGGCCTTGTGGATTTCCGACGCGGCCACGGATTCGGGAAAGGGCAGCTCAGGATCCTCCACCATCACGCGCCGCAACAGCGTCACAAAGAGGATGCCCAGAGTTCCCCCGATCACCATCAGCGCAACCGATTCCCAATACTTGTCGGCGGTGAGACCTGTCCACAATCCCGCCATGACGAAGGCGGGAATGGTGAACACCGCGCCCGCCGCCACCGACTCGCCGATCGAGCCCACGGTTCGGGCGATGTTCTCCTCGAGAAGGGATCCCTTCATCAAACGTAGGAGTGCCATGCCGATCACCGCCGCTGGATAGGTGGCGGCGATGGTCATTCCAGCGCGCAGGCCCAGGTAGGCGTTCGCCGAACCCAGGATGGCGGTCAAGAACAGGCCAATCAGCACAGCCCGGAAGGTGAACTCCTTCATCTCCATGGTCTCGGGCACGTAGGGCTGGTACTTCTTCTTGCCTGCAG
>JBGPJK010000419.1:0-4173 GCA_041485425.1 Terriglobia bacterium | reverse complement strand
GCGGTTGACCTGGGAGTGAATGTGCCGATGGTGACATTTCTCTCGGGGCCTAGCGTTGAAGAGGCGGCGGCGCAACTGCTTCATCTACTCACATCTGGGACCTCTACCTCATCAGTGCCTCTTGCCTCGCCAAATACGCACCGCCATGGGGAGCAGAAAAACGGCGCCATCGATGAACATCTGTTGGAAAATCTTGACCAGCTTTCGGATGATGAAGTGAACTCGTTGCTCACTGATCTATTGGCTAAAGAGGAAGTTAGCGAATGAGCAGCACTTCCCAGCGAATCGCCGATCTCTCACCGGTAGAAAAGCGTGCTCTGCTTGCTGAGCTTCTTCGGAAAAAATCGGGCGAGTCCGCGTCGTCTCATCCGCTCTCCTACAATCAGCAAGGGATATGGTTTCTTTACCAACTCGCTCCTGAGAGTACGGTTTATAATGTCAATTTTGCGGCGCGCATAAGCGCTGATATAGATGTTCCGGCAATGAAGCGCGCATTTCAGAGGCTAATCGATCGGCATCCTGCCCTGCGCACGACCTTCCCTGTGCATTTCGGCAAACCGATTCAGCGAGTCCACGAAACCCAGCAGGTTCACTTCCAGGAAGTGGAGGGTTCAACCTGGAGCCCCGAGGAACTAAAGACCCGATTGCTGGAGGAGGCGTATCGTCCGTTCGATCTGGAGCGAGGGCCTCTGCTGCGAGTGACCCTGTTCACTCGATCGGCACAGGAGCACATTCTTCTGCTGGTAGTTCATCACATCGTCATCGATTTTTGGTCGCTCGCGATACTTCTCGACGAACTTGGCGTGCTGTACCCGGCGGAAAGTGCCGGCGTGAAAGCGCCCCTGCCTTCTCTTGATTTACAATACACGGACTATGTTCGCTGGCAGGCCGAAATGCTGGCAGGCCCTGAAGGAGAGAGGCTGTGGTCGTATTGGCAGGAGCAACTTGCGGAGCAGCTGCCGGTACTTCAGCTTAGGACTGATCGGTCCCGGCCCGCGATTCCGACTTATCGAGGGGCATCGCACGACTTCACTATGGACGCGGAACTGAGCTCCGGGCTCAAGGCGCTGGCCAAGGCTCATGGAGCGACGCTGTACATGGTGCTTCTGGCGGCGTTCCAAGTAGTGCTTTCTTACCATACCGGCCAGGAAGACCTGTTGGTGGGATCCCCTATGGTGGGCAGGAGCCGGGCCGAGTTCGAAGGTATCGTCGGCCTCTTTACGAATCCCGTCGTCTTAAGGGCGAATCTCTCCGGGAATCCGACCTTCCGAGCATTTCTTGACCAGGTTCGCCACACCGTGCTGTCTGCTCTCGAGTATCAGGATTACCCCACCGTTTTATTGGTTGAGCGCCTGCGGCCGCCCCGCGATCTTAGCCGGCCACCGCTGTGTCAGGTGATGTTCGTGCTGGACAAGCCCCACCGGATCGCGCAACAAGGCGCACCTGAATTTGTGGCGGCCGAAACAGGGCTCCGCATGAATCGTGGGGGGCTTGTTCTGGAGTCGGTGCCGCTGGAACGCCGCGCCGCCACTCTCGACCTGGTGTTGCTGATAATCGAGACTCGGGAATCGCTGGCCGCTTCCATGCGCTATAACACCGACCTGTTTGATGCGGCCACCATTGCCCGCATGTCGCAGCATTTCGAAATACTTCTGCTTCGCATACTTCAAGAGCCAACCGGCAGATTGGATGCACTAAAGCGAACACTCACCACGGCGGACCAGCAACAACAGGAGAGCGTCCGGAAAGAGCAGAAGGAAGTTAATATTCAAAAGCTGAAACACCTCAAGCGCAAGACCATCATGGCGTCGCGACTGAGTAGTGAAGGCGTCCCGCGAAGTTAGAACTATACGAATGCAAATTGACGCTATTGAAGGGTTCCGGCTTTCACCTCAGCAAAGGCATCTGTGGTCATTGCAGCAGGCCGGCGACGAACTGCCGTATCGTGCGCAATGCGCCGTCCTCATCGAGGGGAGCTTCGATCTGCAGGTTCTAAGGGCGGTCCTGCGCGACGTCTCTGATCGATACGAGATCCTCCGAACCACCTTTCGTTGCCCGCACGGAATGACAGTTCCTCTCCAAGGGGTGAACGAGGAAAGTGCGCCCTCGATAGAGGAATACAACTTGAGTACGTGGAACGCTTTACGCCAAGAGGCAGAAATCGAGACGCTGTTTCAGGAAGTTGGCCGGGTTCCCTTCGACCTTGCGAACGGGCCGGTCCTGCGCATCTACTTGCTAACCCTGGCGGCCGACCGGCACATGTTGCTCGTCAACGCGCCGTCGCTATGTGCGGATGCAGCATCACTCAGGATTCTAGTGCGCGAGATTAGCCGCCGCTATTCAGCTTTCGTACGCTGCCAAGAACCATCAGGCGACCCGTCTCAATATGCCGATCTCGCCGAGTGGGAAAGTGACTTGTTGGAATCGGAGGAAACGCAGGAAGGAAAAAAGCACTGGCGCAAAACGGAAGCCCCAGCTTTCCACGCTCCAAAGCTTCCCTTCGAAAAGCGATCTTCCGCAAGGGCCCCGTTCGCGCCCCGGCTTCTCGCGTCGCCGGTCAATCCCGAGTTGACCGCGAAGATTAGAAAGCTCGTGGGCAAGTATGACGCTTCGGCCTCTGCGTTCTTCCTGGCTTGTTGGCAAATCCTGCTCTGGCGTGTCACTCGCGAATCAGACTTTGTGGTCGGCTTGACGTGCGATGGGCGTACTTATGAAGGGCTGCAGGGAGCACTGGGCCTATTTGCGAAGACTTTGCCTGTTCACTCCCGGCTGGAAGAGCACCGTCGATTCAGTGAAGTTCTGGAACGGACTGATGGATCGGCGCGTGAAGCTATTGAATGGCAGGAGTATTTCAGCCTTGAACAACTTCCTCGATTGGACGCGGAAATCGAGCCGCGCCGCTTCTTTCCGGTTGCTTTTGAATTCCAGGATGCGGAGGCGAACTATACCGCGGGCGACACGATATTTTCCATTCAGAAGCAATACAGCTGTTTTGACCGGTTCAAGTTGAAACTCTCCTGCGTACAGCGAGGGGGCCTTCTGGTCGCGGAGCTTCACTACGATTCCAGCTTCTTCTGCGCTGAAGATGTAGACCGCCTGGCACAAGAGTTCCGGACTCTGCTCGAGAGTGTCTGCGCAAATCCGGAATCGCCAATCGCGGATCTGGATATCGTGAGCCCCAATGAGCACCGCCAGTTGCTGGTCGAGTTCAACGATACGCGGACCGACTACTCTGAAGGTAAGTGTATCCACGAACTTTTCGCGGAACGGGCCCGGCATGCGCCGGAGAATGTCGCGGTCGTTTTTGGTAACCGCCGTTTGACCTACGCTCAGCTCGAGGCTCGCGCCAATCAACTCGCGCATCACCTGCAAGGCCTCGGTGTCGGACCGGAAGTTCCGGTCGCAATCTGCATGGACCGTTCGCCGGAGATGGTCGTGGGGATCCTTGGCATTCTTAAGGCTGGCGGAGCTTACGTGCCGTTGGATCCGGAGTATCCCCAGGAGCGCCTAGCCTACGTGATAGAAGATGTTCATGCGCCGGTGTTGCTCACGCAAAAACGTCTGCGGGACAACATGCCAGAGTTTGGAATCGAGGTGGTGTGTGTTGACTCGGACTGGGAAACCATCGCGAGCAATGGTGAAGACATCCCACCAGTTAACGCAACCGCCAGAAACCTCGCGTACGTGGTTTACACTTCAGGTTCGACCGGACGGCCGAAGGGAGTAATGGTCGAACACCGCGGACTGATTAACGCTATTAACTGGATAATCGAGACGCTTGAGCTGTCATCCGGCGACCGCTGTATTTTGAAGACCCCCATCACCTTCGATGCGGCTGGACGCGAATTGTTCGCAACGCTGCTGGCGGGAGGAACCCTGATAATTGCGGAACCTGGCGGTCATCGTGATAGCCGATACCTGGCAGACACCATCCGCGGCGAGCGAATCTCAATTCTCCACTGCGTGCCATCGCTTCTCCGGCTTCTGGTTGAGGAGCCCGCTTTCGACGAAAGCATCGCCCTGCGCGCTGTCATGTGCGGCGGCGAGGCCTTGGCTCCTCAGATCGTCACACGGTTCCACAGCCGCTCGAAGGCCAAGCTGTACAACGTGTATGGACCGACTGAGACAATCATCGACTCGATATATTGGCCATGCGAAGCGCGCAATGTTCAT
>JBGPJK010000418.1:0-4177 GCA_041485425.1 Terriglobia bacterium | reverse complement strand
GTCAAGAATGATTGCGCCGATGCCTCGGACCGAATCGAGACAACTATAGCATAGGAGATGAGGCTGCGGTCAAGCGGTAGCCGAAGGATTTGGCGGCGGGGTTGTGGGGCGGGGGAATCGACTGCCCCGGCGGCGTGAAAAGTGTCCGGAAATGGGATTGGCTTTGGTTGTGTAAATTGCGTTTTTGGGCAGCATCGGTATCGTTTGGGGCCCTTCTGCGTTGGCTGCATGGCTTTCAGTTCCAGTATACGGATGTGCGCAACCTTTTCCCGGCGTTTTTGCGTGAGCAACCTATTCAAGTGATTGAAGGCGATGGGAAGTAGTGAATCCGAAGCCGGCGTGAATGATAAAGGTTGACTCGGCTTGCGGCGCAGGATTGGTGCGGAGCGCAGGAATGCTTGTGCCGCAAGGCGAGTGAACCGTTCGGTGAACTAAACCGCAGCCGAGTCTGTGAGTAAGGGTATGGGTGTTGAATGCCGTGAATCGGAAGCAAGCCTTGGGCTAGGGCGGGGTTGGTCGGGGTAGATGGGAGCCTCGGCGTGCGCCAATGAGGTGATCCAGGCTGGAGAATGGCGAAAAACATCGAGTGGCGTGGAGAACTGAGCGCGGTCAGTGGGTTTATCCCGGTAGCCGGACACAGCGGTAGCGTGCGCTCGGTAACGGGCAGCGATGTGGTGAAGCGGAGAGGATCCGGTGGTGGTCATGAGGAGTCCGGCGGTGGGATGGCGGGCCAGCGGTTAAGCGGGCAGCGTCTGTACGCGGATCATCGTGCCGAGGCCGCATTGTGGACAGCGGCGCTCCGCTGTGACGGTATCGAATAAACCCTCCGCCGACGTTGTCTGGAACCAGTCCGGGCAGTCCGGCGGATGAGGAAGCAAGTCCGCCAGGGGAGCTAACAGTTGGCGGCAGAGAGTCAGGCTGTCCTTGCGGTGGCAGTTGGCGAGGAAACCGCCGTAACGAATGCGTTGCAAGCCGGGCGGCAACGCGTGCAGGAGAAAACGGCGAATGAACTCGTCGACCTCCAGAGTCATTACCTTGGAGTTGGATGAGTCCTTGGTTCGATAGTCTTTCCATTGGAACGAGACGTGGCCGTTTTCCAGGGCCAGCAAGCGCTGGTTGGAAATGGCGACGCGATGAGTATAGCGGCCGAGATATTCCAGGACCTGCTGCGGACCACCGAACGGAGGCTTGGCGTAGACCACCCATTCCGCATCCTTCAGCGGCGCCAGATGTCGGGTGAACGCCTGGACGTCCTTAAGCGGTTCCAGATCGCCGAAGAACTGAAGCAGGCCTTGGTCGAAAGCTTTCTGAAGCTGTTCCAGAAACAGACGACGGAACAAGCGTGAGAGCACACGCACGGGGAGAAAGAAGCCGGGGCGGCAGGCGATCCAGCGTTCATGATCGGAGGAAAGCCCGCCGCCGGGGACGACGCAGTGTACATGCGGATTACCGTTTGTTTCAGCGTATCCCTGAGCGGTGGCTTGGCCCTATGGGGATGATGAAGTAAGTTCTGGCCCCAGGTGTGGAGCACGGAGAAGAAGCCGATGCCGGCGCCGAGATGTTTCCGATCGCCGGCAATGGTCAGCAGCGTTTCGGCGCTGGCGCGGAACAGGATATTGTAGACCAGCGCCTTGTTCTGGAGCGCCACCTGAGCAATGGGCTCAGGCAGCGTGAACACGACGTGGAAGTATTGGACAGGCAACAGTTCGAGCTTCCTGCTTTCCACCCATTCGGCGCGCGCCACAGACTGGCACTTGGGACAATGGCGGTTACGGCAGGAGTTGTAGGCGTTGTAAGTGTATGGGCAGTGGCTGCATCGGGCAAAGCCACTTGTTCCGACCGTATGCCGAAACAATAGGTATCCTGCATCGGGCAAAGCCACTTGTTCCGACCGTATGCCGAAACAATAGGTATCCTGCATCGGGCAAAGCCACTTGTTCCGACCGTATGCCGAAACAATAGGTATCCTCAATCGTTCGATGTGGCCGCCCAGGGCTGCGGTGCGGCAGATCTCGATGGCGCGCATCACGCGCAATTGATCGAGCGGCAAGGAATGCGATTGCCGGTAGCCAGGGCCGTGTTCTCGAAAAATGTCAGCCAGCTCAAGAGCGGGCCGCATCACGGGAAACGCTCAGCGCTTGGGCTTGGGGTTGGTCTTGCGCGCGGGCCGGTTGCGTGGGTCCAGACGGTCGAGCGGACTCATCGTGCCGCTGACGAGCTGCGGCGATACGCGCGTGTAGTGAGCGGTGGTGGTGATTTGACTGTGGCCGAGCAGCACCTGGATCACGCGGATGTCGGTGCCGTTCTCCAGCAGGTGGGTTGCAAAACTGTGCCGCAGCGTGTGGACGGTGATCCTCTTGGCAAGGTGCGAACGCAGGCAGGCATCGCGGCAGGCAACCTGCAGAGAAGCGGCAGTGAGATGCCGGCCGGTGCGCCAACCGGGGAATAGCCAGTGCTCGGGACGGGCGGCGCGCCACCAGATGCGCAGCACTTCCAGCAGCCGGGGTGAAAGCATGGCGTAGCGGTCCTTGCGTCCTTTGCCTTGTTCGACGCGGAGCAGCATAGGGCCAAGCCACCGCTCAGGGATACGCCGAAACAAACGGTAATCCGCATGCGTTTGGAATCGATGTCGGATAGTTTCAGCGCCACCGCTTCCGACACGCGCAGCCCCGCGCCGTAACAGGTCATCAACGCAGCGCGGTAGCGCAGGCTGGGAACGTGATCAAAGAACTGAACAACTTCTTCCGGGCTGAGCACAATGGGCAGCTTGTGCTGTCGGCGCGCGCGGGGGAAGTGCTCATCGCTCCACGGCATTTCCAAAGTTACCGTGTAGAGAAACTTCACGGCGGACACACTCTGATTGAGCTTCCGGCGAATATTTCCGGTCGTTGAGTAAGTAGAGATGGAACTGGCGGATGTCCTCCAGATCCAGCTTCTCCGGGCTGAGCCCATAGTAGCTGGCGAAACGGGCTACATGATAGATATAGTTTCTTTGAGTGGCAGGCGCGAGATTGCGCAGCTGCATGTCGTCAATCATTCTTTGACGGAGTGGCGTCATGGGATGCTCCTGAGCGTTAGATTTGGCCGTTGCTGCTAACAACTGCCGCATCCAGTGTCTCAGGTGGGCGCGCCTGTCACTACCAACCACCGCAAAACATCCCCGCTGGTATGTACCCTCACTGCCCCGTCGCAAGACTCCGCCCGCGTCTGAAATTCACCCGAAATCCGACATCCGAAATCCGACATCCCGGTGGCACGCTAACGCCAAGACGAATACCGCGAAGCGGTTTAGTTCATTCGTGAGAACTCGGTAGTCTTGAGTTCTATTGATCTGGACGGGAAAAGGAAGCTTACCGTCCGCAATGGACTTCTGCCAGCGGAAGCCGACTCGGTCAAAACGCAAACTCTTGGCGCAAATCCTCAAACTGAGCAATACTGTCGAGGCGGAAAGAGGAATTCTGTCGGAAAGTTATCCATTGATCCGCGAGGATTGTGAAAAGATAACTTCATGCCGCACGTTGTTGATGCAAACGTCGCCGTGAAGTGGTTTCTTCCTGGGGTTCTACCAGGACAAGGCGAAGAAGCTTCTGAGCGACTTCGGTAATCAAGACGTAGAGCGTCGAGAAAAGCAGAGCCTGAAGGCAAACTGCGGCTATGGATCGATTTCTGAAAGACACGACTCGCTGAGGACGATACCGTCACCTGCAATGGCGACTTTGGGCCGCGACTTCGAGGTTGTGACTAGAGCCTAGCCTTGTCCCAGCGGGCGCCTCGCTCCGCTTGGGAATCCGCTGAATGGCTTTTCCGATCTGCTGGCGCGCCAAGTCGAGTTCGTAGGCCGTCTGGAGGTTCATCCAGAAGTCACCGACGTCCCGAAACATCGGCTGAGGCGCAAAGCTGTATCCGCCGTCATGTTCCGTTTACCAGCCAAAAGCTGATAGATGCGGTTGGGAGGCGCATCGATACTGTCGGCAAGTTTCTTGCCGGAAAGCTGAGTTTCCTCCAGCTCATCGCCAAGAATCTCCCCTGGGTGAATAGGTGTACGGGCCATAGTTCTTCTTTCGTCAGTGATAATCCAATCTCAGCGTTCGACGGAACCGGCGCATCCTTGGGCCACAAGATGGTGCATTAATGCTCAAACCCGGCTTCGCTGAGAACGATGCCCAACTCACGGCCG
>JBGPJK010000417.1:0-4180 GCA_041485425.1 Terriglobia bacterium | reverse complement strand
CGAGTTTTATGGGCTGGATCAGGGTATTTTCTACACCCACAACGCGCAAACACCGCTCCACAATCTGCTCGATGATATTTCCTGGACTAAGGGCAAGCACACGCTGCAGTTCGGGACGAACATAGGCTTTGCCCGCGATCCTCGCCTCAGCTACGAACATTCCTTCAGCGTGGGCAAGGGCGCAACCAACTGGATGGCTCCAACCGGTTTCGCCAACACGGGTTCCTATCTGGATCCCGCCAAAGCCAGCTTACCGGAGCCCGCCTCCAGTCCGCAGTATGATTATCCAGTGCTCGGCCTGCTGGGCATGGTCTCCGATATCGTCGCCAACTACAATTACGACAAGAATGGCAAAGTGCTGAATTACGTTGTTGACAGCCAGGGAAACCCAATTTCCCCCACGGGCGCGCCTGTGAAGCGGAACTATGGGCTCAACTGGTACGAGTTCTATGGACAGGACTCTTTTCGGATTAAACCCAACCTCACCTTCAGCTATGGTGTGCGGTGGTCTTTGTTTCCTCCGCCTTGGGAGGTGAATGGCTTCCAGGCGTCTCCGACGTGCGTGCCCGCTGTGAACCCGGTGACCGGATGCCCGTCATGGGCCTACAATCTCGGGACCGAGTTCAACCAAGAGGTAAAGAATATGCAGCAGGGGATCGGATACGACGCAACCCCCCTGGTGTCGTTCATTCTCGGTGGGCCAGCAAACAACGGACGCGGGTTCTATAACTTTTCAAAGTCCGACCTCTCCCCACGCATTTCGTTTGCTTATTCGCCGCGTCCCGAGGGCGGCTGGCTGAGAAAACTCGTTGGCGACAATGACAAAACCGTGGTTCGCGGCGGCTTTAGCCGGGTCTATGATCGCGCCGGCATGGAATTGCTGAGCACCTTCGACGCAAACGCGCCGGGCGGCTTGGCGGCCACAGTGCAAAATGTCTGCTGCCTTCCTGGCTACGATGATGCTGCGAACGTGCCCCGCATCAGTAATATCAACCAGATTCCTGTGTTCGGTCCGACTAACCAGCAGTTTTTTGAACCAGCCCCGCCTGGAGCTTTCCCGCAGACGCCGCCTCCCCTCGGCCAAGCCATCACCTGGGGAGTCGATCAATCGCTCAAGACACCGTACGCCTGGGCTTTTGATTTTTCGGTTGCCCGCGAGCTGCCACGAAGGCTCTCGTTGCAACTCTCGTATGTGGGTCGATTGGGGCGGCATCTGCTCACCCAGCGCGATCTCAGGCAGCCGATCGACCTGGTGGATCCTAAGACCAGAATTGACTACTTCGCGGCTGCCACGCGCCTGGCACAGTTAGCTCAACAGGGCTTGGCTTCGACCCAGGTCAACGACACTGTGGTGGGTAAGACTGCCGCTTTCTGGCATGACATGATCCCTAAATCCCCAAGTTATCAGGATCTTTTTACCGGGTTCAGCGGAAACTTGGTGGCGGCTCTCTATGACCTCTACTACAAATCAGGCGATTCCTATCTCGGCAATGAGGTCGTGGGACTGGGTAATCTCGACATCTACTATGGGCTCGGCGACAGTGCTGGCAACGCGCTGTTCTTTAATAACCCCGGCGGCGCGCCGTTGCCGGGAGATGCCCTGAACAACCAGGCCACCAGCATGTACGGCTGGAGTTCCATCGGGAGTTCCAGCTACAACGGGCTGCAAGCCAGTCTGAGGAAACAGCTGGGCAACGGAGTGCAGTTCGACCTCAACTACACCTATTCCAAGTCGATCGATATCACTTCCAACGCCACCCGTCTCGGCTTCAGCTCGAGTACCAATGTGGGAGCCCCCGGCAGCCGCTTGGTAAATGCCTTCGATCCGGGCGGGCGCCGCGCGGTGTCCGATTTCGACACTACTCACCAGATCAATGCCGACTGGATCGCCGAGCTGCCGTTCGGCGAGGGCAAGCATTTTGCGGGAAACGCCAGTGGAGTTACGAACGGTGTCATCGGAGGCTGGCAGCTTTCCGGTCTTATGCGCTGGACCAGTGGCTTCCCCTTCACTGTGGACAACGGGAATTTCTGGCCCACGAACTGGGACGAACAGGGAATCGCCAACATGCTCGTTAAACCCCAGACTGGGCACTTCAAACAGCCAGGCGGTGCCGTCAGCGTTTTCCCCAACCCGACGGCTGCCTACGGCGACTTCGCCCATCCTTTCCCCGGCCAGAGCGGTTCGCGCAATGCAGTCCGCGGAGATGGCTACGTTGGGGTTGACGCGGCGCTGGCCAAGCGCTGGCAGATGCCTTGGGAGCGCCAGAGCCTGCAGTTCCGCTGGGAGGTTTTCAATGTGTTCAATCAGGTACGCTTCAACGCCCTGTCGGGCTTGGGCACCCAGGCGTGCGCCTGTATCGCTTCCCTGCAACAGATACCCACCACTTTTGGCAATTACACCGGCCTGTTGACGCAGCCTCGCGTCATGCAGTTCGCGCTGCGGTATGAATTCTGAGAACATTGCGGAATGATTTCGGGGCGGCCACTGCTTGGTGGCCGTCCTTCTAATTCTTTATGGCGTCCTTAGCCCACAAGCTGCGTTTGGTCGACTACTTTGCGCTGGCCTTCGGCGTGATGGTGGGTACCGCGTGGCTGGTGGTCATGGACGACATCCTGCAACGCGGCGGCCCACTGGGTGCGCTCCTCGGTTTCACCGCGGGCGCGCTGATGCTACTGCCCATCGGGTATGTCTACGGCCAGTTGGTGAGGGCGATCCCCGACTCGGCGGGGGAGGCAGCTTATGTCGCCCGCTTTTTTCCTCCGAGTGTAAGTTTCGCAACCGGCTGGATAGTGCTCCTCAGCTACTCTCTCACCTGTCCGTTTGAGGCTCTGGCCGCCGGAAGAATCGCCGGTTACCTGTTCCCATCCCTGAACTCGGTTGAGTTGTATCGCCTGGGTGGTCGCCCGATTTATCTCCCTCACATCATCCTGGGACTGACCATCACTGTCCTGCTGACCTGGTTGAATTGTCGGGGCATACAAGCGAGCTCCAGGTTAGCCAAAACCACTACGTTTACGTTTCTTAGCCTGGTCGTGATCTTTGCCCTAGCCGGCGCAAAGCACGGTTCCGCGAGCAATTTCCACCCCTTGTTCAGCCACGCTCCTCTTTTGTCCATTCTGCTGGTCTGGCAAGTTGTTCCTTGGCTTTTGGGAGGCTTTGAATCCGTGGGCAAGTGCGTTGAAGAAGCCAGTCCCGACTTTAAGGGAAGTGGGTTTTTCGTCGCGATCGCGCTAACCATTTTCGTGGGGCTCGCTTTCTTCTGGGTTGTGATCTCCGCGGTAGCCTATGTGGCGCCCTGGCAGAGCCTCAAGAGCAACCAACAGTTTCCGACCGCTGTCGCCTTTGAACGAGCTTTGCATGCCCACTGGATCGTCAACCTGATCATGGCTTCTGCCCTGGTTGCTTTGCTGCAGGCCTTCAACGCGAACATGGTCGCATCTTCACGATTGCTGTTCGCCATGGGAAGGCGAAATCTGCTGAACCAAAGGATGGCGCACATCCATCCGGTAAACCAGACTCCAGCAACCGCCGTGATTGCCGTGGGCATAGCTTCGGCGCTTACCATGTTGCTGGGAGAGGCGGGGTTGGTCCCAATTTTGGAGGTGGGTGCGGCTGCCACAGCAATAGGCTGGTTGGCGGCCTGCGCATCCTACTGGTGCATGAAGCCTTCGTTCCGGGGCCGTGTCGCCGCCTTGTTCGGGCTGCTGGTCACTTCGCTCATGGTCCTGGTGAAAGTCGTTCCCATCGTGCCCGGCCATTTCACTCGCTATGAGTGGATGGCGCTGGCAGTCTGGGCTGGGCTGGGAGCTTTGATCCGGTCTTCCAGGAAACGCGGGGAACAAGTCGCGGAGCCTAAGATTGAGATCTCCGAAGTTTCTCCGCAGACAGAAAGTTCCGGACTGTGAGCGTTCACCGTTCGCGAGCAGCTAGAGTGTCCAAGAATCTGATGAATGGTTTTGCTATCCAGCGGGCGAAGTTTGCAATGCAGTGACGCCCGTCTTCAACGCACGAATCCGACATGGCTGATTACGGCAAGTACAGCTTCTGGCTCGAAACCGCAGGCGAGCAACTCCAGCCGCGACCCGCGCTAATGCAGTCAGTGGAGGTAGACGTCGCGATCCTCGGTGGCGGCTATACCGGACTCTGGACCGCATACTATCTGCTGCGCGACAACCCTGG
>JBGPJK010000416.1:0-4186 GCA_041485425.1 Terriglobia bacterium | reverse complement strand
GGAGAAAGCGATGAGCGATACGTCCACCATGCACGGCGGCGGGGAGCCGCAAGAATCCGATTTTCTTGGGCGCACCCGGAGGCGATTCGGAGAGTCCCTAGCCCTCCGGCAGCAGATCGGCGTGCTCAAGCGCGAACGGCCGCAGCCAATATTGAACTCTTTGGACCGATGTCCTCGCCTGCGTTCCCATACGAGCGGGAAACGGATCGCAGCCGGTTGACATACGCGTCGATTGCATCCGGCTTGTCCAGCGGAGCAGGGCCGGCTGGCTTTCCGAATCCCAAGTGTCGGCGAAAGTGCCTTTCAGCGTCTGCATTGTGCGGGCGAAACGAGTCCCTGAATTCCTCGACATCGGGAGTCAGGGCATCGCGGCTGCCACTGCTGGAGAGAAATCCGGGCCAGAGCTGCCACATGAATCTAAATGAATCTAATAGGAAAGCCGCAGTCCCAACTGCACCGTCCGCGTGCCTCCTGCCGACGAGATGCGTCCAAAGTCCGGCGCCGTGATCGAACCGTTGGGTGATCCCAGTTGCGTGTGATTGAATGCGCTGAACAGCTCGGCGCGGAATTGCAGATTGATTCGCTGCTCGTGGAATCGCTGGTTGCGGCCGATGCCGATATCGAAGTTGCTGACCCCGGGCAGTTGCGTGCTGGCTGGCGCCGTGATCACCATCGGCAGCCCCTTGGCGAACGTGGTGATACCGCTCACTTGCCAGTTTGCCAGAACTCGCGAAACCGGTCGGCTGCGCAGCCACGTCCTGCCTTGTCCGAACGGCAGCTCATAGATATAGTTCATAACCAGCAAGTGCGGGCGGTCGTATTCGGCGATGGCGCGGGAAAGTTTGAGGTTGTTTGGATCGATGAAACGCGATCTGCCCGCAAATCTCTCCTGCGCGTTGTCAATCCCTTTGCTGATCGTATAGTTCGCCTGCAGCGTCAGCCCACGGCTGGTCTTCTTCTCGACGTGCAGAGTGAAGCCGTGATAGACGGAGTCGCCCACCGCGTCGCGGAATTGCGTCACGCCAGTGTAGTGGGGAACGGCAGCAGCAGTTGCGATCGCCGCACCGTGGCCGTGCTCAGCGAGCCGGTGGTGATCACTCCGGCAAACGGGTTGGGGACCAAGTCATTCAACGCATTCCCCAGGGAAAGAAACTGCGTACTCGCGGCGTTGTGGCTGCGATTCACCCAATACCGCATGCCCCGATTGCCGCTATAAGCGGTCTCCACCAGGAATCCACCACCGAGCGTCCGCTGGATGCTCAGGTTCCATTGCTGGTTGAGAGGGGTTGCCCAGTCGCGAAACGCCGTAGTGATGCCGCTTCCGACGCTGGCCGAAGGCGGACAGAAGAACCCCGCCTGAAACGCGTTCCCGAGCGAAGTGCCCGGAGGCGGCGTGTTGGGCGCCGCGACCGGAGGGCCGCGGAAGACCGAAGTCTGCGTCAGGAATCCGCTGCCCAAATCGCTCGCGCCGTTGTTGCGGAACTGCCAGGCCAGCCCACCGCGCTGCAGCGCCAAAGCGATTTCTCGCAAACCTTGACCGGCGCGGGGGGGCTGATCAGGGTCTTCGATGTCAAGAAACCTGAGTCAGGACCCGTGCCTGCGCTGCTGAGAGCCGTGATAGGGGCGGGGTAGCGCAGAATGAAAGGCAAGGGCACAATCCAAGGAGAATCGCGGCCATGCCATCGAAGTCACCCGGCCGAATTCGCCCGAGAAGTTGTTCGTGATCACCTTGAACTCCCCCACCGCCTTGAGCGGAGGCGTGTATTGTATTGGATGTCGTTCGGGTGGTGAGTGGTTAACACCAGCAGACTGTAAATCGGCGTGTTAGCCCAGCAAGCGGTACTCTGCGGTCATCAAATCAACACCTTACAGTTTGGCCATGTGCCGTGGGGTACGCCTCCCGCTTGCCACAAAAAGTGTCGCAAAAAGTTCGGTGGTTGGGGAGTCCGGCAGGTCAGCGTGTCTGCCAAAGTTTTGTCACGCGGCTACCACTTCCACGTTCTCTGCCACGGTGGTGGGCTCCGGGACCGGGTACCCATGCATCCGCAGACCTTCAATGTGGAACGGGATGGCTTCCGCAATCAGCCTGCGGGTTTCTTCCAGCGTCTTGCCGGTGGTACCGCACCCCGGAAGGTCCGGGACGTACGCACACCAGTTGCTTGGAGTCTGTTCAAAGACCACTGCGTATTTCATTTCTTTAGCCCTGCCTGTTTCATAATCGACTTTAGCAAGCAGGGCGCCAGTTCATCGCTGGGGTGGCCTGGTATCGTGACTGTTCCCGGCTTGGTTGCATGAACGAACTGGTGATGGTCACCGCGCGTGCGGTCCGCTTCGACCCATCCCGATTCAGCCGTTTCAGCATGTCCCGAACCTTCATGATTTATCTTAAGCTTGCACTGCGCCACTGCATCTTTCGGCCCGGCAACCTGATGTACTTGGACCCGGAAGCAATTCGCAATCCGCTGCCATGAAACGCTGGACGGGAACCGGGCCGTGTGCCGTGGATTCTTTGACAAGCACGCGCGGCCCCGCTTCAGGTCGCTGACCGGTTGGGATCATCGGAGTGGGTCACTAGGACTGTATGGATTGCGGCCGTTCAGCGGCAGCTCCACAATCCGCCTGCTGCCCACCACGTTGCCGAGCGAGCCACCCGGACCTCGCCTTGCACCGTGCCCACTTCGAGCTTCACGTTGATGGTCGCCGTCAATCCCACCGTGAGATTGACGCCTGCGACGCTGGCTTTCTTGAAGCCGGAGTTTTCGACCGCGATTTCGTATTCACCCGACGGCAGGTAGGGCGCGCTGTAATACCCGTCGGTGTTGGTCCGCGTGACAGCCTTCACGCCTGTTCGGACATTCCGTACGGTGACTTGGGCGCCGGCGACCAGAGCGTCGGATTGGTCACTCACCGATCCGGTGATAGTCCCTTGCTCTACCTGCGCCGAACACACAGCCGCGTTGGCGATGGCAAAGCCGATGGTGGCAAGCAGCCGCGCTGATTTCTGAGACATACGCGGTCCTCCCCTTTTCAGAACGTGTTCCAACCATATCCCAAAGACTGCGCCCAGGCAAGGCGCAGAAACGGCGCCTTAAGATGTTACACAAATAAAACGTAACGTCTTGCGTACCCCATGCATCCTTGATAAATTAGGTGACTGACCTAGTTTGAGGTCGGTTTTTACCTAGGATTTGCATCGTGACTTCCTGTGTTTTCGTTTGCTTGGCCATTCCGGTCATTGTGTTAGCCCAAGGTCAACGGAATGTGGACTTTGCCGCCCTCATCCGGACGCCCGCGGGCATACAAGCGACTTTGGAACACTGCGACGGCCATCCGGAGTTCGAAACGGCTCTGGCAAATTGGCTGGAAACGACGCAGCCGCACTCGCCGGCCGAACGGGACGCGATTCGACAGACCTCGCTCCGCCTGCTCGAGGACACCACCGATCGCCAGCTTGTGCTCGGTCTCATCAACGGGCTGTTGCGGCATGCTCTGGAAGACGTGAAAAGAGACCCGGCCATCGTTCCTAAACAGCAGGCCCAGGTACTCTACGCAGATATCGCCAAGGCCGTGAATAGGCACAAATCCAAAGCGAAGGAGTCCGCCGTACTGGCGTCGGCCCTGGCGGAAGGCCTGACAGATGCCCGGCAGGCTGGATTTGTCCAGGAGTTCATGAAGCTCGCCGAGCCGCCCGCTCCACGAATAGCCGTAGCCTCCGGGCAATAGCAGCGCGGGGACTGGCTGCCAAACCGTCCCCGCGCTAACGCTTGGGGCTATCTGGCATTATCGATCGCTTGGCGTGATCGTAAACCATGCGCCGGCCGGTAGCGTACGCCTCATCGGCCATGAAGACCGCTACGGAGTGCCCGTACCCTGCGTCGATCGGCGCGATGGGTTCCTGACGACTCCGCACGCAGTCGAAGAAATTCTTCATATGGCGCACGGGCGCCGTTTCGGGAATCTGCGCCTCGCTCGTAATTCGGTCCGGTTCGCTCGAACCCTCTCCGGAGACGGTCCAGTGCGCTCTCGGCGAAAGGCTTTTCGCGTCGAGAGTGCCCCGCGTTCCAAACCACTTGACGTAGTTGCCCGCGCTATTCCCGTACATCGTGCAGTAGCGCACCAGGAATCCTTCCGGATACTCGAGCGCGACTTCGATTGAATCCGGCGCATCGAACTTCTCTTTCCAGCG
>JBGPJK010000415.1:0-4195 GCA_041485425.1 Terriglobia bacterium | reverse complement strand
GGAACAATGAGCAGGAAGAACTTGGGATCGAGCATTGACGACTTCTTGAAGAAGGAAAACATCTTTCCGGAAGCTCAGGCGCAAGCCATCAAGGAGGTCGTAGCCTGGCAGCTCGCCAAGGCCATGAAGAAGAAAAAGATTTCCAAGGCGCGCATGGCGGCCTTGCTGAAGACCAGCCGCTCCCAGGTGGATCGCATTCTCGATCCGAAATGCGACATCACCCTGTCAAGCCTGCAGCGGGCGGCGGCTTTAGTCGGTCAGCGTGTCATGATCGAATTGGTCTAAGCTGGAAATGGGGAGTCGGCCCGGCCCACGGTTCCTAGCCCCCCTTCGCAAAAGCGCGAGGGGCACCCAGCGCCACCCGCCTCAACGATCACTATGCTGTCATGCCCAGTCGACGACACATGCAAGATACTCCGCTAACACGATTTGGACTCGAACGCCGCCATGCTGATCAACTGCGTATCGGTATTGGCCCGGTTGTACAACAATCCAAGGCCCTTGTTGCCCAGCGTACGGCTCGGCTCCACAGGCACGTAGAAGTGCACGACTGCCAACTTCGGGCCAGCCCCGAAGTTCCCCAGAACCTGCTTTCTCGAATACTTCCTTCTCACATCTTGACATGACAGAGTGGGGTAAGAAGATTACTTCTCGCGGCTCATCGATTTGAGCAAGACTCAGTTCATAGGCAGCATGGCCACGCGCCAACTTCACAACCACGTTGCGGACGCGGTCCCTTTCCGGAGTCCAAATGCATAGGCCGTTCTCGTCGAGACGAGCAGCGGACTGAATCCGCTCCGCCAGTCGCCTGTTGTGCGATAAGGCGCGTTTCACTTTTGGGCGATGAACACGCTCGATGTCTGACGACCCAGCGAGCACGCATTCCAGTAAACAAGCAAGGTACTCTTCATCGAGGGAAAAACCTTGGTTGCAATCGGCACAGGCCTCGACAATCGAGAGATTCGCAGGTAGAGGATCATCCAAGAGAATCTTGGAAGGCACATGATCGCGAGTGTCGGGCGTACCCCCACAATAAGCGCAGTTTCCTAAAAGACGCTCGTCGACAAAGAGGTAATGCTCGGGATTCATAGAATGGCCAGCCTCTCCCTCACTGCCTTATCCTCGGATTCGCCACCGAATACAGCAAATCCGTCAGAAAATTTACTGCCACATAAGTCAGCCCAATCGCCAGAACGCAGCCCTGCACCAGGTAATAATCGCGATTGCCAATCGCCTGGATGGTCAGCCGCCCAATCCCCGGCCAGGAAAAAATTGTCTCGGTCACGATGGCCCCCGCCAGCAGTGCCCCAAACTGCAACCCCAGCACAGTGATTACCGGAATCATCGCATTCCGTAGCGCATGCCGGTAGACCACGGTGCGCTCCGGAAGCCCTTTGGCCCGCGCGGTGCGAATGTAATCCTGCCCTAACTCCTCCAGCATCGACGTGCGCACCATGCGCGTGAGAATCGCGGCCAGCGCTCCGCCCATGGTGATGGCCGGGAGCACCAGGTGCGCCAGGGTTCCTGAGCCGGACACCGGCAGCCATCCCAGCTTGATGGCAAACAACAGAATGAGGATCGGACCCAGGGCGAAATTCGGAAACGACAATCCGAACAGGCTCACCACGCTGAGCACGCGGTCATCCCAGCGGTTGCGGCGTTGCGCGGAACGCACCCCCGCCGGAATCGACAGCACCACCGCCACCAGCAACGCCGCCAGCGTCAACTGCAGCGTATACGGATAGCGCTGTGCGATCAGGCTGCCCACGCTCTGATTGAAACGCAGCGAAGCACCCAGGTCCCCATGCAGCACGCCCTTCCAGTAATGGATATACTGCGCGCCCAGGGGAAGGTCGAGTCCGTACGTGTGGCGCGCCGCCTGGATGTCGGCTGCGGGCGCGCCTTCTCCCAGCATCTGCTGGATGGGATCGCCAGGCACAAGATGAATCAGCAGAAAGACCAGCGAGACTACCAGCCATATCACCGGCAGCGTGTACAGCACGCGAAGGCAGAGGTAGCGCAGCATTCAGGGCGATTGGGTAATCGGGTAATTGGGCAATTTGGTAATTGGAAGACTACCGCGCGTTCGCAAATTACCCAATTACAAAATTACACAATCAGAACTCTAGTCCCCCGCCGCCTGCCCCAGCCCTGCCGGCTCCAGCTTCTCGATCTTCACCTTGGCAATGCGGTGGCCCTCCATTTCTGCAACCACAAAACGGTGCCTCTCGTACTCGAAGCCCTCACCGACTTTGGGAATCCTCTGCAACCGGGCCAGCACAAAGCCGCCCAGGGTCTCGAAACCGGCATCATGCGGCAGCACCAGTTCGTACTGAGTCTCGAGGTCGCGAATACTAACCGCCCCCTCAAGCACCAGCGTAGCCGCGTCTTCCAGAGAAGGCGGTTGCGGCGGGGCCGTATCGAACTCGTCCTCGATCTCGCCCACCAACTGTTCCAAGATGTCCTCGGCGGTGATCACCCCCGCGGTTGATCCGAACTCATCCACCACCACCGCCAGGTGCCTCTTGCGCTGCTTGAATTCCTCCAGCAGCTCCATCAGCACCTTGGTTTCCGGCACCACCAGTACGTCGCGCATGATCTGGCTGATCTTCATGCCGGCGACCCGCGCCGCAACCGGCTGCACCGGATTCGCGGTCAGCCGCAAGCGGGTCCAGCGCATCAAGTCCTTGGTGTAGAGCACCCCGATGATGTGTTCCGGGCCGCGTTGCGGATCGTAAACCGGAATGCGCGAATGCTGCTCCTCCACCACCCGTGCCAAGGCTTCGTCCAGCGTCAGGTCGCCCGGCAGCGAGAAGATGTCCGGACGCGGCACCATCACTTCGCGCACGCTGATGTTTTCCAGCTCCAGCGCGTTGTGGATCATTTCCTCCTGGAATGGCGGGATCTGTCCGAACTGCCGGCTGGCGGTCACGATCAGCTTCAGCTCATCCGGCGAATGCACGGTACCCTGCCGGACCCGGCGCGACCCGAACACGCGCAGGACCGACCCCGCAGCCCGGCTCATCACGTAGATGAGGGGGCGGGTCAGGGTGAGAAAAACATCCATGGGCGCAGCTACGGTTAACGCCACCTGCTCGGCGCGTTGCAGGGCCAAGGACTTGGGCACCAGTTCTCCCAGGATGACGTGCAGGCAGGTAATCAGGCTGAAGGCCAGTACGATGGCGATGCCGTGGGCATACACGCTGGTATGGGGAACCGCGCCAGTAAACCCTTCCACGATGTGCGCCAGCATGGGCTCGCCCACCCAGCCCAAACTGAGACTGGCGATGGTAATTCCCAGTTGGACACCGTTGACCACCTCGTCCAGATTGCGGTGCAGCTTCTGGACGATGCGGGCGCCGATGCGGTGCGCCTCAATGAGCTGCTGGATGCGGGTGTCCCGCACGCTCACCAGCGAGAATTCGGCTGCGGCAAAGAAGGCATTGGCTGCCACCAGGAGCACAATCAGAAACACCCGCAGCAGCACAAAGGCGATCATGGATGGCTAATTCTAACATTCCAAAGGCGGTACCGCATCCCGTTCAAGTTCCGGAGCTTGTACAATGTCTCTTACAGCTTGCCAGTCGTAGCTCCGTGTCTTTGACTGGCTCTCGCGCTTGCCGCCACCGTCAACAGATTTCCTGCTTCCATTTCCACCCTTGCCCGGTCTAACGCAACGGGTGCCGCTTGGGGAACTTCGGCGGTAAACCAACGAAGCCAGATCGGATTCTCAGGAACAAAACGCTCACCACTTTCGTAATAACCAACGAGGGTTGACCTTATTTACTGCAGGAGGCGGATGTGAACGGCAATGGTAACGGCAAGAGGAAACGTCGCAAACGGCTGATCTACGGTGGTATCGCCATCGGTCTCGTCCTCCTGATCGCAGTCGGGCTGATTGCGGCCACCCGCGGCGGCACCAAGATTGATCCTTCCAAGCTAGCCAAGGTTGAGAAAGGCGATCTGGCCAAGAGTGTGGTCGCCACCGGCAAGGTCACGCCCATCACCAAGGTCGAGGTCAAGTCCAAGGCCAGCGGCATCGTCAAAAAGCTCTATGTGGAATACGGCGACAGTGTGAAGAAGGGGCAACTGCTGGCGCAGTTGGACAAGGAAGAGATTCAGGCGCAGGTAGAGCAGACCCGGGCAGGTCTAGCGGCGTCAGAAGCCAACTTGAAGAGTTCTGAGGCCGATTACG
>JBGPJK010000414.1:0-4199 GCA_041485425.1 Terriglobia bacterium | reverse complement strand
AGAGTGATGTCAGCCATCTTTTTCCCCAGCGGTTCGAGCAGGGCCACATGGTAGCGGAAAAGCCAGAAAAGGAAAATGCAGGACACCGAGAGCGGGGACTCAACCGCTCGCGAAAACCCCGCGATTCGTATCAGGGCATCGCTTTAGCGATGCCGTGGGTCTCACCATCGACCCCGCCTTCAGGCGCTGTGGCCGCCAACGCTGAGACTGGCTGCAGCCACTTACCCCAGCGGGTTTTCCGCTCTCCGTTGCACCGCCCGCAGCCACATGCGCCGGATGAGCGCACTCCCCGGATAAATGACCCGCCAGTACCGGGCGAATTTACGGCGCGTTGCCGCATCGGTAGCATACACACGGGTTTCCGTGGCGACCAGGGACCCGCCGGCCCCGTCATCTTCCAAACGGAAGTTCATTGCCGCCAGCGCGAAACCGGGCGCGTGCAAGGCCTTGAAATCTTCCGGAGTGGGATTCGCCTTCGGCCGCCATCCCGGCGGCGCCACCACCAGCGTCCCAACGACGATCTCCTGGTTCGGTTCTTCTGCCAGCAGCAGGAAGCCGCTGTGGGTCACCACTTCGAGTAAGGGCTGGCGCTCCGGTGCGTTGAGGATGCTTTCCGGCCCCGGACGACCCATGCGGCGGATCCAGGTCAGCGTGCGAAACAACCGAATCTCGTCTGCCCGAACTTCCTTGATGGCCCGGTAGACACGTTCTTTCGGCGCCGCCACCCGCATCGAGTGGAATTCATAAAACTGGTACACCGGGATGAAGTGATCGAGTTGATTCTGCGCCACTGCCACGCGCAGCTCGGGAGCGGGCAGATTCATTCCTGCAGCGGTGAGGCAGAAGCCGCCGACGGCAACCAGAAGGCCGCGCGACCGCTTTGGAATTCCAACCCAGCGCAGCGGCTTCACCAGAGACACCACGCCCACCAGCATCAATGCGAAGCCGGTGTACACGCAGATCACGGCGAACACATGGCTATCATACGCGGCCCAGCCGCGTGCCTGCGGCTAGCGTCCAGCAACATTCAGCTTGGCCATCCGCTCCAGGCCCATTTTCACAAGGGTGTGGATATCCGCGTCGCTTACCGTGTGGCCGGAGGCGAGAGTCAGGTGCATCAGCGACAGCTTGCGTCCACCGGAGAGCACCTCAACAATGCCGCCCTGTCCCACGAACGCCGCCTCGCCGACACCGATGAGAAGGTGGAACTGGTGCGGTTGCGCGAGATGCTCGGCAAGTTGGCGATCCTTCTCGAAGCGGGATGCGTCGCTCGCCTCAACACTGACGTCGAGCTTTACGGCCTTGCCGGGGTAGCGGCAGGACCAGCCGATGTGCCGCGAGCCCATCTTGACCTCGTAGGGCTCGCCCGCGCCGATCGCGCTGCCCAGCACCCGGACGAGTTCGGCCTGGGTGTAGAGGCAGGCGGCATCCGGTTTGTCCACTGCCGCGCGCGCTCTGGGTGCGGCAAGCAGCAGCCACCCGCTGGCGACGGCGAACACGAGACCAAGTATCAAGTAGGCTGTGATCGAGCATCGATTCGAGTTCATGGGATGGGCTCCTTCGCGCAGTCGGGACCTGGGTTTCATCGAAAGCGCCGCGGCTGAAACAATTTACCAGATCGTCTTCAGCAGCGGGCTGCTGCGGATTCTTTCGTCACGAGTGATGAGCGCAATACCCTCCGCCCGGGCCGTAGCGCCGATCAAGCGATCAACAGGATCTTTCGGGTAATCGTCGGGAAATTGCGTGGCAAGGGCCGCGATCTCCGCCGTGATTGGCTTGACGTTTACGCCAGAACGGGTCACAAGATTCTGGACTGTGTTCTCGACTGTGCCATGGGAGCGAAGAACTCCTCGCGTGAAGAGGCATGCAAGCTCCCACACCGTGATGTCCGCAATGGCCAGTCCATCGCTGGCGCGAGCCCGGCGAATGGCTGACGCCGCCGGCCGCGAGAGTCGCTCCGGCTGGGCGACCAGCCAAGCCAGTACATGCGTGTCGAGAAGGATCACTTCAGAACTTCCCAGTCTTCCAGCGGCACGGCCGGAGACACAATGTCCCCGACGATCTCCACCTCGCCGCGCAGGCACCCAAAAATGTCTCCCGGTTGCCCGTCCGCGGGGACGAGTTTGGCCACCGGCTTACCCTTTTTGGTGATCACCACGGGCTCGCGAGTGGCGTACACATCGTCCATCACTCGGAGGCAGCGGGCCTTGAATTCCCCGGCAGGCATTGATTTCATGACCACTCCAAATGACTATGGTCATTATATCATGACCATCCACGGATGTGCCCGCCATAAGCCCTCGCCACCGCTGCTACACTGACTCCCTATGCTCCCCGGTCACGCCACCCCGGCAGGCACCGCCCGCTACCGCGATCGCTTTCCCCAATTGCGCGATGCCGGACACTTCCGCCGTCCCGAGCACGTGCCCGGCGCAGGCGAGCTGGGGCTGTCTTCAATTGGACTCGGCACCTACCTCGGCGAGCCCGACGATGCCGCCGACCAAAACTACACCGAGGCGATCGCCGCCGCGGTGCGCTCCGGCGTGAACGTCCTCGACACTGCCATCAACTACCGCCACCAGCGTTCCGAACGCAATATCGGCGTCGCTCTGCAGCAACTAGTAAGCGCGGGAGAATGCCAGCGCGATGAAGTTTTCGTCTGCACCAAGGCCGGCTATGTTTCCTTCGATGGCAACCTGCCAGCCGACCCGCGCGCCTACTTCCTGCGCGAGTATATCGAGCCCGGCATCCTCGATCCCAAAGAGCTTGCGGGTGGTATGCACTGCATGGCGCCCGCGTACCTGGAAAACCAGATCGAACGTTCGCGCCAGAATCTGGGTCTGGAAACGGTCGACCTCTTCTATGTCCACAATCCCGAGTCGCAACTGGCGGACGTCGCTCGCGATGAGTTTCATCACCGCCTGAAAGACGCCTTCGCCATGCTGGAAAAGCAGGTCAAAGCCGGCAAGCTACGCTTCTACGGGATGGCGACCTGGAACGGGTTCCGCGTGCCCGAGACTTCGCGCGATTATGTCAACCTCTTCGGAGTGGCGGAACTAGCCCGCGAGGTGGGAGGTGATGCGCACCACTTCCGCTTCATCCAGTTCGCCTTCAATCTGGCCATGCCCGAGGCCCATGGTCTGGCCAACCAGATGTCCGGCAAAGAGAAGATGTCTCTGCTCGCGGCTGCCGCCCGTCTGGGCCTTGCCGTCATAGGCAGCGCCACTCTTCACCAGGGAAGGTTGACGCAGGGCCTGCCCGATTTCGTAGGCCGCACTCTGGGCATGAAGACCGACGCGGAAAGCGCCATCCAGTTCGCCCGCTCCGCTCCCGGACTCACGACGGCGCTGATCGGCATGAGCCACAAAGAGCACGTGGCTGCCAACCTGAGGCCAGCTCAGTTCCCGTCCGCAGCGACTGAAGAATGGAAAAAGCTGTTCACGCAGGGCTAATAGGAATAATCACCACAGAGACTGGAGCCTCTTACTTCATCTCCTGCAGCTTCCCGGTGGCAATCTGCGCGGCTTCGCTCGACGGATTCTCTTTCTGGATTTGCTGGTAGATCTGCTTGGCCTGGTCGCTTTGCTGCGCGGCCTGGTAGGTTTCCGCCAGCTCCAATTGCGCGGTGGCTTTACTGACCGTGCGCGTCGGCTTGTCGATCAGTTGCTTGTACAGGTCGATGGCTTCCTTGTTGCGATTGATGTTGCGGTCCACCGATGCCAGGGCGAACCTGGCCAGGGCGGCAAGATCTTCATTGTGCGACGCAGCCACCGCCTTGAGTTCACGCTCAGCGGCGGCGTTGTCTCCCAGGTCCGCCGAGGTCACGCCCAGAAAGTAACGGGCAAATTCGGCAGAGCGCGTATGCGGATACTTGTCCGCCAGCGCCTGGAACTTCTTGTGGGCCTCGGTGGCGCGCTCTTTCACGGACGCGAAGCTGGGAGTATCGGGCTCGGCGGGCATGCCCGCCGGGCGCACCGGGGTATCCATGGTGCGAACCGCCTGGCCCAGGTCCACGCTGGCTTTCAGGTCCTGCTGGTTGAAGTAGTACCAGGATCCGAAGGACGCGGCGGCTACCAGCAGCACGATGATTGCGGCCACCATGAGCTTGGACTGGTGTTCTACCGTCCAATGGGCGGTTCTTTCCGCAGCATCGATGGTGACCCGGCTGAAGCGGTCTTGTTTCAGTTGATGACGGGTTT
>JBGPJK010000413.1:0-4207 GCA_041485425.1 Terriglobia bacterium | reverse complement strand
TTGCTACAAAAAGCGGACATTTTAATTTGCTAAGAACAGCATTACTGCTGGACCCTATTGACAGCCCGCTCGCAAGGTTAATAATGGTCACCCACCGTGTTGTGTATGCACCCGGTCATCGCCAAACCCGCGTGCTTTGTTGCAATGGTGGCAACCCTGGTCTTCGGCGCGAGCAGCCTAGATACTGCTCTCGGCGACACCACCAAGCCGCCTGAGATGTGGCTCGAGATCCCTGAGCTACAAACCCGAGTTGAGCCCAACAGCTTCGCGACTCTGCCACGAGGACACATTTCCTACCTGCAGTTGCACATCAGCAAGCAGCCGGGGGAAGTGAGTTACGGCAGCATTCATGCCAAGATCAACACCGAAGCCGCGAACACTATCATGACGATCCGCAGCATGGCAGACGGCTTGGTCTGCAACTTCGACTTGAGCCACCGTGGCGGATTCGAGATCGTGCCGGGCAGGAACTCGGTGGAAGTGGAGTACAGCGATCCTTATCAGAGGATCCACTACGCGTCCTTCCTTCTCCAGATTACCGAGCGGTCGGGAGAGAGCCCCATGTCTTCCTTCAAGAAGGGTGCGAAACCGCCGGTTGGGCCACCGGAGAAGATTAGCGGTGAGAAGTACGCCGTGATTGTGGGTATCTCAAAGTACCAGAACGCCGGGGCAGGACTCACGAACCTCAAATATGCGGACCGCGATGCCAAGGCCTTTCGCGACTTTCTGGAATCGCCTGCGGGTGGCAGCTTCCACAGCGAGAACATCGTCGCGTTGTTCAATGAGGAGGCCACTTCCAAGAATCTTCGCAGTGCCCTGTTTACTTTCCTGACCAAGCCAAGTCCGCAGGATCTGGTGGTGATTTACTTTGCCGGACACGGCGCGCCCGATCCGAACGACAGTCGCAATCTCTATCTGCTGACGTACGACACGCGGCCCGAAGACATGGGAGGAACCGCTTTCCCTATGTGGCAACTACAAGACGTTTTCGGACGCATCCTGAAAGCCAAGCATGTAATCAGCTTCAACGACAGTTGCCATAGCTACGGGATCAGCGGCCAGCGCCTGGGCGCGGTCCGACAAAACAATCTGGTCAATCAGTATGTGCAACACTACGCCTCGCAGTCAGAGCGCGCGGTGATCACGGCAAGCGACGTCAGCGAACTCTCCGCGGAAGACGAGAAGTGGGGAGGCGGGCATGGCGTCTTCACGTATTTTCTGCTGCAAGGCCTAAAAGGCGAAGCCGACTCCAACAAGGACGGGACGGTGACCGCGGGAGAGCTTTTCGCCTATCTCAGCGACAAAGTATCGAAGGCCACCGACGGGCAACAGAATCCGCAAGCCATCCCTGGGCTCGCACAGAATCTCCCGCTCAGTGGCATTGGAGTTCAAAAGCTAACCGCCAGTGCACAGTGACGCAGGCCCCTTCAATCGAGACATATCAATGCTCCAGACCGAAGCTCCAAGAACGCCTGTTTTTCGGGGGATTTCAATGCTATAGTTCTCAACCGCCAGGGGTCACCGCAACCTCTATGTTTTCAAGTGCGAAGGGGTTTCGGAATGGAGGGGGAAATGGGAAGCAGACGAGGCTCGCATTCCATGAGCAGGGTTCCAGCCATTTTCGCAGTGGTCGCGATGCTGGCGATCGCCGCCTCGGCCGGCACGGAAAAGGTGATCTATAGCTTCGCCGGAGGCGCCGATGGCGAGTACACCGACAGTGATCTGGTTGTCGACAGCGCGGGCAATATTTACGGCACGACGGTGCAAGGTGGTGATTTCGGCACGGGCACAGTTTTCCAACTGACGCCTTCCGGCACAGGCTGGACCCACACCGTGCTCTACAGTTTCACCGGTGGCGCAGATGGAGGACAGCCCTACAAAGGCGTCACGCTCGACGCCCAGGGCAATCTCTATGGCACCGCAGTCATCGGCGGCATGTTCGGAGCTTGTCCCGAGGATGGTTGCGGCGTGGTGTACAAGCTGACCAACGCGGGCGGAAGCTGGAGCCAGAGCGTGATTCATGACTTCACCGGCAATGACGGCTACGGTCCCGGGGCTGGACTGACTTTTGACAAACATGGCAATCTCTACGGGATGACTCCAACCGGTGGGGCGAATGGGCTCGGCGTCATCTACCAAATGAAACCTGATCAAAGCGGAAACTGGCGGTTCAGGGTGATCCACAGCTTCACGGGCGGCGCGGATGGGTCGTCAGGCTCGGCTGGGCGACTGCTGCTTGACGTTGCCGAGAATCTTTACGGCGTGGCCACAACGGGTGGCGCGAATGGAAAGGGTACCGCATTCAAGCTCACACACACTCAGGATGGGAACTGGAATTTCAAGACGATTTATGCTTTCAAAGGTCAACCGGACGCGGGATTTCCCTACGGCGGTTTGACTTTCGACAAGTCGGGCAATCTCTATGGCACCACGTACTACGACGGGGCAAACAACCTTGGCTCGGTTTACCAACTGGCACCACGCAGCGGAGGCACCTGGAAAGAAAGAGTGCTCTACAGCTTCAAAGGCGGAGCCGACGGAAACAGTTCCATCAGTAACCTGGTTTTCGACAAGACTGGCAATCTGTACGGCACGACGAGTGAGGGCGGCGCGGGATGCAGTTGCGGCACCATCTTCAAGCTGGCTCCTGGGGCTAACGGGAAGTGGACAGAGAGTGTGGCCTATCGCTTCACAGGCGTTCCGGACGGCGGCTTTGTGTACAACGGAATGGTGGCTGATTCAGCGGGGAACCTCTACGGCGCAACCGTGCACGGGGGTAGTGCCAACGACGGCGCGATCTACCAGTTCACGCCGTAGGTCGATTTGCCCGCCACTGAGGTACCTGCGAGCCGGCATCAGGCGCAGGGCTGACGCTGTGCGGACATCCATTAGAAACGCCCGGGAAGCCGTGCTTTGGGCGGGCTGTTTCTTCAGTTTCGGTGGCCCCTGAGTGCGGCCTATCCAATGAGTTGAATGGTAGGCACGTGGGGACTCGAACCCCAGACCTCTACCGTGTCAAGGTAGCGCTCTAACCAACTGAGCTACGCGCCTACTTGCAGGCTTCATTGTACCGGGCTTGCTTTGCGGCGGCAATGAGTGAGCCGGGCAGCCACATTCCCCGGTCGAGGCGATGGCTGGCGGCGTCTCCCGGCAGTTGCAAAGTACGCATCCCCCGGCGACAATCGCTTTTGTGCAGAATGCTGACCAAGCCGGGGCCTTTGAACCCAGCGGCAATGATGCCTTCCAACCCGGCACCATGGTGGTGGTCACGCTGGGCAATCCGCGGGAAAAGCTGTGGGGCGCCATTCTTTCGCTTACGGCGGAAGGGCTCAGCCTGTGCGGGATCGAGTTGGCCTCTTTCGAAGACCTGGTTTCATTGGTAAGGGAAGGAGAAAGTTTTTCTCCCGGCGTGGTCTTCTTCCCCATGCACCGGGTGGAGCGCATGGAGCTCGACCTCCCCGATGGCAGCCTGCCTTCGCTGGCGCAGCGCTTTACGGCCAAGACGGGGCTTGACCCGGCTACTGTGCTCACTCGCCACGGCGCGGCACCTCGCCTGACTGCCGAGGGGCGGACGTGAAGCTCTCGCAATTGCTGACTGCTCCCAACCAGCTCACGCTGCTGCGCATGATGTTTCTGCCGTTCATCGTGATCAATCTGGTCGGCCATCACTATACCTGGGCGCTGACTTTGTTTGTGCTGGCTGGACTGAGCGACGGACTCGATGGCTTGCTGGCTCGCACCCTCAAGCAGCAAACCCTGCTGGGACAGTATCTGGATCCGATCGCCGACAAGCTTCTTCTCAGCACCATGTTCCTGGTGCTCTCCATTCTGCACAAGATCCCCTGGAAATTCACCGTGCTGGTGTTCAGCCGCGATATCTCGATCCTGTTCGCCAGTGCCGTACTGTATGCCATCGCCGGGCTGCGCGATTTCCGACCGAGTATCTTCGGCAAGGCCAACACGTTCGCCCAGGTAGCGGCGGTTTTCTTCGTGATGCTGCTGGAAGTCGATCATGCACGCTGGGTTTGGATCGCGCGTCTCACCTTCCTGCGTGCCACCTTTGCTTTCACCATCATCTCGGGGCTGCACTATGTTCTGCTGGTCGGGCAGCGGCTGCGAGCGAATAGTCAGGCCTCTCCCGGCGCATCCCGGTCAGCCGGTGACCAGATTTGACCGCGTTTCTCGCGTCCCCCTAGAATTAAGGATT
>JBGPJK010000412.1:0-4209 GCA_041485425.1 Terriglobia bacterium | reverse complement strand
GAGCTTGCCTTCCGACAGGAGTTGAAGGAACGCTTCCATGTTTCGAGTTTCGGTCCAACGCACGTAGCCGATGGGATAATCGCGGCCCTTCTGCTCATACGCAGAATCGTAACGGCCCGGCCCGTAGGAACGAGAAATCCGAAAATCAAGCTCTTTTTCAAAATAGAGTTTGCGTTGGATGTCCATGCCAACCGTTCCAACTGCAACCACGACGCCGCGATCGCGTGCTACTTCTCCCGCCAAGTCCACAGGTTCGCTGCTGGCTGTCTCCGCCGTGATCAGGACTGCGTCGGCGCCATGCCCGCTGGAGTGCTGCAGACATAAATCGCGCAAACCATCGCCAGAGATGCTGACATCATCCGCACCCAGGCGTAACGCAAGGTCGGCGCGCTCAGCGGCGATATCCATTCCCAACACGCGGCAACCGGCTGCTTTGAGTATCTGAACTGTCAACTGCCCGAGAAGCCCGAGACCGATGACCGCGACGACATCTCCAACTTTCACATCCGCCGTGCGAATGCCGTGCAAAGCCACGGCACCGAGAGTGGTGAAGGCGGCCTCCTCAAAGCTCACCGCTGAGTCCGGACGAATCCTGGCGGCCAGCAAGCGAGGGATACAGGCAAATTCGGCGTGTACAGCGTAACTCGCTCCGGCACAGGCAACACGGTCACCCACGTTGAGATCGGTGATGCCTTCCCCAACACTAACGACTGTGCCAGAACTGCTGTAGCCCAGAGCATTGGGCTGATCGAGACGGCTGCGAACCGCAGCGACTGCGGAGAACACGCCATCTCGTCGAATCTTGCTGATGACGTCGCGAACCAGATCAGGACGGGCCTTTGCTTTTTGCAGAAGGCTTTTGCTGGCGAATTCGCAAGAGGCCCGTTCCGTGCCGGCTGAAACCAGCGATGCCGCCATGCGCACCAGGACGCATCCTGGAAGCAGTTTGGGAGCAGGAACCTCCATCACCGCAATCTCGCCCGTACGCGCTTGCTGTAGCACTTGTTTCATGCCGTGGCCACCCGCTGCGCGTTGATTGAACCGCCGGGCCGGCGTTCGGCGCGCCCGGCGAGGAAAGTCCGTATCCCTGCGTCAAGCCCGAGGAACTGCCAGATCATCGCTGACCTTGGTTGCCGGGATTGCCTTGGCTTCTGCATCCGTGGTTAATCGCTTGGTTGCCATATTACTCGGAATCTGCTGGTTTTCCGGTGACACAGTAGGCACCGTTGCTCTCGACGCTGGTGCCCGGTTCGGCCTCGTTTCCGGCTTCAACATGTCCAAAGGGCTCGGCCCGGCGTCCTTCCTGGCGATGCCGTTCCATCGTTTGCAATGAAGTGCGGGAGAGGAGTTTTGCGGGGATGACCATGAACATACAGCGGTGACAGCGGGATATTCATGGTACAATACCCCCGGTGATTGACCGTAAGACTGACGTTGCACGGGTCCGCGCCGCGTTGAGACGCAGCCGTGTGGTTGCCCTCCTTGGACCGCGGCAGTGCGGCAAGACAACGCTCGCCCGACAGTTTGTCGCCCCCGACTCGCTCAACTACTTCGATCTTGAAGAGCCCCAGAGCCTCGCCCGACTGAGCGAACCGGACACGGCTCTGCGCCCGCTCAAGAGGCTGGTGGTTATTGACGAGATCCAGCGCCGTCCGGACCTTTTCCCGCTGCTGCGCGTCCTGGCCGATCGGGTGCCACTGCCCGCGCGCTTTCTCATTCTTGGCAGCGCCTCGCCAGACCTACTCCGGCAGTCTTCCGAAACCCTCGCCGGCCGGCTCGAAACCGTCCCGCTGGAGGGCTTCCGGCTCTCCGATCTTGGCGCTGCTGCCCAGGGCCGCCACTGGCTGCGCGGCGGCTTTCCACTGGCCTACACGCCGCGCGCGGAGACCGACTCGCTGACTTGGCGGCGGCAATTTATCCAGACTTTTCTCGAACGCGACCTGCCCCAACTGGGCGTCAGGATTCCCGCAGTGGCCCTGCGGCGGTTCTGGAACATGGTGGCCCACTACCATGGCCAGATTTGGAACGCCGCCGAGCTGGCTCGTGCCCTGGCCGTGAACGAATCCACTGTGCGCCGCTACCTCGACCTAATGACCGGTGTCTTCATGGTCCGCCAGTTGCCGCCGTGGTTTGAGAACCTCGGCAAACGGCAGGTTAAGGCGCCCAAAGTCTATGTGCGCGACACGGGTCTCCTGCACACCCTGCTGGGCATCACCAACCAGCACGACCTCGAGCATCATCCGAAGGTGGGCGCCTCGTGGGAAGGTTACGCGGTGGAAGAAGTGCTCAAGGCCTTCTCGCCTGACGAGGCCTACTACTGGGCTACACACAACGGGGCCGAGATTGACCTCGTCCTATTCAAGAACGGCCGCCGCATCGGCGTCGAATGCAAGCGCGCCGATGCACCTGCGCTTACACCATCCATGCGGATCGCCTTGGCCGATCTCAGACTCGACCAACTCTACGTTGTGTATCCCGGCGAAAAAACATATGCGCTGGCAAAGAATGCCGAGGTCATCCCGCTGGCGAAATTCGTAAAGGCGAAGTAGGCCGGCACAGATCCATACTTGTCATGCGGAGTGTCCGTACTTTTATCTATGTTGCATATGCAACAGTTGCATGTTGTATTGTCCACACTCCGTAACGGGATCGCACTGAACCAAAATCAGATTGCTACTCTTCTTGGCTTCGACCGAACGGTTGTGCATCGGTCCATCAGGTCGATGGTTCAGGGGGGAACGGAAAGAAAGGCGGACTCTGGAAGAGCGCTTCTGGTTCAGCTGACTTTGGTATCTAGGCCGGCCCCCGGTTCGGCATGGTTCCGTTTCACGGCAAATCTGCCTTCGTTGAGTGTTTCGATTGTGCCGGAAATTCACTCTTAAGACTGAATCACAAATTCCGGGGGCGGCTCATTCAGTGAAGGACTAATGTATTGACCCGCTTCGGTACTTCTCCTACGGGGATGACAGCTATTTCTTTCAGGGTAGTTGTGTCGATGGCAGAGACCGATCCGGCCCCAGAGTTCGAAATATAGACAATCTTGCTGTCTGGCGTGAAGGTGATCCACTCGGGCACGGAACCGGTTGGGGAATGTCTGAGCGGGTGAACCTGGGGCAGGGCCGCGTATCCGATTAATTTGAGCTCCGGCAGTGAGTACTTGAAGACGGCATTCGCGAACGTGCTGTTAATCCACAGCGATTTCCCATCCGGGGCTACCCCGATGCCGTGGGAGGGAGTGCCGGTTCGACCCTCGGCGATTCCGAATCCGCCGGGCTGATCGGGCAGCTTGATTCTGGCCACCTCGGCGCGCTTGGCGAAATCCACGACCGCAAATCCGTTGAAGCCGGTGAGCTGGACGAAAATGCGGCTGGTTGAGCCGTCAGGGTTTGTCTCGAAGGTCATGGGGCGTACTGGGCGGTCGAACTTGACTTCCCATACTGCCTGCTCGGTCTGGCGATCGACGACTGTGGCAGCTTTGTTTTCTATTGAACCGCTGACCGCATACTTGCCATCGGGTGTGACGAAGACGTTGTGCACGCTGCCGTCGACTGGAATGCTCTTCACCCGCCTGAGTGAAGCTGTGTCAATGACATCTATGACTCCCGGCTCCGTGCGGATCCCCACCAGCACGCGGTCTCCGTCTCTAGTGATGGCGAGGTTATTGGGCCGGGCGCTGAGAGATATTTTCTTTAAAATTTCTCCGCTCTTTCGATCCACTACGTCGAGCACGCTCTCCGATTCCTCGCTGATGTAGACTCGCGTCCCGTCAGGGGAGAAAGCGATACCATGCGGTAATTCTATGCCGCGTATGACCTGTACGACGCGGTTGGTCGTGGGATCAATCACATCGACCGTGTCGCCGGCGCTGTTGGTGACATAGATCAGGGTTGTCGAAGCCGATGAAGACTCAGAAGCAACTCCGGTGCTAACACCGCGCACCCATTCCGCCATGGCAAGCCAGTCGGGGTCGTTCTGGGACATGAACTGCCTGCCGCCGGAATGAAACGGATCTCCTCCCGCTTCGGGCGCGAGGGGGTGGATCAAAAGCCTGCTGGAAGCGGGATCTCCGGGAACGACCTGCTGTAGAGCGCTTTGGAAGTTGCGCTGCGATTGGTCGTCGGTCCACTCTGCGCTTCCTGGGGACAACGTCTCGAGATGGAAACTTCTGTTCGACAGGGTGTGGCAACCGTAGCAGCGAGCGTGTCCCGG